>NZ_KV792008.1:0-20170 GCF_001808085.1 Staphylococcus sp. HMSC14C01
TGTTAGAAATTATGTCCCAGCCTCTTTTTTACATATTTTTGGAGGGATTTAATGACTAAAATATATTTTAATCATGATGGCGGCGTTGATGATTTAATATCACTATTCTTATTACTACAAATGGATAATGTTGAATTAGTAGGTGTAAGTACAATCGGTGCAGATTGTTATTTAGAACCTTCTCTAAGTGCTTCATGTAAAATTATAAATCGTTTTTCAAATTTATCTATTGATGTAGCTCCTTCATATGAAAGAGGAGTTAACCCTTTTCCGAAAGACTGGAGAATGCATGCCTTTTTTATGGATGCGCTTCCTATTTTAAATGAGAAATGGATTGATAAACGTTCTGTAACGAGTACATTTGAAGCTTATGAGGATATTATTAATGTATTAAATAATAGTAAAGAAAAGGTGACTTTATTGTTTACTGGTCCGTTAACCGATTTAGCCAAAGCAATCAAACATGATAAAGCAATAGTAAACAATATTGAAAAGTTAGTTTGGATGGGAGGAACATTTTTAGAAAAGGGAAATGTGGAAGAACCCGAACATGATGGCACAGCTGAATGGAATGCTTTTTGGGATCCTGAAGCTGTTAAAACAATATTTGATACGTCTATCAAGATAGAAATGGTAGCGTTAGAAAGCACTAATCAAGTACCATTGACGCCAGCTATTCGTCAAATGTGGGCAAATCAACGTCAGTTTATAGGAGTTGATTTTTTAGGAATCAGTTATGCAGCTGTACCTCCTCTTACTCATTTTGTCACAAACTCTACTTATTTTTTATGGGATGTATTGACGACTGCTCAAATTGGTAAAGAAAGCTTAACAGATTCTATAGAACTTAAAGTAGATGTATATACAAAAGGACCAAGTCAAGGACGTACATATAAGAGTGATGATGGACGTATAGTGCGTGTCGTTAATCATGTCAATCATGACGAATTCTTCAACTATATCACGTCTTTAGCTAAAAAAGTATCTCATTAACTTCAAATGTAAACTTTTTATATAAAATAGTTTACATAAGTGGTATAATTTTCTTCATAAAAGGAGGAAATCAAATGAGTACAAAAAATTTAGTATATACAGCGTTAATGACAGCGGTTATTTGTATTTTAGGCCTAGTACCCGGAATACCGTTACCATTTATGCCCGTACCAATTGTATTACAAAATATAGGTATCTTTTTAGCAGGAGTTATATTAGGACGTAAATATGGCGCACTCAGTGTTATTATCTTCTTATTATTAGCAGCCACAGGTTTACCATTATTATCAGGTGGACGTGGCGGAATAGGTGTGTTTGCAGGTCCTTCAGCAGGATTTTTATTCTTATATCCAGTAGTGGCATATCTTATAGGTTTAGTAAGAGATCGTTTTAAAAATCATATTAATTTCTTTACATTATTTATTGGTATGCTTGTATTTGGTGTTTTATTATTAGATATTGTAGGAACAATCATTATGGGGTTCATTATACATATGCCTATAAGTAAAGCATTCTTATTGTCATTTACATTTGTTCCAGGAGATATCATTAAAGCGATTATTGCAAGCTTGATTGGTACAACATTACTTAACCATTCACGTTTTAAGAATTTGATATAATAGTACAAAATATACATAGTAAGGTGATGGTTGCTATGACACACATAACAATGAAGCAGATTAAAGAAAATGGAAAAATATACTTAGAAGATGAGTTGAATATTATATATTTAACACCTTCTGATCCAATTACATATCACATGAATAAGTGGCAGTACAAAACGTTACCTTCAATTAATCAGTGGTATGCAGATATGGAGAAACAACGAATTTTGCATAAAAAACAACATTCTTCTCATTTATCTTTTACATTTCCAGAAAACCAATTACTTCATTCTACATGGTTAGAAGCGATACGCAATGAAGGATTTCAATTAAAACTACTTGAATTGTATGCGATAGACAGTGCTACATTAAAACAATTTGAGAGCAATATTCAGGTAGATATTGAACCTGTAACTTCATTCAATATGGAATATTATCTAAGTGTTTACAATGAATTTTCAAAACCGTATGGCGAAGCGTTTACTAAAGAAAGTGAAGAACGAACGAGAGAAGCAATATTAAAGCAAATAGATGACGTCACTCGTATAGTTGCATATTATCTTCATAAACCTGTGGGGATTTTGGATGTTATAGTTACAGATGAAACTGTTGAAATTGATGGGTTCGGCGTTTTAGAAGACTATCGTCATAAAGGAATAGGTACTACGATGCAGTCCTATGTAGGCCATTTAGCCGGTTCTCGACCAGTCATATTAGTGGCAGATGGCGATGATACAGCAAAAGACATGTATATAAAGCAAGGCTATATTTTTCAAAGCTTTCAATATCAGATAGTCAAAGAAGATGCGATATAAATAAAAGTAGGGAGTGAAAAATGAATTTATAATAAATTCTAATTCACTCCTTTTATACGTTCTGGATGACTATAAATGTTAAAAGAATCACCTCTAATAAAACCAATAGCAGTAATATTTAAGTCATGTGCCAGTGTTATTGCCAATGTGGTAGGTGCAGATTTTGATAATATAACACCGACACCGATTTTAGCTGCTTTTAGTAAAATTTCAGATGATATGCGTCCACTAAAAATAAGTACTTTATTTCTAACAGGAATTTGATGAGTAAGACAAAAACCGTAAAGTTTATCTAAGGCATTATGTCTACCTATATCTTGACGATGTTCAAAAAATGCCTCACCATCACTAATTGCTGCGTTATGCAAGCCACCTGTTTGTTTAAATAAGGTACTTGCACTTTGTAAACCTGTCATCATATTTAAAATTTGTCTTGGAGTGAGAATGATATTAGACATAGACGTTTTAGCAATTGCTGCATCATTTTGAAAATAAAATTCTCGACTTTTTCCACAACATGAAGCAACCATGCGCTTTGTAGAATACTCAAAACGGTCGCTTAATGACTTAGTTAATTCTACATGAGCAAACCCTTTACTATCATCAATTTGTAAATGTTTAATTTCTTCTTTTTTATAAATGGCTCCTTCAGATGCTAAAAATCCTATGACTAACTCTTCTAAATGTGTCGGACTGCAGATTACTGTAGCAAATTCTTTTCCATTTACCATAATCGTTAATGGAAATTCGGTTACATAGCTGTCTTCAGTTTCGATGAGTTGCTCATCTTCATACCTAATAATTGGTTGATTTTGAACGGCATCTTTATCCATGAATGTCTCCCCTTTGGTTATAACTACTTTATACTGTATCATTATATTCACAAAAAGTATTTCAATATTGAATGATTATATAAAACTTTATATTTTAAAATTTAGAAATAAATATAAAATACGGTAAAACTGTTCAAAAGATATAAAAAGCGTATAATATTTGATTGAATAGGGGGCATAAAAATAAATGACTGTAAAACGATTATTAGCGGTGTTAGGGACTTTCATTATCATTATAGCAGGTTGTTCAAATTCAAAAGATAATGACAATAGCAAGCAATCTTCAAAGTCAAATAATAGTGATAATCCTAAAACTGAATTGAAAGTTTCAGCAGCAGCAAGTTTAAGTGATGTAAGTAAAGCATTAAAGAAAGAGTTTGAAAAAACACATAAAAATGTAAATGTAACATTTAATTATGGTGGATCAGGGGCATTAAGACAACAAATTGAAAAAGGTGCGCCAACTGATGTCTTTATGTCTGCAAATACGAAAGATGTAGATATGTTGAAAAAACATAATCAAGCTCATAGTACATATAAATACGCACATAATCAGTTAGTATTGATTGGTGATAAAAACAGTGATCAAGCTTCAGTAAAAGATTTAAAAGACAACGAAAAATTAGCTATTGGTGAAGTGAAAACTGTACCAGCAGGTAAATATGCGAAACAATATTTAGATAATCAACATTTATATAGTGATGTAAAAGATAAAATTGTATATGCCAAAGACGTTAAACAAGTATTAAATTACGTTGAAAAAGGTAATACTCAAATGGGATTTGTATATGAGACCGATTTATATACGAATAATGAAAGAACAGATAAAGTAAATGAGATTAAAAAAGCGGATTTGAAAAAACCTATCACTTATGAAGCGGGAGCAACATCAGATAACAAATTTGCTAAAGAATGGATAGAATTTTTAAAATCTAAAAAAGCGAAAGATATTTTAAAAGAATATCACTTTAAAGTATAGGGGGATGACATATGCCTGATTTAACACCTCTATGGATTTCTATTAAAGTAGGATTTATCAGTACGATAATTGTCTCTATATTAGGAATTTTTATTTGTAGAACGTTATATAAAAGAAAAGGGCATGCAACTCAATTTCTTGAAAGCTTAATATTATTACCTATTGTTTTACCACCGACAGTACTAGGGTTTATACTTATTATTGTTTTTTCACCTAGAACATTTGTGGGCCAATTCTTTCAAAATGTACTTCACTTACCCGTAGTATTTACAATGACAGGTGCAGTAATTGCATCTGTCATTGTTAGTTTTCCACTGATGTACCAACATACTATTCAAGGATTTCGAAGTATTAATCCTAAAATGTTAAATACTGCACGAACAATGGGAGCAAGTGAACGTAAAATCTTCTATCGTTTAATTCTACCATTATCTAAACGCTCAATTATTGCGGGTATTATGATGAGTTTTGCGAGAGCTATTGGAGAATTTGGTGCAACATTGATGGTTGCAGGATATATTCCAAATAAAACCAATACTCTGCCACTGGAAATCTATTTTTTAGTAGAACAAGGAAAAGAGAATCAGGCATGGTTATGGGTACTTGTACTCGTTGCATTTTCTATTACAGTCATTAGTATGTTGAATTTTGCGAATCGTGATAAAGTTCAGGAGGTAGACTAGATGTTACAAGTTAAATTACAACATCAGTTAAAGCAAACGTTGATTCATATTAACATTGAAGATACAAAAGCTAAAATATATGCAATACAAGGTCCCTCCGGTATTGGAAAAACGACAATATTAAATATCATTGCGGGATTAAGACAACCAGATGAGGCTTATATCAATATTGATAATCATCTATTAGTGGATACTGAAAACCATATTAATGTAAAGATTCAACAACGCCAAATTGGCTATTTATTTCAAGATTATCAACTTTTTCCTAACATGACGGTTCTTCAGAATATTACATTTATGACTAAACAGTCTAAACATATTGATGAGCTTATTCAACGTTTAAATATTAGCCATTTAATAAATCAATTTCCGCCGACACTGTCTGGTGGGGAAGCCCAACGTGTAGCACTCGCGCGAACTTTAAGCACGAAACCCAATTTAATTTTACTTGATGAACCTTTTTCAAGTTTAGATGATATTTCTAGAGATGAAGGCATCCATCTAGTTAAGCAAATTCATGAGGAATGGTGTATACCTATTATTTTTGTAACGCACTCTAATTATGAAGCAGAAGTATTAGCAGATGAAATTATTCAAATTAAATAAATAGGAGTAGGATATCGAAGTTTAGAACGTTTTAGATTTCTGTCCTACTCCTATTTCGTTATAATAAAAAGAAGAGAGAATGTTGAGAGAGGTTTCAAATAATGACTCAAGAACGTTATTCAAGACAAATTTTATTTAAAGATATTGGAGAACATGGACAACAAACCATTAATCAGAAACATGTATTGATTGTTGGAATGGGCGCTTTGGGTACCCATGTAGCTGAAGGACTTGTTCGTGCTGGTATTCAAGAGTTGACTATTGTGGATAGAGACTATATTGAATATAGTAATTTACAAAGACAGACATTGTTTACAGAAAGTGATGCAGATCGTATGTTGCCAAAAGTGGTTGCTGCACAAGATCACTTAAGACATATTCGTTCTGATATAAAAATGCATATTTATATTGAACATGTAGATGCCCAATTTTTAGAGCAATATGCAACGAGTGTAGATTTGATTATTGATGCAACGGATAATTTTGAAACAAGACAATTAATCAATGATTTTTCCTATAGATATCGCATTCCTTGGATTTATGGTGGAGTAGTTCAAAGTACCTATGTAGAAACTGCATTTATTCCAGGTCAAACCCCTTGCTTTAATTGTTTAATGCCTCAGTTACCAGTTATAAATCTGACATGTGATACTGTCGGTGTGATTCAGCCAGCCGTAACGATGACCACAAGTTTTCAATTACGGGATGCTTTAAAGATATTGATTGGTAAACAGATTCCCACAAAGCTGACATATGGAGATATTTGGGAGAATACACATTGTTCTTTTGGTTATAGTAAAATGCGTCGTGATGATTGCCCAACTTGTGGTAAGAATGCTAGCTTTCCATATTTATATGCTCATTCGACTTCATATGCAACTTTGTGTGGTAGAGATACAGTTCAATATGAAAATAAAGACATTACAAAAAAAGTATTAGTTGATTTTCTTACAGCACTCGATATTCGTTACCATGAAAACCAATATATGTTAGTATTTGAATTTAAAAAACATAGAATTGTATATTTTGAGGGTGGGCGAATGTTGATTCATGGTACAACTAAGAAATCTGAAGCAATACATTTAATCAATCAACTATTTGGATAAGGAGAGAATGATGATGCATCAGCATGATAACAAAGAAGTTAAAAAAACAATTCAATGTGCAGTGTTAACAATTTCTGATACACGAAATAAAGAAACAGATAAAGGCGGTCAATTAGTTCAAAAGTGTTTGAAAGAACTGAATATAGAAGTGACAGAAGAACACTATCATATCATTAAAGATGACAAGGAAGACATCCAATCTCAAATTGACGAATGGTTAGCATCAGATATTGATGTCATTATAACGACTGGAGGCACTGGTATAGCACAACGTGATGTGACTATAGAAGCTGTAAAACCACTTTTAGATAAAGAAATTGAAGGATTCGGCGAACTTTTTAGATATTTAAGTTATACGGAAGATGTAGGAACAAAAGCGCTTCTCTCAAGAGCATTAGCGGGAACAGTTATGAGTAAATTAATCTTTACGTTGCCGGGATCAACTGGGGCAGTAAAGTTAGCAATGACTAAACTCATTATTCCGGAATTAAATCATATGGTTTATGAACTCCATAAATAAAATAGTCATAAAAAGCATTGTAAATCATAGGTTTCCCTAATTGAAAATGCTGCTTATGACTATCATAATAGAAGAAAATCATAAAGATTAATCTAATTGACGGTGATAATCTCCAGATTTACCTCCAGATTTTGATTCAAGGTATGTGTCACCAATGATCATTCCTTTATCAGCTGCTTTTGTCATATCATATACTGTGAGAGCTGTAACTGAAGCAGCTGTTAAAGCTTCCATTTCAACACCAGTCTTACCTGTAGTAGAAACCGTAGCAGTAATGCTTAATTGATAGTGGCGTGGTGTGTTTGCTTGATTCCAAGAGAATTCAATATCTATTCCAGTTAAGGGCAATGGATGACACATAGGAATAATAGTCGATGTATTTTTAGCAGCCATTATACCTGCAATTTGAGCAGTATTAAGTACATTACCCTTTTTATTTGTATTGTCTATAATTTGACGGTAAATCGTCTCATTCACTGTGATGCTTGAATGCGCTTTAGCGATACGTTTTGTAATACTTTTATTAGAAACATCAACCATTTTTGCATTACCTTGATGATTGATATGTGTAAAATTTGACATAAATAGCCTCCTATAGAAATATCTAAAAAATCATAACATATAAATAAAGTTATAAACATTTATTTTTAATGAGTACATCATTATCTTACTGAGTTTATAAAATAGTATAGCATGAATTTATCGTGTAATTGGAGTTGATAAAATGGTAGTTGAAAAAAGAAAACCAATACCTATTAAAGAAGCAATTGAACGTATTGTAAAACAAGATATATATACTCAACAAAATAATATATCATTAGAGGACAGTTTAGGATATGTCTTAGCAGAAGACATTGTAGCAACTTATGATATACCACGTTTCAATAAATCGCCGTATGATGGTTTTGCTATAAGAAGTGAAGATTCGGCTGGTGCCTTTTCAAAAAATCGTAAAACGTTTAAAGTGATAGATCATATTGGTGCAGGCACAGTATCTCATAAAACAGTTGGAGAAAATGAAGCAGTTCGTATTATGACAGGCGCTCAAATTCCTGAGGGTGCAGATGCAGTAGTGATGTTTGAACAAACTGTGGAAAATGGAGATACATTTACGATTAGAAAACCTTTTGAAGAGAATGAAAATGTGTCGCTAAAAGGAGAAGAAACTAAAACAGGAGATATCGTTTTAAAAAAAGGACAAGTCATTAATCCTGGAGCTATTGCAGTACTAGCGACCTATGGTTATACAGAAGTGCCTGTATTTTTAAAACCAAGTATTGCAGTTATTGCTACTGGAAGCGAATTATTGAATGTAGACGAAGAATTACAACCAGGAAAAATTAGAAATTCTAATGGTCCGATGATACAAGCGTTAGCTGATAAAATGAGATTAACGATAGAGCCTTATAGTATACAACAAGATGACTTAGAAAGTAGTATTCAAGTCATCACTAAAGCAATGAAAGATCATGATATTGTCATTACTACTGGAGGCGTTTCGGTAGGAGATTATGACTTTTTACCAAAGATATACAAAGCAATTCAAGCAGAAGTGTTATTTAATAAAATTGCGATGCGTCCTGGAAGTGTGACAACTGTGGCAGTTGCAAATAAGACGTATTTATTTGGTTTATCAGGGAATCCATCGGCTTGTTTTACTGGTTTTGAATTATTTGTTAAACCAGCAGTGCAACATATGATGCAAGCCAAAGCAGTTTACCCTCAAGTTGTGAAAGCAACATTAATGGAAGATTTTGCGAAAGCCAATCCATTTACAAGATTTATTCGAGCAACTGCATCTTTTACTCATAATTGTGCGACTGTGGTTCCATCCGGATTTAATAAATCGGGTGCTGTGGTAGCAATAGCACATAGTAATGCAATGATTATGTTGCCAGGGGGTACAAGAGGATTTAAAGCCGGCCATACGGTAGATGTTATTTTAACTGAATCGAATGTTTTCGAAGAGGAACTATCATTATGATTTTACAAATAGTTGGTTTTAAAGATTCGGGTAAAACAACGTTGTTACAACAATCTATTACATTTTTAAAATCTCAAGGCTATCACATTGTGACGATTAAACATCACGGACATGAAAAAGATGATATTACACTTCAATCATCTAATGTGGATCATATGAAACATTTTGAAGCTGGTGCAGATCAGAGTATTGTTCAAGGATCTGCTTATCAACAAACAGTAACACGTAGAAATCAGCCGTCGCTTGAACAACTGATAAAAGAAAGTGTAACTATTAGTTATGACGTTATTTTAGTTGAAGGGTTTAAAAATGAGGATTATGACAAAATAGTGGTATATAAAACCCAAGAAGAATTAGAAGAACTGAGACTTCTTACACATGTTCAATATTTTTATAATTATAATAATGAGAATGCTTTAAAAAACTATGAGCAATGGTTACTAAAATGGATGAAACGAAAGGATGAACATAAAAATGAAACAATTTGAAATCGTGACGAATCCAATTGAGCCCGAACAATATAGAACATTTACTTTAAATGAACATCAAGGAGCTGTTGTTGTATTTACAGGTCATGTTCGCGAATGGACTAAAGGGGTGAAAACAGAATATCTTGAGTATGAAGCTTATGTTCCAATGGCTCAAAAAAAACTAGAACAAATTGGAGAAGAAATTACACAGCGTTGGCCAGGAACGATAACAACGATTGTACATCGTATTGGTCCCCTACAAATCTCTGATATTGCAGTATTGATTGCTGTCTCTTCGCCACATCGTAAAGATGCCTATCGTGCAAATGAGTATGCGATTGAAAGAATTAAAGAAGTTGTGCCAATTTGGAAAAAAGAAATTTGGGAAGACGGTGCAGAATGGCAGGGACATCAAAGAGGAGATTATAGTCAAGCAACTAAAGGAGAGGCTTAAATGAGAGTATTATATTTTGCAGAAATAAAAGAAATATTAGAAATGAATTCAGAAGACATTGATTTAATAGAAGATATTACAGTAGAAACGTTTAAAGAATTATTATTTGAACGTCACCCATCCATTCGTGATAAAAAATTTCAAGTAGCTGTAAATGAAGAATTTGTTCAACTTAATGATATTGTAAAGCAAGATGATGTTGTTGCGTTAATACCTCCAGTTAGTGGTGGTTAAATATGAAAGCAATTATTCTAGCTGGGGGACACTCTAAACGTTTTGGTAGTCCTAAAGCATTTGCTTGTATTCACGGGGAAATGTTCTATAAACGAATTATTAACACATTAACAGAAACGAATTTATTTGACGATATTATTATAAGTACAAACAAACAACTTAAGAATGAATTTGAGTATAAACATATTATGGTAGATGAAGAAACACATGCAGATAAAGGCCCGTTATCAGGAATCTACACAGTTATGAAACATTATAATAATGAAGAATTATTTTTTGTGGTCTCTGTAGATACTCCTATGATTACTAAAGAAGCAATAAGTCAACTATATCAATTTACAATTTCACAGCGTATGGAACATCAAGCCGATATTATAGCTTATTCAGACGATGATAAACCTATACCGACCATTGCTTTTTATAGTCGAGGAGTCATTTCGAATATTGAAAAAGCACTCAATTCTAATGATTATAGTTTACAGCATGTATATAAAAATGTGATAACATGTTTTCTAGATACTAAAGAGGTTCAGCCTTTAAAAAATTGGTCTAAAAATATTAATTATCAAGATGATTTGAATACTTTACTTCATCAGATTAATGATTAAAGGGGGACACGTTAATGACGATCCAAATTAAAGATAAATTAGGACGTCCTATAAGAGATCTACGAATTTCTGTAACAGATCGTTGTAATTTCAGATGTGATTATTGTATGCCAAAAGAAATATTTGGTGATGATTTTGTTTTTTTACCTAAAGAGGAATTACTTACATTTGATGAAATTACAACAATTGCCAAAGTTTATGCTGAATTAGGCGTGAAAAAATTAAGAATTACTGGTGGAGAACCTTTATTACGACGTGATTTATATAAATTAATTGAAAAACTTAATCATATTGAAGGTATTGAAGATATTGGTATGACCACTAATGGTTTACTTTTAAAAAAACATGGTCAAAAGTTGTATGATGCAGGATTGCGTAGAATTAATGTAAGTTTAGATGCAATTGATGATGAAGTATTTCAAGCAATCAATAACCGTAACATTAAAGCTTCTACCATCTTGCAACAAATTGATTATGCAATATCTATTGGATTTCATGTAAAAGTAAATGTAGTGATACAAAAAGGAATTAATGATGATCAAATCCTACCTATGGTTGAATATTTTAAAGATAAACATATTCAAATAAGATTCATTGAATTTATGGATGTAGGTAATGATAATGGTTGGAATTTTAGTAAAGTTGTTACGAAAGAAGAAATGCTATCTACTATTGAAGAAGAGTTTGATATAGAACCTCTTCCACCTAAATATTTTGGTGAAGTTGCCACATATTATAGACATAAAGATAATGGTGCACAGTTTGGTCTAATCACAAGTGTTTCAGCTTCATTTTGTTCTACTTGTACAAGAGCAAGATTATCATCTGATGGGAAATTTTATGGATGTTTATTTAGTGTGATTGATGGTTTTGATATTAAATCATTATTGCGTAGTGGTGCTACACATCAAAAATTAAAAGACACGCTCATTTCATTATGGCAAGCACGTGATGATCGTTATTCAGATGAACGAACAGAACAAACAGTAAGAAATCGACAACGAAAGAAAATTAATATGAATTATATTGGTGGTTAATCTATACAGAAGCAAGTGATAATCATATGTGATATCACTTACTTCTGTATTTTAATTTGATAGTATTTTTAATTAATTTTAATAATTTCAAAGTAATTTATATTAATCACTAAACAGATATAAATTAATATTTGTAATAGATTAAATTGTGCATATGTTATATAATTAAATTAAGCAATTTTATTATATTATGTATTTATACAACTTAGAATCAACTTTGGAGGCATGTACTATGAATAATAAAGTGACTCGCTTTATTGAAGCGGAAAGAGAACTTAGTCAATTGAAGCATTGGTTGAAAATGACGTATAAAATTTCTATTGAGGAATTTGTTGTTTTATTTAAAGTGTATGAAGGTAAAAAAATTAGCGGAAAAGAGTTACGCGATACATTACATTTTGAAATGTTATGGGATACAAGTAAAATTGACGTCATCATCCGCAAAATTTACAAGAAAGAATTAATTTCTAAATTACGTTCTGAAACAGATGAACGACAAGTATTTTATTTCTTTAATGCGTCGCAACAAAAAGTATTAGATAAAATGAAAAATGAAATTGAAGCTATTAGTATTGCAAATTAATTAAATAAAAAGAGCACCTCTAATATTCTATAACGAATCATAGGGGTGCTTCTTTTTATATATTAAATGAAAGATTAATACGTATTACCATTCACTTTTCTACCATGAACAATTAAATAAAGTACCGTACATAAAGCGGCTACAATAGCCATAATGAAATAAACTTGAGTATACGTGATTGAACCTGTAAATAATCCAAGCAACGATGGACCAAAACCAATACCAATATCTAATCCAATAAAGTAAGTTGAAGTTGCAATTCCATATTTACTTGAAGGTGACACTTTAATTGCAATGGCTTGCATAGAAGAAGAGAGATTTCCATAGCCAATACCTAAGAACACGCCAGCAAGTAATAATACCCAACCATTATAGCTAAATACTAATAAGACAAATGTGATAATTAAGGCAAGAAATGCTGGATAAACCACAACATTTTCATTTTTTGCATCAATCATCCTACCAGCAATAGGTCGAGTGATTAATGAAGCGACCGCATAGAAAATAAAGAAATAACTAGATGCTTCTAACAAATGACGTTGCTCAGCAAAAGATTTTAAGAATGTTAGGATTGAAGCATAGTTCAACCCGATAATCATCATCACAATTGCTACTGGTACAGCTTCTTTAGCAATGAAATTATGAATGTTGAAACCAGAAGCTTGGGCTACTTTTCTATCAATTGCATTTTTAGTAGGATTAAAGTCAATTTTAATAAAGACTGAAACAATTAAACTTGCAATTCCTAGTATAAGACAGATAAGAAATAGTAAATTAATTGAGAATGATTTCAATAATAAAATTCCAAAGAAAGGACCAATGGCTGATCCAAGAACAAGACTTAGTGAAAATAAGCTAATGCCTTCACTTTTACGTTCTACAGGGGTAACATGTGCAGCAATTGTACCTGTAGCTGTCGTTGCGATAGCTGTAGCAATTCCATTTAGGAGTCGTACTAACATCAAGATGGTTATCGATCCAGAGATAAAATAAAGTAACTGAGTAATGATTAGAAAAATTAAACCAGCAATTAAAATCTTTTTAGGACCAAAACGATTGACATACTTTCCCGTTCCAAAACGTCCAATCAATGATCCGATAATAAATAGTCCTACAACAAGTCCAGATAAGCTGTCTGACACATGATAGGATGTTTTAGAATAATCAGCGATGATAACTAATAATAAGTACATACACAAATAAACAAAGAAGTTAATCATAAAATTGATCGTAAAACTTTTAGTAAAAATAGGTTGTTTAGTAGTACTAGTCTGATTCATGAGGATCCCCCTTCAATAATGTGTTATGTAATTTTTTCATAATTGCTATGACGTGATCCAAATCATCATTAGATATATTAGATTGATGGATTAAATCTTCTTGAATAGGTGTAATACAAGCATTAATGTTCTCAAATAATTGCTGTCCTTTTTCAGATAAACTTAATAGCTTTTCACGTTTGTCAGTACCTGGAGTAACCAAAAGTAAATCTTTTTCAAATAGTACTTTAATAATTTTACGCGCAGTTGGTTTTTCAATAAAACGACGTTTAGATATTTGAACTAAAGTCGTTTGGTCATATGTAGCAATATCTTTAAGCACTAACCACTGACCTGTATGTAGACCAAACTGATCTAATATAGATTGAGTACGTTTAATATAAGGACGATAAATACCAATAAAACTATTAAAAAATTCATTTGTGAGCATTTTGAATTATCTCCCTCAAAAATAGTTAGCAAGGCTAACTAATTGATGACGAAAAATATTATACGCCGATTTCATTCATTTTTCAACACTAAATATAAGTTATAGAGTAAAGTATAGTGAAATTTGTTAAAATACAATTAAGTTTAAATTAGTAAAGGGGATATTGATAAATGAAGTTGAAATTTGATCATATGATTCATTACGTCGATCAATTAAAAGGATTTAAATATCCAGGTGAGTTATTAAAAATTCATTCTGGAGGCAAGCATCATCAATATGGCACTTTCAATCGTTTAACTTATATAAATGGAAATTACATCGAACTCTTAGATGTTGAAGATGTCGAAAAGTTAAAGAAAGAAGCTAAAACTGAAGAGGGTAGAGTCGCTTTTGCAACGAAAATTGTTCAAGATGATTTTAAGCAAGGATTTAAAACAATGGCATTTAGAACGGAAGATATAGAGAGGGTAAAACAATCTTTAAACGAACGTCATATTGATACGATTGGTCCTATACATATGGACAGAGAAGATAAAAAGGGTGAAAAGATAAGATGGAAGTTACTCTATATCGCTGATCCCGACTATATGGTTAGGCCACCTTTTTTTATTGAGTGGAATAAAAATAAAGTCGATCATATGCAAAATTTAGACTCATTTTTTCAGAAACAATTTAAAATTGATAAAATTATTATAGATAGTTCTAAACGCTCTAAAACCTTAACTAAGTGGCAAAGCTGGTTTAATATGGACATTATAGAAGAAAATGAGAACTACACTGACTTAAAATTAGAGGGGGATACTATCGTTTATCGGATTCAAGATGCGGCTCAATCTGGATACAATACCATTGTTTTTAAAGATAATGAAACTACGACTCCTTATTCAATTATTATTAAAGGAGCCAAATATCGTTTCGAACCGAATGAAGGAACTAATTAAATAGATAGGTATAAGTACTATGTGCGATAAAAGCAATATGAATAAAAACTAGTACTAGAGAGATTAAGCTTAATATTAAAGAAAAACGATTTGTTTTTAATAATATAAATAAAATGGTAAGTACAAGTGATAAAGCGACAAACATCACTCTCAGACTAAAAAAATTTATAGTTAAAGGATGAGCCATTGTATAAATTATTGCAATAGCATTACATACAATAAATATAAGTAAAATTATATTTCTCAATTTTAAAAACCTCTTTAATAAAAAATAGTAGTGTTTTTCATTCATTAAGTATAACAAAAAGAATAGCTTTTTGAAGAAAATTCAACTTCTATTATGAGTTTGTCGACACTCTCAAATCTACAATGTATAATGATAAGTAATGCAAAGATAAAGGAGTTTTATATAGCATGGAAAAGATGAATATCACAAATCAGGAACATGACGAATTTGTAAAAACTCATCCGAATGGTGATTTATTGCAACTGACAAAGTGGGCAGAGACAAAGCGCTTAACTGGATGGTATTCAAAACGTGTGGCAGTAGGTGAAAATGGTGAAATTAAAGGTGTAGGACAGTTATTATTTAAAAAGATACCGAAGTTACCATTTACATTATGTTATGTATCACGTGGATTCGTAGCCGATTATAATAATAGAGATGTACTGAGAGCACTTTTAAATGAAACAAAAAAAATCGCTAAAGAAGAAAAAGCGTATGCGATTAAGATTGATCCAGATGTTGAAGTAGAACATGGCACAGAAGCACTTAAAAATTTAAGAATGCTTGGATTTAAACATAAAGGGTTTAAAGAAGGATTATCAAAAGACTATATTCAACCTCGTATGACAATGATTACACCTATTGATAAGACGGATGATGAAATTATTCAAAACTTTGAACGTCGTAATCGTTCTAAAGTTAGATTGGCGCTTAAACGAGGTACTAAAGTTGAACACTCAAATCGTGAAGGGCTTAAAACATTTGCGAAATTAATGCAAATTACGGGTGAACGTGATGGCTTCTTAACACGTGATATTAGCTATTTTGAGAATATTTATGACTCATTACATGAAGATGGGGATGCAGAATTATTCTTAGTGAAATTAGAGCCACAACAAGTGCTTGATGAAACGAATAAAGATCTAGAAGCTCAAGAAGCAGAAAAAGCTAAACTAGAAGCGAAGTCAGAAGCACGTCCAAATGATAAAAAAACAGCTAACAAATTAAATGATGTAAAAAATAAGATTTCTAAGACAACTGAATTAAAAGAAGATTTAGAAAGATTAAATCAAGAACATCCAGAAGGCGTATATTTATCAGGCGCATTACTTATGTTTGCAGGTAAAAAATCATATTACTTATATGGAGCTTCTTCAAATGATTATCGTGATTTCTTACCGAACCATCATATGCAATATGAAATGATGAAATACGCAAGAGATCATGGTGCAACAACGTATGACTTTGGTGGCACAGATAATAATCCATCAAAAGATTCTGAACACTATGGATTATGGGCTTTTAAACGTGTATGGGGCACTTATTTAAGTGAAAAAATTGGTGAGTTTGATTATGTCTTAAATCAACCGTTATATCAATTAATCGAACAAGTTAAACCAAGACTTACAAAAGCCAAAATTAAACTCTCTCGCAAATTAAAACGTAAATAATTAATTTACAGTATTGTAGATACAGTATTTAGTCTGAACGATTCTATGAAGAAACGTTCAGATTTTTTTACCAATATTAATAACTTATTATAGGAGAAATAACTAAATGATTAAAAAGATGCTTCAATTTTCATTAGGTAATAAGTTTGCTATTTTCTTAATGGTTCTTTTAGTTATTATAGGTGGCATATATTCAAGTGCTAAACTTAAATTAGAATTATTACCTGATGTTGAAAACCCAATTATTTCTGTCCAAACGACGATGCCAGGCGCTACACCTCAAACGACACAAGATGAAATTAGCTCGAAAATTGATAAACAAGTCAGATCACTCGCTTATGTAAAAAGTGTAGAAACACAATCGATATCTAATGCTTCAATTGTGAAAGTTGAATATAACAACGGAACTGACATGGATAAAGCTGAAGAAGTACTGAAAAAAGAAATAGACAAAATCGATTTTAAGGATGGAGTAAGTGAACCAGAATTAATACGTAATTCCATCGATGCTTTTCCTATTGTAGCTTACTCATTTACAAATGAAAGTAATGACTTAAGAACTACTACAAAGGAAATTAATGAACAATTAATACCTAAACTTCAAACTGTTGATGGTGTTCAAAGTGCACAACTGAATGGACAAACTACCCGTCAAGTTACTTTAAAATTTAAACAAAAGGAATTGGATAAAGTAAGGTTATCTGCGGAGGATGTTGAAAATTACATTAAGACAGCGACAAGAGAAACACCACTCGGTTTATTCCAATTTGAAAATAATGAAAAATCCCTTGTTGTGGATGGTCAATTTAAATCAGTCAGTGCATTAAAAGATTTAAAAATCCCGCTTTCTATAGCAGGCCAAGGACAATCAAGTGATTCTAACGATAATAGTATTAGTAGTACTGGCCAAGAGGGTAGTCAATCATCTAGTGCAAGTCAATCGCAAACGAATAGCTCTTTAAAAGGAACAAATGGTCAAATGCCAAGCGTGCCACTTAAAAATTTAGCTAACATCACTGTGGGCGATGAACGAGATTCTATTTCAAAAACAAATGGTAAAGACGCAGTGAACGTACAAGTAATGAAAGCACAAGATGCAAATACAGTTCAAGTGGCTAGAGCAACGCAAAAGAAAATAGACGAGTTTGTTAAGAATAATAGTGATATCAAAGCTACAAAAACAATGGACACAGCTAAACCAATTGAAGATTCATTATATACTATGATTGAAAAAGCGGCATTAGGTACCATCGTCGCAATTATTGTTATTTTATTATTCTTAAGAAATATTAAAACAACAGCGATATCTATCGTTTCAATTCCGTTATCTATTTTGATTGCACTTATTGCACTGAAATTAAGTAATGTATCACTTAATATTTTAACTTTAGGTGCATTGACGATTGCGATTGGTCGGGTCATAGATGATTCTATTGTTGTAGTAGAAAATATCTATCGACGATTATCAGATCCAAGTGAACAATTAAAAGGGAACAATTTAGTTATTAGTGCAACGAGAGAGGTATTTAAACCTATTTTATCTTCTACGATTGTTACAATTATAGTTTTCTTACCGCTAGCTTTTGTTTCCGGCTCAGTAGGTGAAATGTTCCGACCATTTGCGTTAGCTATCACATTTAGTTTACTGGCTTCGCTTCTTGTTTCTATTACTGTTGTGCCAGCCCTTGCCTCAACATTCTTTAAAAATGGAATAAACATAAAGGGCAATGTTAATGAAGAAAATAAATTAGGAGGGATTAGTAAGGGATATAAACGAGTACTTGGTTGGTCGCTTAATCATAAATGGCTTGTTCTTATTATTAGTATTGTTATATTAATTGCGAGTATAGGAATTGGTGCAGCTAAATTAGGAACAAGTTATATTTCTACAGGGGAAGATAAGTTTTTAGCGTTAACTTATACACCTAAACCAGGAGAAACTGAAGAAGCAGTACTTAAACATGCTGAAAAAGCTCAAAAATACCTTCAAAGTAAAGATAAAGTTAAAACAGTTCAATTTTCTGTAGGGGGACCTTCTCCAGCAGATCCAACGGGAAGTACGAATAGCATGGCTATTATGGTGGAATATGATTCGGATACGCCGCACTTTGAGGAAGAACCAGATAAAGTGGTTACACATCTTTCTAAAATGAAAAACCCAGGTAAATGGAAAAATCAAGACTTAGGTACAGGAGCTGGAAACAATTCAGTGGACGTAACTGTTAAAGGACCTTCTACTGATGCAATTAGAAGTACAGTAACTAAAGTTGAAAATAAAATGAAATCCATTAAAGGTGTAGCAGATGTCAATTCAGATTTATCACAAACCTATGATCAATATGAAATCAAAGTAGATCAAAATAAAGCAACAGATAAAGGTATTTCAGCTGCACAATTAGCATTGAATTTAAATGAGAACTTACCAGAAAAAACAATTACAACTGTTAAAGAAAATGGTAATAATATAGATGTAAAAGTAAAACAGAATAAACAAACAAATTGGTCTCAAAATAAACTAGAAAACATCGACTTACATGCACCAAGTGGAGAAACTGTTAAATTAAAAGATATTGCACGTCTAAACAAAACAACAACACCAAGTAAACTTGTTCAAGAAGATGGCGATTATGCTACAACAATTTCAGGTAAAATTACCGCTTCTGATGTTGGTGGAACTTCTAGTAAAGTGATGCGTGAAATCAATACAATTGATAAACCTAATAACGTTAAGTTTAATGTTGGTGGTGCAACAGATGATATTAATACAGCTATGAGCCAACTCGCTTTTGCAATGCTTATTGCTATTGTTATTGTGTATCTTGTGTTGGTTATCACATTCAAAGGTGGTTTAGCACCATTTACAATTCTATTCTCATTACCATTTACAGCTATTGGTATAGTATTTGCATTATTGATTACCGGAGAAACCATTTCAGTACCAAGTTTAATTGGTATGTTGATGTTAATTGGTATTGTTGTTACAAACGCAATTGTATTAATTGATAGAGTGATTTCAAATGAACAACAAGGTATGTTAATGAAAGAAGCTTTAATTGAAGCGGGTGGAACCCGAATTAGACCTATTTTGATGACTGCAGTTGCAACAATCGGTGCATTATTACCATTATTATTTGGGCAAAATAGTTCAATTCTAATTTCTAAAGGAATGGCCGCTACAGTCATAGGTGGATTAGTATCATCAACACTACTAACCTTAATCGTAGTGCCAGTTATCTATGAAATACTCTTTACTTTAAAAAACAAACTTACACGTAAATAAAGATAAATTTAGGATAAGTCAAAAAAGAGGCTGGGACATAATTCCTAACAAA
>NZ_KV792009.1:0-30724 GCF_001808085.1 Staphylococcus sp. HMSC14C01
CTTATCTAGATACTTTATGTCCCGGACTCTTTCTATATATCATTAAAATGTCACTTCATCACCAGGTTGTAAAATTTGTACTTCTCCTTGAGATACTGCTTCTTTAAATTTCTGTGGATCTTGTTCAATTAATGGGAATGTATTGTAATGAATAGGCACTGAAATTTTAGGTTTAATGAATTCATTTATTGCATAACTTGCATCTTCAATACCCATAGTAAAATTATCACCAATAGGAATAAAACATACATCTACTGGATGACGTTCAGCAATTAATTTCATATCGCTAAATAAACCAGTATCTCCTGCATGGTAAATTGTTTTACCTTCTGCTTCAATGATAACGCCCATTGGCATACCCAAATAAACAGGTATTCCATCTTCATTAGTATAACTTGAACTGTGGAAGGCTTGAACAAATTTTACTGTACCGAAATCAAATTGATATTTACCGCCAATATTCATACCATGTGCGTGTTCAATTCCATGATACGTTGTTAAATAGCCTTGTACTTCTGCAGAACCAATCACTGTAGCATGATTGCGATTAGCTAATTCAACTACATCACCAAAATGATCACCATGTCCATGCGTTAAAATAATATAATCCACATCTAATGTCTGCTCATCTAAATCACTTTTATCATTACCAGAAATAAATGGATCAACAATTACTTTTTTGTCATTACTTTCAAAATAAATCGTTGACTGTCCATGAAATGAAAGTTTCATATATAGAACCTCCTATATTTTAATATTATTATTATACCCTGATAATTATATTTATAACTTGAAACACTTTGAATTCATTTCTATTTAGACGTAAAATTAAATTGATTAAACTATAGGAGGATACGTATTATGATTAAAACAGACGAAATTATTGCAACATTAAAAGATAAAAATGCTGATGCAGCATGGATTACTACTCCACTTAATATATTCTACTTCACAGGTTATAGAAGTGAACCTCATGAAAGATTGTTTGCGTTACTTATAACTTCAAATGGTGAATGCACATTATATTGTCCTAAAATGGAAGTTGAAGAAGTTAAGCATTCACCTTTTAATGGAAATATTGTTGGCTATTTAGATACTGAGAGTCCTTTCGATTTAGCACCCCATACATTTGATAAATTATTAATTGAAAGTGAACATCTCACTGTTAAACGTCAACGAGAACTTACGAATAACTTTAACATTAAAGTGTATGAAGATATCGATTTAACTATTAAAAAGCTAAGAAATATTAAAGATGAAAATGAAGTTAAAAATATAAAAAAAGCTGCTGAACTTGCAGATAAATGTATAGATATTGGTGTTTCATTTTTATCTGAAGGCGTAACTGAAAGAGAAGTTGTAAATCATATTGAAAATGAAATTAAAAAATATGGCGTCAGTGAAATGAGTTTCGATACAATGGTACTATTTGGTGATCATGCTGCATCTCCACATGGTACACCTGGAGATCGAACATTAGTTAAGAATGAATATGTATTATTTGATTTAGGTGTAGTCTATAATCATTATTGTAGTGATATGACAAGAACTGTAAAATTTGGTGAACCAAGTAAAGAAGCAAGAACGATTTATGATATTGTATTAAAAGCTGAACAAAGTGCTATTGAAGCAATTAAACCAGGTGTCCCTTTACAAAATATTGATAAAATTGCTAGAGACATTATTTCAGAAGCGGGTTACGGTGATTTCTTCCCTCATCGATTAGGACATGGACTCGGTTTAGAAGAACATGAATATCAAGATGTATCAAGTACAAATACAAATTTACTTGAAGCAGGTATGGTGATTACAATTGAACCTGGCATTTATGTACCTGATGTCGCTGGCGTCAGAATTGAAGATGATATTTTAGTCACTGATACTGGATTTGAAATACTTACACATTATAATAAGTAATTTAAAATTAAATCTCTCTTTTATATCAAAAAAGCGGAATAGGCACTCATAAAGAATGCTATTCCGCTTTTTATTGAATTAATTTAGATTATTCTTTTAATGCATCTTCAATAGATGTATAAGTTAAATCAAAAGCTTCTGCAACACCTTTATTAGTTACATAACCTTTATACGTATTTAAACCTAATGACAGAGGTTGATTTGCTTTAAATGCCTCTTTATAACCTTTATTAGCAAGTAACTGTGCATAAGGTAAAGTCGCATTATTAAGAGCAATAGTAGACGTACGTGGAACTGCACCAGGCATATTCGCTACTGCATAATGTACAACACCATGTTTAACATAAGTTGGATCATCATGTGTCGTGATTTTATCAGTAGTTTCAAAGATCCCACCTTGGTCAATAGCAATGTCGACTACTACTGAACCGTCTTTCATTTGTTTAATCATATCTTCAGTAACTAAACTTGGTGCTTTCGCTCCAGGAATTAATACTGCACCAATAACTAAGTCACTTTCTTTAACTGCATTTTCAATATTAAGTGGATTAGACATTATTGTATTAACACGACCGTCAAACAAATCTTCTAATTCCGCTAAACGTTTAGGATTTACATCTAAAATAGTTACATCTGCACCTAATCCTAAAGCAATTTTAGCAGCATTTGTACCTGCTTGACCGCCACCAATAATCGTAACTTTGCCTTTTGGTACACCTGGCACGCCACCAAGTAAAATACCCATTCCACCGTTAATTTTTTGTAAGAATTCTGCACCAATTTGAGCTGACATACGTCCTGCAACTTCACTCATTGGTGTTAATAAAGGTAAAGAACGATCTGGTAATTGAACTGTTTCGTAGGCAATACTTACTACTTTATTATCAACTAATGCTTGAGTAAGTTTTTCTTCATTAGCAAGATGTAAGTATGTGAATAAGATAAGACCTTCTCTGAAATATTTATATTCTTCTTCTAATGGTTCTTTTACTTTAATCACCATGTCTACATCCCAAGTTGTTTTTGCATCATTAACTATTTCTGCACCCGCCTGTTTATAATCTTCGTCTTCAAAATATGAACCAGAACCTGCGTTTGTTTCAACAAGTACTGTATGTCCTTGTTCAACTAATGCATGTATACCACTTGGTGATAAACCTACTCTATTCTCATTATTTTTTATTTCTTTTGGAATACCGATTTTCATTCCATCCACCTCCACTTCTTATGGTAACGCTAAAGTAATGAAAGCGCAATCACCAAAGATACACAATGTCCACATAATTGTTGAATTATAAATATTAAATATTCAGAAATTTATGTTAAAATTGAATTAAGAAAAGTTAAGGGGGACTTAAGATGTTAACTTATAAAAACATTTTAATCGCAGTTGATGGTTCACATGAAGCAGAATGGGCTTTCAACAAAGCTGTAGACGTTGCTAAACGTAATGATGCTCAATTAACTATTGTTAATATTATCGATTCAAGAACTTACTCTTCTTATGAAGTGTACGATGCTCAATTCACGGAAAAATCTAAAGGTTTTTCTGATGAACTTTTAAAAGGCTATAAGGAAGTTGCTTCACGTGCAGGTGTTACAAATGTAGAAACTCGTTTAGAATTTGGATCACCTAAAGCGATTATACCTAAAAAGTTAGCAAATGAATTAGGTGTCGATTTAATAATGTGTGGTACTTCAGGATTAAATGCAGTAGAACGATTTATCGTTGGTTCTGTTTCAGAAGCAATCGTTCGTCATGCACCATGTGATGTACTTGTCGTGCGTACTGAAGAAATTCCAGAAGATTTCCAACCTGAAGTTGCAACTCCTGAATTTAGAAAACAATTTTCTTAATAAAGTAATGTATGTAAATAAAGAGGTCTGAGACAATTCCTTATGTCTCAGACCTCTTTAATATGTTAGAGATACAACATTAGAGTGGGACAACAAATTCAACATGACTTTTGTTCTATTCCCCTGTTATATTCTAAAAAACGATGAGATAAGTTTAATCTCATCGTTTTTTTAATATATCTTATAATTCACCGAATTTTACTGTGTCTCTTGCAATCATGACTTCTTCATTAGTTGGAACAACAATTACTTTAACTGGAGAGTGTGGGTAATTTATGAAAGCTTCTTCACCGTGAGTAGATTCATTTTTCTTAGGATCCCAATAAACACCCATAAACTCTAAGCCTTCTAAAATTTTAGCACGTATTGGTGATGAATTTTCACCGACACCTGCTGTGAAGACAATAACATCAACGCCATGCATTCTAGCAGCATAAGAACCAATGTATTTGTGAATTCTAGAAGCAAAAATATCTAAAGCAAGTTCAGCTCGTTCATCGCCATTGGCAGCTTCACCTAATAAATCACGTAAATCACTTGAAGTACCAGAGATACCTAATAATCCAGATTCTTTGTTTAAAACTGTTAAAACTTCATCAGCAGTTTTACCTGTTTTTTCCATAATAAATGGAATTAAAGCTGGATCAATATCTCCTGAACGTGTACCCATTGTTACACCTGCTAATGGAGTGAAGCCCATTGATGTATCGATAGATTTCCCACCATCAATTGCAGCAATTGACGCACCATTACCAATATGACAAGAAATAATACGTAATTCTTCAATAGGTTTTTCTAAAATATCAGCCGCACGACGTGATACATATTTATGGCTTGTACCATGGAAACCGTATTTACGAATACCAAAATCTTCGTAATAGTTATATGGTAAACTATACAAATAAGAACTTTCTGGCATAGTTTGATGGAATGAAGTATCAAAAACTACAACATGTGGAATATTAGGTAATAACTTTCTAAAGGCACGAACTCCCATTAAGTTTGCAGGATTATGTAATGGCGCTAATTCACTTAATGACTCAATTTTTTCTTCTACTTCATCAGTGACTAAAGCAGATTTAGGGAATAATTCTCCACCATGAACAACACGATGCCCTGTACCAGCAATATCATTAATATCATTAATAATACCATGTTTTTTGAAGCTATCTAACATGATATTAATTGCCTCTTCATGATCTTTAATATCTTTAACTCTTTTTACTTTTTCACCATTTACTTCAATAGTAAATATTGAATCTTTAATACCAATACGCTCAATTAAGCCCTTTGTAACTAATTCTTCTTCAGGCATTCTGATAAGTTGGAACTTTAAAGAAGAACTTCCCGCATTAATCGCTAAAACTAATTTAGACATGATTCATTGTCCTCCAATTTATATATTAAATATCCATATCTATTTAACCACTAATACAGAAGTAATTCAAGAATATCACAGTTTATTTTTGTGAATGATTTGCGTCCATCCACTCATTTAATTCGTTAATAAAACCATGGAATTGATTAGGATTTTTAAAATCCGGAATATTAGCTAATAACACTTCTACAGGCTTAGTTTCATTTGCTTTTTTCTTTTGTAGTATTAAAATTGATTTACGTGCATTTTCATTTTTAAACAATGTTTTAGGAAGGTTTAAAAATGCTTGCATTTCAGTTTCTGTAGTAATAAAATTTTGTAACTGTTTCACATGTTCATCTTCAAAAATATTACTAGGTACTACTAAAAAAGCATAGCCACTTTGTTTTAAAGCATAGACGGCTTGTTCGATAAGTAAAAAGTGTGAATAACTATGGCCTTCTTCAAATCCAAGTTTCATTTCTTTACTACGTTCATCTAAAGGATAATATCCAATAGGAAAATCTCCAACAACCACATCAGCTTCCTCCAATGGTAATGGCATAATCGCATCTTGAGGATACACATCAAATGGTATTTCTAAAAAATTCGCTAGATGCACACTAACTCTCGATAAAACAGGATCTACTTCAATTAAGTGATGCATAACTTCGCTATCTTTTAATACTTCATTCACTGTAGCGCTTAAATGACCAGCTCCACTTGCAATATCAACAATCTGTAATTCTTTATTATTTTCTATAAATTTTTGTACTAAAAAACCTAAAATTAAGCCAATAGAATCTGGTGTAATTTGATGATTTGCCTGAATATTTTCTTCTTGTAATAAGCTTAAGTAAGCAAATTGAAATGCTTTTCGACGATCTTGAAGCGTTGCTTGTTCTAATAGAGTACGTTGATTACGATATACATCTTCCATTGCTAAACCTAAATTTTCTATAAAGCTTTGACCATTTTCTTCATTTAACGACTTAGCTTTATCATCTAAAGTTCGGAATAATCTTTCCATAATAGTTTGTTCTTCTGCCATATTCAATTCCTTTCCAATAAAAAAATGTCCATAATGCAAATGTCTTAAAACGAAATCATTCATTTTAAAATACATATGGACAATATTAGTATTATATCTTTAATTTAATCATTTAATAGTGACTTAAATATTACGATAAGCTTCTAAAGCAGCCTCGAAATTTGGAAAATCAGTACCTTCTTGAACTAACTCTTTATAAACTACATGATTGTTTTCATCTAATACGAAAACAGAACGCGCTAATAATCTCATTTCTTTCATAACAACACCATAATGCTCACCAAATGATAAATCTTTATGGTCACTTAACGTAATTACATTTTCTAGACCATTTGATGCACACCATCTTTTTTGAGCGAAAGGTAAATCCGCTGAAATTGTAAGTACTACACCATTTTCTTGAGAAGCTTCTTCATTAAATTTGCGAGTTTGTTGATCACATACGCCAGTATCAA
This sequence comes from Staphylococcus sp. HMSC14C01, assembly GCF_001808085.1. Taxonomy (NCBI): domain Bacteria; kingdom Bacillati; phylum Bacillota; class Bacilli; order Caryophanales; family Staphylococcaceae; genus Staphylococcus; species Staphylococcus sp. HMSC14C01. The sequence continues at coordinate 6,638 of NZ_KV792009.1, forward strand.
TAGAAGGAACAACACTAATCAATTTCTTTTGCCCTTTAAAATTATCTAAAGTAACTTCATTTAAACTATTATCCAAAACTTTAAAATTAGGAGCCACATCTCCTTTTGAAACCTCAGTTCCTTCTAAATGTATAGGGTTATTTTTAAAAGTAATTTCTGTCATATTATATGACCTCCCATTAGTTATTTAAATTATAGTTTAATGATACGATAGTATTTAAACTTATTTCAATCATTTAAAACACTAACTACTATTTTAATTTGAAATGATTTGCATGATATAATCAAAGGTATTTTTTAAAATGAGTAAAATGGTAACTATTATAAATAAAATTTTGACATATCCTACACCTTTTTTGATTGCAAAATGTGCACCAGTATACGACCCAATCACCATACTGACTGCCATAATTAATCCATATGCTATATTTACTTGACCAAGAATAATAAATAATGTTAATGCACCAACGTTTGAAGCAAAGTTTAATACTTTTGCATTTCCAGCTGCACTTAAAAAATCAAATCCAAACATTAATAATACAAATAACATAAATGATCCAGTACCACCGCCTAAGAATCCGTCATAAAATCCAATTAAAAGCAGGAGTGATATAAAGGCAATCGCTTTACTAATAGTAAATTTAGAGAACGTTCTGACATTACCCCATTCTTTCTTAAAAATGGTGTAAATTAAAACAAGTGTCAATATGACTATAACGAGTGGTTTCAAAACCTCTGATGGTAAGAAAGTAGCTAAACTTGCTCCACCAACTGCAAATATAAATACAAACGGAAATAGTCTAAATACTATTTTTTTATCAACATTTCCAGATTTTAAAAATTTGATTGCACTCGTTAAGGAGCCAAACGCACTTGCTAATTTGTTTGTACCTAATGCTAATGATGGCGGCATTCCTATAGCTAAGAGTGCAGGAATTGATATTAAGCCACCGCCACCTACAACAGCATCTATAAATGCTGCCAAGAAACCAAAACTAATAATAATGAAAATAATATGAAAACTTAGTTCTATAACGCCCACCCCTTATTAAATTACTTTAATACTTTCATATTAAAATAATTCATCAATGAGTGCATCAGTACTTTTATCTTTTTCAGTTTTATAATCTTTATTAATCTCTATTGTTTCTACATTGTCTGCTGCTTCTTGAACAAGATCATCAAAGTTAAACACACTTTCATATTTAACAACTTTATCAAAATCTGGTTCAGTTACAGGGTTTTTAGGGGTAAAAATCGTACAGCAATCCTCATAAGGCTGTATTGAAACTTCAAATGTTCCTATTTCTTTTGCTTTTTTAATAATATCTTCTTTATCTAAAGAAATAAGTGGTCTTAAAATAGGAGTAGATGTAACATCATTGATTGCGTACATGCTCTTTAATGTTTGACTAGCTACTTGACCTAAATTTTCACCATTTACGATAGCGTTCGCTCCAATACGTTCTAAGATAATATCTGTCACTCGTAACATCATGCGTCTAGTAGTAGTCATGGTATATCGTGGATGCACAGACTTATTGATTTGTTTTTGAAGTGCTGTGAAAGGAACAATATGTAATTTAATGGGTCCTACACGTTCAGATAGTATGCGTGTCAATTCAATCACTTTATCTTTCGCTTTTTCACTTGTAAATGGTGGACTGTGAAAATGAATAGCTTCTATTTTTACGCCACGTTTCATCATTTCCATACCAGCTACTGGTGAATCAATCCCACCTGATAACTGAAGAAGTGTTTTACCACCTGTACCTGTAGGTAATCCGCCAGCACCATCGATAACTTTAGTATAGATATATACGCCTTCTTTACGTACTTCCACTTTAATATTATGTGTCGGACGTTTAACATCTACTTTTAAATGATCAACTGATTTTAAAATGACACCACCTAGTTCTCTTTGTAGTTGATACGTATCTAATGAAAATGATTTATCTACACGTTTTACATCAATTTTAAAAGTATCTCCATGTGCAAAGTCTTTAGCTAACGAAACACAAAGTTGTTTTATATCTTCAAGATTTTGTGTTGTTTTAAATACTGGACTAATAGATTTTATGCCAAATATCTTTGTTAAACGATTCATGACTTCATTTACATTTGCTTCCTCAAAAAGCGAGATAAACATGCGATCTCTCTCGCATTTAACTCGTGTACCTTCTAATGAACGTAATGACTGAATCACATTTTCTTTTAATACATTTGTGAATCTTTTTCTATTTGTTCCTTTTAACGTAAGTTCTCCATATCTTACCAAAATATGATCATATTTCATTTATTTCAACAACTCCTTTATTTGAGCATAGATTAATTTAAATTTATCTTTAAATTGTTCGATATCTTTTTCTGTTGTAGTTTCACCCATGGATAAGCGAACGCTTCCCTCTATTCTGTTGTCCTCGATGTCCATTGCTAACAAAACTTCATTTAATTTTTCTCTTTTAGACGAACATGCACTTGTAGTCGACACCATAATATCCAATTTTGAGAACGCATTAACAAGCACTTCTCCTTTTACTCCTGGAAAAGCAATATTTAAAATATGCGGAGCACTATTTTCTGGAGAATTAATATACACTCCTTTATATTGACTTAAACTTTCTCTAATTACTTTATTATAACGTGATAGACGATGATTAAGCTCATTTAAATTTTGAATTGCAATTTCCATTGCTTTCACAAGTGAAACATTCATTGCTAAATTTACAGTACCACTTCTAATTCCATATTCCTGACCACCGCCAAATACTGTCGGTTCAATTTTTTCCTTATTATCGATAATTAATATGCCTTGACCTTTTAAACCATTAAATTTATGACCACTAAAACTTACACTATTTACATTCTCTAATTGCATTGGAATTTTCCCTAAAGCCTGAACGCCATCTACGTGAAAATGTGCCTTAGGATATTGTTTTAATAATGAGCCAATTTCTTTTATCGGTTGTATTTGTCCCATAACATTATTGACATACATACATGTTACTAAGCCCACATTATCCGTCATTAATTGTTCTAAATGATTAATATCTATTTGACCATTTGGAGTCACATTCACATATTTCAATATAAATCCTTGTGTTTCTAAATAACGCATCACTTCTAATACTGATGGATGCTCTAATACTGAGGTAATGATTACATTCGCAAACTGTTTTTTTCTTAATGCAATACCTTTGAGTGCAATATTATTAGACTCAGTGGCACCACTTGTGAAAATGACATCAGTATTATTATTGAGGTTTAACATCTCTTTTACACGCGACTTAGCCTGTAATAATATTTTTTCTGATTGTAAACCCATTTGATGAGGACTATTAGCATTATAATAAGCTTTCTCACTTACTTTTAGAAATGAATCTAAAACCGCTTGGTTCGGTTTTGTTGTGGCAGCATTATCTAAATAAATCATATATAGAACACTCACTTTCATCAATAACATATCTAAAACATATTTTAGATTTCTCGACTTAAAAATAGACACTCAAGCATTATACTATTTTTTTAAAAAAATAAAAGAGAACAACCTAGAAATATGTGGATGTCTAGGTCATTCTCTAACTATAAAAATGTATTATCCTTTAATCACTTCATTTTCAATATGTTTTGTTATACCAGGTTCTACACTTTCAAGTGCTTGCTCTGATACTTCAATTGAGCGCTTATAACGGTTATTTTTAAATAAACGTTCTGCTTCGTTTAAACTTTTATCTACACTATGATGATCTTTACGATATCTGTTTCCATATTGAATTAATCGTTCTGCATAGACTGCATTGACTAATATATCATTCGCTTCATCTTCAAAAGTATTCATTTGAATTACAATTTTTGAAACTTTATCTTTAAGTTGTTTAACATGAAGCGGACGTTCGTTAAATTGTTCGCTGACCGCTCTTACTTCATGGTCGATTTCATTTTTCATAATAACAAATCGCTCTGGAACACTTGTTAGGTTTGAAGCAAGAAGTCGACGATAAATCTCTTCTTTTTTCGATTGAATTTTTAATAGATTATCTTCAGCCTCAGCTTCATCTTCTCTAAGTTGAATCAGATGATTTTGTAATTTTTCTTGTTCTTCATTAATCACTTTTACATGTTCATCTAAGTATTCTAAATTATCTTTTACTTCACTGTATCTCACAGCAGATTTAGACATTTCTTTTAGAATATCATCATATACTACAACTAGATTTTGAATTTCATTTTCATGTTGTCTAATACTATGAACATCACTTTCATTAATGAAATAGTTTTCTCGTATATAGTCGATTTCTGTTCTAAGCGTATAGTTCATTTCTCTCGCTTTGAATAATTCATTTGTAATATCTTCTTTTGTTTCTTCAACTTCATTTTTAGCTTTTACTTCATGCTCAATTAAATCATACATTTCATCAAGCTTATCATTAATTTGTTGCAATTTATCATTAGCTTCCTGTAATTCAAGACGACTAATCATAGGTTCTACAAAATTTAATTCAGTTTTTAAGCTTTGTAATGTTCCATCAATTTTTACATGATCCAAGTCATAACCATTTACTTTTAAATCTCTACAACCATATTTTAAATCTTGGAATTGTCCTGGTAACTCTTTTTGAGTTTCTCTAATTAAATCTGGAATTTCATCCATATATCCTTTTGTTTCATTAATAGAGTCATTTAATCCATTAATATGATTATGAGCTTGTACATAGTTACCTTCTTCTTTCAGCATGTCATACTGATCAAGTTCTGGTTCAAAAGCCTCAATACGTTTTTCAAGAGGAGCTGCCGCTTCTCCAAATTGATGTCTATTTGCTAAAACATCTCTTTTCATTTCACGATAATCTATTTTACATTTTTCATAGATTGCTTCGTTATCTTTATGTAGAGAAAGAATTTCATTTACTTCATCTACTTGTGACTGATAACCAGCTTCATATCTATCCATTAATTCATGAGCGTCATCAATTTCAGTTTGAGCTCCTGCAAATTGGAATTTATCAAGTTGAAGCTCAGCGTCATGAATTTTTTCTTCTACTGGTGCTAAATAGTTATTAGTGTGATCTAATGTATCTTGTTTTAACGCGTCGTATTTTGTTCTCGTTTCACCTTTAAGGTTTAAAGCTGATAACTTTTCTAAATTATCTTCAAAAGGTAACTGTTGAACTTTTAATTTACGTTCTTCTGCTTGCTCAACCATTTTACGTTTGTTAGAACGTAAATAAAACATAATACCGACAGCAATCAATATAATAATAATAATTGCTAATATAATGTATAAAACCATCTCATTCTCCTCCTATATTATCATTATTATAACGTATCTTATCCCGTCATTAAAATAAAATTCAAAGAATTGATTGAAAAAATTTTTACATTTATACTAATAATCAAAATATTACATAGAGAGGTTTTTATATGACGACAACTAAAGAAACAAATTACAACTTATTAGGTAAACAACTTGCAAGTCTTATTGAAGATGAAACAAATCTAATTGCAATTTTAAGTAATACTTCAGCTTTACTCAATGACAACTTAGATCAAATCAATTGGGTAGGATTTTATTTAATTGAAAATAATGAACTTATTTTAGGTCCTTTCCAAGGGCATCCTGCTTGCGTGCATATCTCTATAGGAAAAGGTGTATGTGGAACTGCTGTTGCAAATAACCAAACACAACTTGTCGATGATGTAAATACATTTCCTGGTCACATCGCTTGCGATGCTAATAGTAAATCTGAAATTGTCGTTCCAATTCATGTTGATAATGAAATAATCGGCGTGTTAGATATAGATGCGCCTATTACACAACGATTTAGTAAAGGCGATCAACAAGGACTTGAAGAGATAGTTTCTATCTTAGAACACCAATTATCAAAATAATAAATTTAAATGATTCCTTGACACTTTAAAAAATAATGGTACAATGAATTTTGTGTGAATTAACGAAAATAGCAGTTGTATATTATTAAGCTCTATGTTGTTCCCGATGTGGACGTGTCATGTAACTGTAGCTATAAGGTGAAGACACATAAAACAATATATCTTAATGAGCATACAACACTCTTTTTTGTTTATTCATTCCAACAAAAAAGAAAAAGGAGGAGTCTTATTATGGCTCGTTTCAGAGGTTCTAACTGGAAAAAATCTCGTCGTTTAGGTATCTCATTAAGTGGTACTGGTAAAGAATTAGAAAAACGTCCTTACGCACCAGGACAACATGGTCCAAACCAACGTAAAAAATTATCAGAATATGGTTTACAATTACGTGAAAAACAAAAATTACGTTATTTATATGGAATGACTGAAAGACAATTCCGTAACACATTTGATATTGCTGGTAAACAGCACGGTGTACACGGTGAAAACTTCATGATTTTATTAGCTAGCCGTTTAGATGCAGTAGTTTACTCATTAGGTTTAGCACGTACACGTCGTCAAGCTCGTCAATTAGTTGGCCATGGTCACATTGAAGTTGATGGTAAACGTGTTGACATCCCATCATACACTTTAAAACCTGGTCAAGTTATCTCAGTTCGTGAAAAATCACAAAACTTAGATATCATTAAAGAATCTGTTGAAATCAACAATTTCGTACCAGAATATTTAGATTTCGATGCTGACAGCTTAAAAGGTACTTTCGTTCGCTTACCAGAACGTAGTGAATTACCAGCTGAAATTAATGAACAATTAATCGTTGAGTACTACTCAAGATAAGTTGATTAATATTCTACCACCCTTTCCATTTTGGTCAGGGTGGTTTTTTATTTATAATTTAAATATATCATCTGGTATATCTGAGATAATTCCATCTACTCCTAAATGAATCAATTTTTTCACATCTTTCATGTTATTTACTGTATAAGGTATTACTTTAAGATGATGTTCATGAGCACGCTTGATAAATTTTTTATTTATTAATTTATAGTTAGGATTTATAAATTGTGCAAAAGAAGCTATATTTTCAAAATCAGGTTGTTTGTACCAGTATTGCTTTTTACTTATTAAAACACCTAGTGCATATTTCTTTGTGTATTCAGACATTCTTTTAACACTTTCCACATCAAATGACTGAATAATGACTCTATGAGAGGGAATTTGAAATTTATCGAGTTCCTCAAGTAACGCTTTTTCAATGCCAGGATACTGTTCTGGTTTTTTTATTTCAATAAGTAATGTTTTAGAGTAATTTTTAAATAATGAAAGTACTTCGCTAAAAGTAGAAATACGAGTATTTTTAAAAGTTTCACCATGTCTGATTCCAAAATCAAATTGTTTTAATTCTTCTAAAGTAAAATCTTTTACTTTACCCTTTTGATTCGATGTGCGGTCAATGGAATCGTCATGAATGACTACTAATTGTTTATCTTTTGTAAAATGTACATCAATTTCTAACATATCAATATGTTGCATAAGGGCTGCTTTAAAACCTTCTACCGTATTTTCAGGATATTTCTGCGATAATCCACGGTGTGCAACGATTTGAAATGATGTATTAGGCTTTTGTATTTTCATTTTTAAATACCATCCTTTAAATTAATTATATGTTCAACTACACTTAAATTACCATAATGATATAGGAGGTCAATAATAATGGTTAAACACGATTTTGTAGTTCATACGTCATGGCGTGGAGGTCGTGAAGAAATCGGTAAAGTTAATGGCGATGTAATTTCTGAGCAAATTTCTATTCCCTCTTCACTTGGTGGTAATGGAACTGGGACAAATCCCGATGAAATGTTAGTTGCAGCAGCCTCATCATGTTATATTATCTCTTTAGCTGCTACACTTGAAAGAGCTAAATTTACTAATATTCATTTAGAAATTAAGTCAATTGGAAGCGCAGTGTTTGAAAATGGAAAATTTAAAATGGAAAAAATCACTCATTATCCAACAATATCTCTTACAGAAGAAGAAAAAACGCATCTTAATAAACGACTTCCTAAACTATTAGATATTGCTGATCATCATTGTATGATATCTAACTCAATTCGAAACAACGTTAAAATAGAAATTCAAGCAACCATTCAAGATTAGAACTAAAAGCGGTCGATTTAACTGCCGCTTTTTATTTTAGACTTTTAAATTTTCAGAATATTTGGTAAAATTAAAAAATCTTATATCAGGAGGAAGATTTACGATGTATTATTATGAACCCTTATTATTAACACCTGGACCAACCCCTGTACCTGATGAAATCACACATGCACTTAATTTATCAATGGTAGGCCATCGTTCTTCAGATTTTGAAGCTATCGCAGAAGAAGCATTTAATCATTTAAAACCTATTTTTGGAACTAAAAATAAAGTAATGATTCTTACTTCAAGTGGTACTAGCGTCTTAGAAGCTAGTATGTTAAATATAGTCAATCCCGAGGATCATTTTGTAGTCATTGTATCAGGTGCATTTGGCAATCGTTTTAAACAAATTGCTGAAACATATTATAAGAATGTACATGTTTATGATGTTGAATGGGGAAAAGCGGTCGACATTGAAGCATTTGAAACATATTTACATTCACTTAAACATGATATTACTGCTGTATTCACCCAATTTTGCGAGACTTCTACTGCTGTACTTCACCCTATACACAAATTAGGAAAAGTGATTAAAGCATTCAATCAAGACATTTACTTCGTTGTCGATGGCGTAAGTTGTATTGGTGCCGTTGATGTCGATTTAGAAAGAGACAATATTGATGTACTCGTGTCAGGTAGCCAGAAAGCTTTAATGTTACCGCCTGGCCTATCTTTTGTTGCTTATAATCATCGTGCACAAGAGCGATTTAAAGCAGTTAAAACACCACGTTTTTATTTAAATTTAAATAAGTACTTTGATTCTATTGAACAAAATTCTACTCCATTCACACCAAATGTTGGATTATTTAGAGCGGTTAACGCTTATGCTGCACTTATTAAAAAAGAAGGATTTAACAATACCATTCACAGACATTACTTGATTAGAGATGGTTTAAGAGAAAGTTTAAAAGCATTAGATTTAAATTTATTAGTTACTAAAGACTCATATGCCTCTCCTACTGTTACTTCTTTTATCCCTCACGATAAAGACGAATTAACATATATTAAATCAACACTAAAATCAAGATTTAATATTACTATTGCTGGTGGTCAAGGCAAACTAAAAGGAACCATTTTGAGAATTGGTCACATGGGAAAAGTGTCACCTTTTGATATTTTATCTGTTGTTTCAGCTTTAGAAATCATTCTTACAGATTATCGTAAAGTCAATTATATTGGCAAAGCTACGCTAAAATTTACGGAGGTAATTCAACATGACGCATAATATTTTAGTTTCAGATCCAATTTCAGAAAAAGGTTTACAAAGTTTAATCCATCATCCTGATTTTAACGTTGATTTTAAGTCTGGTTTAACTGAAAAAGAACTTGTCGATATTATTCCTAACTATCAAGGGTTAATCGTACGTAGTCAAACTCAAGTCACAGAATCTATTATTAACCATGCTTCAAACTTAAAAGTTATTGCAAGAGCCGGTGTAGGTGTGGATAATATTGATATAAAATCAGCAACTCTAAACGGTATACTCGTTGTAAATGCTCCCGATGGAAATACGATTTCTGCTACTGAGCACTCAGTTGCTATGATTCTAGCAATGGCACGAAATATACCGCAAGCTTACACATCACTAAAGAATAAAGAATGGAATCGTAAAGCATTTAAAGGAGTTGAATTATATCAAAAAGTATTAGGCGTCATTGGAGCAGGACGTATTGGTTTAGGTGTAGCAAAAAGATTAAAAAGTTTTGGTATGACTGTTTTAGCTTATGACCCTTTTTTGACTAAAGAAAAAGCAGAGCAACTTGGAATTGAACTAGCAACAATTGATGAAATTGCTCAACGTTCAGATTTTGTTACCGTTCACACACCATTAACACCTAAAACAAAAGGTATTATCGATGCTCATTTCTTTAATCAAGCTAAACCAACGTTACAAATTATTAATGTAGCTAGAGGCGGAATTATTAATGAAAACGACTTGCTTAATGCCTTAAATCAACATCAAATTGCTAGAGCAGCATTAGACGTATTTGAAAATGAACCTCCTCTAGATTCACCGCTGCTCGATCATAAAAATATTATTGTAACTCCTCATTTAGGTGCATCTACGATTGAAGCACAAGAAAAAGTAGCTGTATCAGTTGCTGAAGAAATCATTGATATTTTAGAAAATGGTAATGTTACAAACGCAGTCAATGCACCTAAGTTAAACTTAAACCATATTGATGAGAAGACACAACAATGGCTTCGTATTAGCCAGCTTTCAGGTGAATTGGCAATTCAATTATTAGATGATGCGCCTAGAGAGATTAAAGTGACTTTTAACGGAGAACATGCTAAAAAAGAAGCTGATTTAATTACTCGATCAATCGTAACGTCAATTTTAAAACAAAATTTAGGTGAACGCGTGAACTTAATTAATGCTATTGCATTATTAAACGAACAAGGTATCACTCATCATATTGAAAATCGTGCTTCACAGGGGACATTCAGCAATTATATTCAAATTAATTTGATAAGTGAACATGAAGAGGTGAAAATTGGTGCAACTGTAATAGACGGATTTGGTGCACGTATTGTAAGAATTAATGATTATTCAGTAGATTTTAAACCTAATGCTTATCAATTTATTTCTTATCATAAAGACTTACCAGGAATGGTAGGTTTAACAGGTCAACTACTCGGTAAACATGATATCAATATTGCTTCAATGTCTTTAGGAAGAAGTTCTGAAGGTGGACAAGCAATGATGATTCTGTCAGTAGATCAACCTATTACTCAACAAGTTATTAAAGAATTATATGAGATTGGTGATTTTGATAAAATCTACGGTACAACTTTATCAATATAATAAATAAGAAAGGAACGACGATAATATTCGGCGTTCCCTTCTTTTTATTATTTATTAAGTAGAATATGTCTAATGTCACAAATATGATTAACAATATAATCAGCACCATGTTGCTCTAGCTCTTCTTTTGCTCCTTTCCCACTTAAACCAGTTAAAGTACCTATAAATGTTGCCCCAATCGTTTTAGCACACAATAAATCCGCTAATGAATCACCAACAATAAATACATCATCCTCATTAACAATATGTGTTTGATTTTGAATATAGTGCAAATAATCTCTCTCATTGTTTCCATAAAGAGTTGCAATATAACTAAATGGATTAGGTTTACCTAGTGACCCTTCTTTTGGAAATACTGACTCAGCTTTCAATACTTCACTCGCTGTAACAATATGCTTTTCATTAAAAAAAGTTTTAAGACCAAAGGATTCAAATGGAACAATGGTTTCTGTTCTTGGTCTACCAGTTGCAATGGCAATGTTAAAACCTGCTTGTTTTATATCATTTAATAAAGTTTTAATTTCTTCCACAGGACGTAAGATCATTTCTTCATAAATAAAACCAGATTTAGGAATAGACAAAGGAGTAAGTTTTTCTACTTTTTCATATAAAGTTGTTCCTAAATACCATTCTTGATATACTGCTCTAGCTAAATTCCAAAGTGGACTTTTTAAATTAAATAATTTAGCATTTTCAATATTTAATTGATCTTTTGCATAACCTTCTAATTCAAGATAAATATTCTCTTTACCACTTTGACTATTTTGAATAAATTTTAACGGTACTGCATAATTAACTTTAAATTGATCATTATAAGATTGTAATTCACGTAGAGTCTCAACTGAAAACGTTTCAACATGAGTCACTTGTCTAATTGTTTCTGAATCCAACTGTTTCAAGAGATGGATGAAGTGAATACTAAATACAACAAATAGCATATCCCAGTTAGAATTAAGGCCTAAAGATTTTAATTGATTTAAAATTTGATCATTTAAAAATACTCGTGTTCTTATATCTTCAATTAATTCATCATTCATATAATTAAAATTTTGAGCGCTATCTAAACCTAAAAAGTCATCACTCTTTAATAGTTCTTCTACTGTTAAGGCAGATACATCAAAGCAACGTTCTTCACTTAAAAACACACCATCTACATCAAATAAAATTGATTTCATCGACATCTCTCCATTTTTTGACTATTCTGATACTTATAATCATAACGAACATTTATATAAAGTCAATGTAATAAAAATAAGAGCCAATGCTTAAAATCTAGCATTAGCTCTTTTATATAAACAATATTTATCAATAGGACTATAGTGTAACAAATGATTTGGACATATATTGTCGCTTTTATTGTTTCTATTGAATTATTTCAACTGTTTTTCAATTTCATCTGCTACCTGTTGAACATGTGTACCAATAATTACTTGTGTTGAATGGTGGCCATTTTTCGTCACCCCAACAGCTCCAGCATTTCTAATTTTTTGTTCATCAATAATCGTATTATCTTTTAGTTCTAAGCGAAGTCGTGTAGCACAATTTGTTAAACTATCAATATTAGATTTTCCACCTAAACCTTCTAATATTTGTGTAGCTGGTTGATGATATTTTCCACTTTTTGATTTATCTGTAGTCGTCGTTTCTTCTACTACCGGATCAGCTAGTAAGTTATCACCACGTCCTATTGTATTTAAATTCAATACTTTAATCATAATTCTAAAAATAACATAATATAAAATAAAGAATACAATACCTTGAACTAATAGCATTAAAGGGTGATTAGCGATTGGATTAATTAGCGATAAAACATAATCAATTAATCCTGCACTAAATGAGAATCCCGCGGTCCAATGAAATAGAGATGCAATAAGTAATGAAAGTCCTGTTAATAAGGCATGTATGATAAAAAGTACAGGTGCAACAAACATAAATGCAAATTCAATTGGCTCTGTAACGCCTACTACAAATGCTGAAATAGCACTTGCTAAAAACCATCCCCATACTTGCTTTTGTTGCTTTGTCTCAGCACTGTGATACATTGCAAGTGCTGCTGCTGGTATACCAAACATCATAATTGGGAAGAAACCTGCTTGATAACGTCCTGTTATACCTTTTACTGCATCTACACCTGTTTGGAATTTACCAATATCATTAATTCCTGCTGTATCGAACCAAAATACTGCATTCAATGCATGATGTAAACCAGTAGGAATAAGTAATCGATTAAAGACACCATATAAAAATGCCCCGAATGAACCAAAACCTACTAACCATTCTCCAAATGCAACAATGCCTGAAAAGACCATAGGCCAAATAAATAATAGTATAACTGCTAATATGGTACTAAAAAATACAGTCATAATAGGTACTAATCGTTTACCACTAAAAAATGACAAGGCCATAGGTAATTCAACTTCACTAAATTTATTAAAAGAATATGCTGCAATTAACCCGATAATAATACCAAGAAATACATTAGAATTATCCATTTTTGTAAAGCCTAAGTTAACTGCTTTTTCTTTTATATTAAATAACGTAGCCACATTTTCTGGATTTAATACTTTCGTTACCATAGCATATCCTAACGCACCTGCCAAAGCAACCGCCCCATCGTTCTTTTTAGCCATACCAATAGCTACACCGATAGCAAAAATTAATCCTAATTGTCCTAAAATAGCTGTTCCTACAATTGAAAAGAACATGGCTACTGTGGGAAGAACATGAAGTGCGTTTAGTAAGTTACCTATCCCGGTTATGATTGCTCCTGCTGGTAAAACAGCTACAGGGAGCATTAACGATCTTCCGAGATTTTGAAAGAATTTAAACATCTTTTATCCTCCTTTATTTATTAAAAATTATATTTTTTATGTATTTAGTCCAATATATAATCTACCATATTTGTAAGCGGTTACGCTATATGTTTATTTTATATAAATAGACAATGTGATGACAATATAAAAAAGATACGCTCTAACCAATAAAGATTAAAACGTATATATATATATTTAATAAGATATTATAAGTGATTTTTATTATTGATTGAGATAATTAACTGGTATTTTACTTCAAATCCTTTTTTTATTAAATAATCTTTCCACATTGACTAAATAAAAATGATTAAAGTCAAAATAACAAGAACAATACATTAGATAATATATGGTACTAACGGAAAATAGATTTCTTAAAACTTGTCATTTTCACTCATGGTACTCCTATCATCCATTTATCAATTATTTATAAAAAAAGAAGATTCTCTATTTAGAAAATCTTCTGATGAATAATGCTATCAATATCTATTAAAGACGTGCTTGAATAAGATGAAGTTCATGTTGTAACTGTGCTGTACGTCTTTCTATTTCTTTAGTTAGAAAATCAATTTTTTCGTTACGCTTTAAATCTTTAGGTATGTCAGACTGATAAATAGGTTTACCAAATTTAATCATCGCTTGACCAGTGACTAAACCATGTAACTTCGTTGGTCCAACATAAGCAGCTGGTAAGATTGGTGCTTTACCTAGCATAGCAATCGTTGCAGCTCCACGTTTTAAAGGCGCGCCTTCAACTGAAGTTCTATGACCTGTTGGGAAGATACCTACTGTTTTATGATCTTTCAATAATTTAACAGGTTGCTTTAACGTACTAGGTCCCGGATTTTCTCGATCTACTGGAAAAGCATTTAAAGATCTTAAAAATTTGCCACCCCATTTATTACTAAATAATTCTTTTTTAGCCATATAATGAATTTCATTTGGAATTAAAGCTAATCCTAATAAAATTACTTCATTATAACTTTCATGGGTACAAGTCACAACATATTTACTATCTTTAGGAATGTTCTCTTTACCTACAATATGTAATGAACGTGCCATTTTTACGATTATTAATTCTAAAAATTTACTAATAAATTTATACATTTTGTCACCTACTTCTAAGTTTCTACACTTAGTCGATTTTATCATTAACTTATCACGTGAACAAGATTTTAAAAGATACATCTTAAGTCTGATAGCTATTTACTAGAAATATTTAAATATTTTCTTCATAATTGAGATAATGGTTAAAATAAATACGGAGGTTTCATATGACAGAATATAATCAATATTTTCAATCCAGTGATTATCAACATTCACGTCCACCTAAACCGAAATTTCCATGGTTTAGAATTATTATTATTGCTCTAATCGCTGGTATCATAGGAGCATTAATTGTTTTAGGAGTTAATCGACTTATGAATGGAGATGATTCAAATAGTGGTGGATCTCAAGTCCAACAGGCTACAAATGATAAAGGTGGCAATGTGTTAGACGGTAAAAGTGATAAATATAAATCGGTTAATGCCATGATCAAAGATGTCTCTCCTGCTATTGTAGGTGTCATCAATATGCAAAAGGTAACAAGTTTTGACGATTTATTACAAGGTAAATCAACTAAAGCACAAGAAGCTGGTATCGGTTCTGGTGTTATTTATCAAATTAACAACAATTCTTCTTACATCGTCACTAATAATCATGTTATTGATGGTGCATCACAAATTAAAGTACAATTACATAATGGTAAACAAGTAGAAGCAAAGCTTGTAGGTACAGATGCAGTTTCAGATATTGCAGTTTTAAAAATTGATTCTCAAAAAGGAATTAAAGCAATGAAATTCGCAAATTCTTCTAAAGTTCAAACTGGCGATAGTGTTTTCGCAATGGGTAACCCACTTGGCTTAGAATTTGCTAACTCAGTAACATCAGGTATTATTTCTGCAAATGAACGTACAATTGAATCTAATACCACTTCTGGTGGAACTAAAGTGAATGTGCTACAAACAGATGCAGCAATTAATCCTGGTAACTCTGGAGGTGCATTAGTAGATGTTAATGGTAATTTAGTAGGTATTAATTCAATGAAAATTGCTGCTGACCAAGTTGAAGGTATTGGTTTTGCAATCCCAAGTAATGAAGTAAGAGTTACAATTGAACAACTCGTTAAACATGGTAAAGTAGAACGTCCTTCAATTGGAATAGGGTTACTTAACTTAAGTGATATTCCAGATTCTTATAAAAAAGAATTAAAAACTGATCGTGATACTGGTGTGTATGTAGCAAAAGTTAGCCACTCTAGTGAATTAAAAGTTGGCGATATCATTACTAAAGTAGATAGTAAAAAAGTAGATGATGATACCGATCTAAGAACGTACTTATATCAAAATAAAAAGCCAGGTGAAACCGTGAAGTTGACTGTTATACGTGATGGTAAAACTAAAGACGTATCAGTCACTCTTAAAAATCAAAAAGCAATATCTTCGCAATCATATAATTCTGAAGATAATAATAGTCAATTTATTCGATAATAAATAACGAGGTTAATCCAAAATAATGGATTAACCTCGTTTTCAATATATTCTTCTCAGATAAGATTATTTATAATTTACCATGAAGTATTTTTTCTTACCACGGCGAATAATTGTAAATTCATTATCAAATTTATCTTCATCAGTTAAGTTGTAATCAACAGACTGTTCTCTTTCACCATTAATATAAATTGCTCCATTGTTTACATCTTCTCTTGCTTGTCGTTTTGAGGAAGCAATTCCAGATTCAATTAAAACATCAATAATGTTAGTTGTTGCTTTAGAAACTTCAACTTGAGGTACTTCTTTAAACCCTGCTTTGATATCTTTAATTGATAAAGATTTTAAATCACCTTTAAATAATGCTTCTGAAATTCTAATTGCATCATCAAGTGCTTCTTTACCATGAATAAATTCTGTTACATTTTCAGCAAGTGCTTTTTGAGCTTCTCGTAAATGTGGTGCTTCATCTCTAGATTGTTCAAGGCGATTAATATCTTCTTTACTTAAGAATGTAAAGTATTTTAAGAATTTAATAACATCTTCATCCGATTGATTAATCCAGAATTGATAAAATTCATACGGTGTTGTTTTTTCAGCATCTAACCAAACAGCTCCAGATTCTGATTTCCCAAACTTTTTACCATCAGACTTTGTCACTAATGGAATAGTTAAACCATAAGCTTCTGTTTGACCATACATACGTCGCATTAACTCAATACCACTTGTAATATTACCCCATTGATCAGAACCACCAACTTGAATTTTACAATTAAGTTCACGATTTAAGTGGCCAAAGTCAATTGCTTGTAAAATAGTATAGGTAAATTCTGTATATGAAATTCCATTTTCTAATCGTGATTGAATTGAATCTTTACCTAGCATATAATTGACACCTACATGTTTACCATAATCACGTAGGAAACTTATTAGTGAAATTTGACTTAACCAGTCTCTATTATTAACGAGTACGGCTCCTTTATCTGTGCCAAATTCAAATAGTTTATGCATTTGAGCGCTTAAGCCTTCAACATTTTTTGCTACTTGATCTTCAGTTTGTAATACACGTTCTTCAGATTTACCAGATGGGTCTCCAATCATACCAGTGCCTCCACCAATAAGTACTATTGGACGATGACCATGTTCTTGGAATCGACGTAATGTCATAAATGGTAAAAGATGACCAATATGTAAACTATCAGCAGTTGGATCTGCACCACAATACAACGTTACTTGTTCTTTATTTAATAAATCTTCAATACCTTGTTCATCAGTTTGTTGATAAATTAAACCTCTCCATTGTAATTCTTCTAGTAATGCATTTGACATAGTTATATCCTCCTATAAAATTTATTTTTATTAAATAAAAAAGCACCCTCACAACAATGTAAGGGCGCTTATGCACGTTACCACCATACTTAACAATTCAAATAGAATTGTTTACTCTATTAATGATACGCTCATTAATAAACGTTGAATAAATAAGTATGAGGTGTATTCATATATAAACACATGTTAGTTCACAGCATCCACTAACTCTCTGTTAAGTTAATTTATATATTACTTCTCCTCTTATTCAATACATATTGAATTGATAATAATTATAAAAAAACCTCTTCTAAAAGTCAAATATGCTAGATATGATATACTGTATTTAAATTTTAGGAGGACTACCATGAAATTATTATTTAAAGAGGTTCAATTTAAAACGTTTGAAAAAAATTATAAATTTATAAAACATATTATGGTAGGCCTTTTGAGTATTGTAGTTTTAGGTTCTATACTTATTGTTCTTGGTACTGCCACTTATTTTCATCATCTCACTCAAGAAGCTTCAAATATAAGTGATACTGAATTAAAACATCGCGTACTACACTTTTCAGGTGATGAGATTTTGAATCACGATAAAAATATTTTAACTGAGTATGATCATTCTCAAAACTCTCTCATCGTAGGTCCAAAACATGTAAATTCAAACGTAATTAAAGCATTAATATCTTCTGAAGACACATTATTTTTTAAACATGATGGAATTTTACCAAAAGCGTTAATAAGAGCAATGATACAAGATGTTTTAAGTTTAAATTCTCGTTCTGGCGGAAGTACAATTACACAACAATTAATAAAGAATCAAGTCTTATCAAATGAAAAAACATATAGTCGTAAGGCAAATGAAATTATATTAGCGATGCGTCTTGAAAAAATATTATCTAAAAATGAAATTATTTATACATATTTAAATATTGTACCGTTTGGACGCGATTATAATGGTGCAAATATAACTGGAATTGCGTCTGCTTCCTATAGTTTATTTAACGTTCCCCCCTCCAAGTTAAATGTTGCACAATCTGCTTATCTTGTTGGCTTATTGCAAAGCCCTTATACGTATACACCGTATGAAGATAATGGTGATTTGAAGTCTTATAACGAAGTTAAAATTAGTATTGACCGTCAGTATTATGTATTAAAACGAATGCTAGTGGAAGGGGTAATCAGTAAAAAGACATATCAACAGGCAAAACAATATACTATTTATGATCATTTATTAACTAAGCCTCAATGAATCAATCAATATCTTATATCGCACATATATTAATTTAAATGATTTATGAGTATTGAATTTAAGAACCTTTTAAAATAAATATATGATAGTAATAACACAAAATATCGATATATGATTTAAATTACCTGAAATTCGTTTTTTACTTGGTTTTGCCGCTAAATCGCTTGTTTTTTCACATGCAGTTTTACCAACAAAATGATGAAATTTGTTGGTAAAACAAAAAAACGTCTGAGACAGTAAATGTCTCAAACGCTTTTTCTTTAATCTAAATTAGAATAATCCTACTGCATGACCTTCATCAGTGACATCCATGTTTAATGCCGCTGGTTTTTTAGGTAATCCCGGCATTGTCATAATTGCCCCTGTTAATGCAACAATAAATCCAGCGCCTGTTTTAGCTTCTAATTCTCTGATAGTTATATCAAAATCAGTTGGTGCACCTAAAGCGGTTGCATCATCACTAAATGAGTATTGTGTTTTAGCCATACAGATTGGATATTTGCCCCATCCATTGTCGGTAAATTCTTTTAATTGTTTTTTTGCTTTTTTACTGAACGTTACTGAAGAACCACCATAGATTTCTTTTACAATTGTTTCAATTTTTTCTTCTAATGATTGATCTAAATCATACAAGAATTTAAATTCTTGTGGTTGATCGATGACTTCAAGAACTTGATTAGCAAGATCAACGCCACCTTTACCGCCTTTTTCCCATACTTCTGTTAAGGCAATTCGTACATTATTTTCTTTAGCCCAAGCTTTAACTGCCTCAGTTTCGTCTTCAGTATCATGTACAAACGCATTTAAAGCAACCACAGGTTCTACTCCAAATTTTCTAATATTATTAACATGACGCTCTAAATTAACAATACCAGCTTTAACTGCTTCAACATTTTCTTCTTTTAGATTATCTTTACCAACGCCTCCATGCATTTTTAATGCACGAACAGTAGCTACTAGGACAACTGCAGAAGGTTCAAAGCCCGCTTCACGTGCTTTGATGTCTATAAATTTTTCAGCGCCTAAATCTGAACCAAATCCTGCTTCTGTAACAACAATATCTGCTAAATCACGTGCAGTTTCAGTTGCTAAAATCGAGTTACAACCATGAGCTATATTAGCAAATGGTCCACCATGTACAAGTGCTGGTGTTCCTTCAATAGTTTGTACTAAATTAGGTTTAATTGCATCTTTAAGTATCATTGCAAGAGCGCCTTCAACTTTTAAGTCTGCAACAGTAATTGGTTTACGCTCACGAGTATAACCAACTGTAATACGACTGATTTTTTCTTTTAAATCATTAATATTACGAGCTAAACATAAAATCGCCATTATTTCAGATGCTACAGTGATATTGAAACCATCTTCACGTGGAACACCGTTAGTTGGTCCACCTAACCCAACAATGACATTACGTAATGCACGATCATTCATATCAAGTACACGTTTCCATTCAACACGACGTACATCAATTGCTAAATCATTACCTTGATGAATGTGATTGTCTATAAATGCTGATAATGCATTATTCGCTGTTGTAATTGCATGGAAATCGCCGTTAAAGTGTAAATTAATATCTTCCATAGGTAAAACCTGCGCATATCCCCCACCAGTGGCGCCACCTTTAATTCCGAAAGTTGGCCCTAAAGCAGGTTCACGTAAAGCAACCATTACATTTTTATTTAACTCATTAAAAGCATCAGCTAAGCCTACTGTTACAGTTGATTTACCTTCACCAGCTGGTGTAGGGCTCATTGCAGTTACTAAGACAACTTTACCTTTTTCTTCTTTTGATTGAACTTGATTAATATCAATTTTAGCTTTGTAGTGTCCATATTGCTCTAAAGCATGTTCAGGTATTCCTGCTTTTTTTGCAATGTCTCCAATTGGTTTTAATTCTGATTGATTAGCAATATCTAAATCTGATAAATGTGCCAAATTATTTCAACCCCTTGTTTAAAATAAATTTTATGTAATAAGATATTTAGAAATAACTACCAAATCATCTTACTACTTTATAATAACTAACAAACAAATATATGTCGAATACTTGATAGCGTTTACAAAAATATTTAATTTCCTTAAAAATAAATTTAGTAATATTAAAAGGTTTACATAATTATATTATAGTAACTTATATATTAAAAAAGGATAAAATTATTCATTTTATCCTTTTTTCTACATTACTTTATTTAGTAGTATTTCGATATTCAATTCTATGTGGCAAAACTACATTAGGTTCTGCAATGTCTTCTTCATTCATAAATTTAGTAAGAAGACGCATACCTACTGCTCCGATGTCATACAATGGTTGAATGACACTAGATAGTTTAGGTCTAACCATTTCTACCAAACGCGTATTATTAAAACTAACGATTTGTAGTTCTTCTGGAACTTTTATTCCAGCATCAAGAGCACTATGCAAAATACCAATTGCTTGTTCATCACTAATAGATAATATAGCATCAGGTAAATTATTTTTTAATTTTTCAAAAACATTCACTCCGTCTTTATAGCTTTCTGAACCTGATAATTCTATAGTGTTATTTAACTTTAATTGATGTTTGTTTAAAGCATCTTTCAAACCACTTAGTACATCTTCTTGAGCCTTTTTAGAATAATCTCCACTTACAAGTACAAAATCTTTTGCGCCTGTTTTAATAAGTTGTTCTGTAACTTCTCTGGCAGCTTTAGCAAAATCGATATTAACAGATGCGATATTGTCATCTTTACCATTTGTGCCAGATACTACAACTGGAACTGAAGAATGATTAATTAAATCTTTGATTTCATCAGAAATTGTACCACCTAAAAAGATAATGCCATCTACTTGTTTACTTAACAAATTATTAAAAATTTCTTTTTCTTTTTCTGAATCATTATCTGAATTAGAAATGATAGAGTGATACTTATACATTGTTGCAATATCTTCAATACCTCTAGCAAGTTGAGAATAATAAATATTAGAGATATCTGGTATAATAACGCCTACTGTAGTTGTACGTTTACTAGCTAGTCCTCTTGCAACAGCATTTGGTCTATAATTTAATCTTTGAATAACATCATTTACTTTTTTACGTGTTTCTGGTTTTACGTTTTGATTGCCATTAACTACTCGTGATACAGTTGCCATAGATACACGAGCTTCTCTAGCTACATCATATATAGTTACCGTCATAATTTCCTCCTTGTAAGCGTTTCATTTATTATTATAACGTGTTTTCATTTCATTTTCAAAGTTTATCATAAATTGGTTATGTGTCAAATATATAAGACTTATATTCACAATTGTGTCAAATTTTAGTTAATAGATTTAATAAAATCAAAATAAAACTATTCGTTTTAACTAAAAAAGAACAATATAGAAGTTAAATATAAAACTTTCTATATTGCCCTATATTTTAGTAAAATGAATAGCTAGTAAATTAAAGTATGATGTTTTATTTAAGTTGTTTAGAATTGTACATGTCAGCTAATGGCTTTAATTCATTATAAAATTTATCAAATTCATTTAAATCCATTTGTTGACCACTATCACTTAAAGCTACTGATGGATCTGGATGTACTTCTGCCATTACTCCGTCTGCACCCACTGCAAGTGCTGCTTTTGCAGTCGGTAACATAATATCCTTACGTCCTGTACTATGTGTAACATCTACCATTACTGGTAAGTGAGTACCTTGTTTTAAGATAGGTACGGCAGAAATATCAAGTGTATTACGAGTAGCTTTTTCATAAGTACGAATACCACGTTCACATAGAATAATATTTTTATTACCTTGAGAAGCAATGTATTCAGCTGCAAATGTAAATTCCTCAATAGTAGCTGATAAACCACGTTTTAATAAGATTGGCTTATTTGTACGTCCAGCTTCTTTAAGTAATTCAAAATTTTGCATATTTCTTGCACCAATTTGGAAGACATCTAAGTATTCATCAGCAATTTCGAAATCAGCTGGATTTACAATTTCACTAACAACATTAAGATTGAATTTATCTTTAACATTTTTCAATATTTTAAGCCCTTCAATTCCTAATCCTTGGAAATCGTATGGTGATGTTCTTGGTTTAAATGCACCGCCTCTAATGAATTTCTCACCTTTGGCTTGTAAATCACGAGCTACTGCATCAACTTGTTCTTGAGATTCAACAGAACATGGACCAAATACAAATGATTTATTTCCATCACCAATAACTCCACCGTTATCAAATTTTACAATTGTATCTTCCGGTTTTAATTTTCTTGAAACATATAAGTGTTTTTCATTTTCTGATTTTTGTAAATCAGTAGACGCTTTAAAGATTTCTTTAAACAATTGTTTAATTACATTATCATTAAATGGTCCGTTATTACGATCCATTAATTCATTAATCATTTCTTTTTCTCGTTGAGGGTCATAAACTTTAGTACCTTGCTTAATTTTTTCTTCTCCTATTTTTTGGGCTAATTCCCCTCTTTTTGATAATAAGTCTAGAATTTGATTATTAATTGAAATTATCTCTTCCCTATATTGTTCTAACTTTGTAGACATTCATACTCACCTCAATAAATTTTACTATACTGAATTATATTACTTTAAAGCGGTAAAATAATTGTATTTAGATAGTATTCTAACAATTACATTAAAAATATTCAACTATAAATCAAATAAATTTTCTGATATTTCTGAATTATTAAAATTAATATAATTAATAATACTATATAAAGAATTAAAAGAGCAATGTAAAATATTACACTGCTCTTTTAAAAAGATTAATCATTAAATGTACGTTTTTCTATTTTACTATTTGCTTTTTCAGCTCTTTGTTGTTGCTTTGGCGTTTTGTTTTTATTTTGATTTTTGCGATTCTGATTTTTGCGATTCTGATTTTTACGTTTTTGATTATGGTTTTTATTTTTTTGAGTTGAATTTGATTGAGATGGTTGATGTTGGTGAGTAATAACTCCTTTTTCAAATTTAGCATCATGGTGATTTTGTTTATTTTTTGTTATTTCTTCATCTTCATTAAATGACTTATGATTTTTAGTTATCAAATTAGGCACTTTATCATATTTAGAGGATGTTATTGGTGCCTCCTCAAATAATTTTCGAGTATTACTTGCTACATCTTTATTATCTTTTAACTTAGTTTGCTTAGTTCTAGCTGCCGATGCAATTTTAGAAGCTTGTGACTCATTTTCGCTGTTTTGAGTTTGATGACTTCTTGCTGGATTAGATAATTGATTTATTGCTGATTCATTTTGAATTGCACGATGTTGTGCTGCAAGTGCATCTGTTTCTTCTTGT
>NZ_KV792010.1:0-42746 GCF_001808085.1 Staphylococcus sp. HMSC14C01
TCACTTATCTAGATACTTTATGTCCCGGACTCGAAATATAATATAAGTGTCATTATTTAAGTTATTCAATATATTTAAAAGTCTAAAAGTTTCTTTTTAAGCGCATATTCTACAAGCTCTGGTTTAGATTTTAAATTTAATTTAGTCATAATATACGTTTTATGTGCCTCAACTGTTTTAACGGATACAAACAATTTTTCAGCAATTTCTTTATTTCCATATCCCTTTGCAATTAATGGTAATATTTCTAATTCTCTTTTAGAAAGTATTTTGAAAGGATCATTGGTTGCTTTTTCATCTTGATTAGAAACATTTACAAATTCATTTACTAATGACGTCGTTAGTTTCATATCAATATACGTTTCACCTTTATACACTGTTCGTACTGCTAAAATCAGTTGTTCATCTGGTGAATTTTTTAAAATATATCCTTTAGCACCATTTCTTAAAACATGAAATAGATATTCTTCATCATCATACATTGTTAAAATTAATATTTTTGTTTCAGGAAAACTTTCAGAAATTTTGCTAGTAGCAATTAAGCCAGACTCACCAGGTGGCATACTTAAATCCATAATTAATACATCCGGTTTGTATTCCATCACTTTTTGATATGCTTCTACTCCATCAGCAGCCGTAGCTACAACTTCCATATCTTCTTGAAAGTTTAATATCATAGAAAAACCTGTTCTTACTACTGCATGATCATCTGCAATTACTATTTTCAATTATAAGTCAGTCCCTTTACATTCTCTAGAGTGGTACTTCTAAAGTGATAATAGTTCCTTTTCCTAAATGTGTTTCTACATTCACTTTTCCGTTTACAAGCTCTGCTCTTTCATTCATACCATACAATCCTAGTCCTGTACCTTGTGGTTGAGAATTCGGATCAAAACCTTGACCATGATCAATCACTTCAGCTATTAATAAACGTCCAACCTCCTGGACAAAGACATCTACCGAACTTACGCCTGCATATTTTAATGCATTAAATACCGCTTCCTGTACCACACGGTAAACAACCGTTTCTACTTCACTATCATATCTTTTATCTTTAATGTTAGATTGATATACAATTTGCATACCATAATTATTTTCAAATTGTTTAAAATATGATTTAAAAGCCGCTTCCAAGCCTAAATCATCTAGAGATGAGGGTCTTAATTCAACTGATAAATGTCTTATATCATCAATCAATTTAGACATTAATCCCTCAATACGTTGCGATTGTTGGACAAGTTCTGAGGATTCTTTTTGATATTTCAGCAATCTGAGTTCAACATCAATATTTAGCATTTCTTGTACAACACTATCGTGTAGTTCTCTAGAAATACGTTTTCTTTCATTTTCTTGCGCGGAAATTGTTTTTCTCATCATCTGACGTTGATACATTTTTTCTTGTCTTTCAATTTGCGGCGAAATATCTTGAAGTGTAAATGCATATATCTCATTATCTTCATCAATCGCTTGATAAGAAGCTGTAAATGGTCGAACTTTATGATCTACTGTTTTCATAAACACTTGAAAATTGATATCGTTTGGTTTAGATGTGTCTAAATAACAATTTTTGCAACTTTGAAGTTCAAATTCATTTGAATACCCTTCACAACGATCACAAATCGCATTTGTCATCGCACTATAATTATTATCTTTTGAAATAATTTCTTCAGCGGCGTCATTCATTGCAATGATTTTTCCTTCTTTGTTTACAAAAACAATTTTTTCATTTGTAGTTTCATAATATTTTTTTAGTAAGTCTTCCATTTGCAGATTATATAACTCTAACACATATATCACCTAGATTTCTTCATTAAATTCCCACAAACGGCCTTTAATATTTAATTGATTAATCACTTTAGGCAATGTTTTACTACCTCTTTGTCCTAATAATAACACGCCTGCAACATGCTGTTCATGCCATAATGGTATAGCAACGAGCGCGTTTAAGTTTTCACTCATCAAAATAGGGTACTTAATTTTTTCTTCTGGTGTTATTGTTTTGGAAACATTTTCTATAACCATTCGCTTTCCTGTTTTCATGACTGTCCCAGCTAAGCCTCTGCCTTTTCTCAAAACAATCAATTTATAACGACTGTTTAAATTACCTGAAACATATTGCCATTTAATAGGTCCAGAAGGTTCGTGGTTTTCATATAGTGCAACAGCAGCAAAATCACAGTTTACTTTTTTTCTAAGTGTGTCAAGTTCCTGCTGAAAATGTACCGGTTCAAACAAAGGTTCCGGAATCATATATCGTACTCCTTTTATATTTAATGTGCACGAGGTGCTTTATGTTTTCTATATACAATATAACGTCTATTTGTATATGCTAATGGAATACTCCATACATGTACAAGACGTGTAAATGGCCAACAAGCTAATATTGTAAATCCTAATAAGATATGAATTTTAAATGATAATGGAACGCCTGTCATTAGTGCTGCATTGGGTGAGAATGTAAATAAGTGTCTAAACCATATAGAAATCGTTTGACGGTAATCAAAGTCAGTTACCATTGCATTAGTAACTAAAGTTGAGAAACATCCCATAAATATAATCAATATTAATAAGAAATTTACGAAAATATCAGAAGCTGAACTTAACTTTCTCACATTACTAATCGTTAAACGTCTTGCTGTTAAAAGTAACATTCCAATTAGAGTCATTATACCAAAAATACTACCAATATAAACAGCTCCAAAGTGATATGTACTTTCGCTTATGCCAAGTCCATCTATCCATTTTGCTGGAATAGCTAACCCCACCACATGACCAAAAAATACTGGAATAATTCCTAAGTGAAATAACAGACTGCCCCATTTAAGTTGTTTTTTTTCTAAAAACTCACTCGATTTTGCAGTCCATGAAAACTGATCATATTTATATCGAGCAATATGACCAACGATAAAAATTGCCACACATAAATATGGGTAAATAATCCAAAGAAATTGATTAAGCATGATGTGTCACCTCTTTTGGAATGTCTAAACAAGCTTTTAATGTTTCTCGTAATGCACGAATCACATAAGCGTAAGGATTATTCTCCTTAGCTAATTGATTTGCCATTTCATATGTACCATCTTCAATAATCATAATCACTAACTCAATATTGCCTTCTGCACGAGGATCATTATGCCAACTTGCTACATGTAAAAACTGCAACATCAATGGTAGATAATCTGATAATTCATTATCTACCATTTTTAATCCAAACATTTCATAAAGTACTTTTAGTTTTGCGAGCATTTGACCTCTTTCTTTTTGAGTATCAAATTTATTGTAAGTCATATAAAGTGGTGATGTTTTATTGAAATCAAATGTATCCGTATAAATTGCTTTAATTTCAGATAAAGTAAATTGGTACATAATTTCACGATATTTCATTAAATCTGCATATCCTGGATGCGAAGGATGAATCGTTTCTTCAAATGTATTAGGATGAAATGTTAATTTTTCTGGAAAATTAAGTTGTTGTGCAAGATATCCAAAACTTTCTTGATAGTATTTAAATTGTGTTAGATTAATCACGGAAAATACCTCCATAGAAATTCTCATTATAAATCTCTTGACCAGATTTTCCTGACGTTGAACCTACTGGAACACCGCAGCCTTCACAATTATCTCCGAAATATTCACCGCCATATCCTTGGCTACCTTGAGCGTGATACGTATCTAAATAGGTTTCTTTATGTGAAGATGGTACAACAAATCGATCTTCATATTTAGCTAAACCTAATAGACGATACATTTCTTTTGTTTGAATTTCTGATAAACCTAAACGTTCTAATCTAGAAGTATCAAATGGTTTGTTTGTGACTTGAGCACGCATATAACTTCTCATCATTGCCATTTTTTGTAACGCTTCTTTTACTGGCTCTACTTTACCTGCTGTAAATAAGTTTGCTAAATATTCAATAGGTAAACGCATTTCTTCGATGGCCGGGAAAATCATATCTGGATTTTGACCTGAATTTTTACCTTCAAAATAACTCATAATTGGACTTAAAGGCGGGCAGTACCATACCATTGGCATTGTTCTAAATTCAGGATGTAATGGAAATGCCAATTTATATTCAATCGCTAATTTATACACAGGTGAATTTTGAGCAGCTTGGATCCATTCATAACTGATACCATCTTTTTCTGCTTGTTCAATCACTTCTTCATCAAATGGGTTTAAGAAGATATCAAGTTGTTTTTCATATAAATCTTGTTCATTTTCAGCTGAAGCCGCTTCGTGTACACGATCAGCGTCATATAATAAAACGCCTAAATATCTCATTCTTCCTGTACATGTTTCTGAACATACAGTTGGCATTCCTGCTTCAATTCTTGGGAAGCAGAATGTACATTTTTCAGCTTTATTTGTTTTCCAGTTGAAATATACTTTTTTGTAAGGACAACCTGTCATACAGTAGCGCCACCCACGACATGCATCCTGATCGACTAAAACAATACCATCTTCATCTCTTTTATACATAGCCCCTGAAGGACATGAAGCAACACAACTAGGATTTAAGCAATGCTCGCATAGACGAGGTAAATACATCATAAATGTTTCATCAAATTGGAATTTGATATCTTCTTCAATTCTTTGAATATTTGGATCTTCTGGTCCTGTTACATGTCCGCCAGCTAAATCATCTTCCCAGTTTGGTCCCCATTCAAGATTTAGTCTATCTCCTGAAATCAATGAATGTGCTTTTGCCACTGGTGAATGTTTACCTTCTTTAGCTGTGGTTAAATGTTCATAATTATAAGTCCATGGTTCATAATAATCTTTGATTAACGGCATATCTGGATTATAGAAGATTTTACCTAAGGCAATTTTAGACCACTTACTACCTGATTTAAGCTCAAGTTTACCTTTTTTATTTAATACCCAACCACCTTTATAGTGCTCTTGATCTTCCCAACGTTTTGGATAACCTACACCTGGTTTGGTTTCTACATTATTAAACCACATGTATTCTGCACCCGGTCTATTTGTCCAAGTATTTTTACATGTCACACTACATGTATGACACCCAATACATTTATCTAAATTCAATACCATTGCAACTTGCGCTTTAATCTTCAAGCCAATTTACCTCCTTCATTTTTCTAACTGCGACGTACACATCACGTTGGTTTCCAATTGGTCCATAGTAATTGAAGTGATAACTAATTTGTGCATATCCTCCAACTAATTGCGTAGGTTTTAGGTGAATTCTTGTAGGTGCATTATGTGATCCCCCACGAGTATCAGTAATCTCAGAACCTGGTGTTTCAATGTGCTTATCTTGAGCGTGATACATAAACATTGTACCTTTCGGCATGCGGTGTGACGTTACCGCTCTTGCAGTTACAACACCATTTCTGTTATAAACTTCAAGCCAATCATTATCATTGATACCATGTTGCTCAGCATCTTCATTAGATAGCCAAACCACTGGACCTCCTCTGAATAGAGTCAACATACGTTCATTATCTTGATATGTTGAATGAATATTCCATTTTCCATGAGGTGTTAAATAACGTAGAACAAGTGCATCTTGTCCACCTTTTATCTTTTTATCTCTTGCGCCAAATACCATTGGTGGAAGTGTTGGTTTATATACTGGTAAGCTTTCACCAAATTGCTGGAATACTTCGTGATCGATATAGTAACTTTGTCTTCCAGTGAGCGTTCTAAAAGGTACAAGTCTTTCAATATTTGTTGTAAATGGAGAATAACGACGATTATTTTTATTAGAGCCTGGGAATACTGCTGTTGGGATAACTTCTCTTGGTTGAGCTGTAATATTTAAGAACGAAATTTTTTCAGATGCACGTTCTTTTGAAATATCCTTCAATTCCATTCCAGTTTGATTTTCTAAATCTTCATATGATTTTTGAGATAATTTACCATTCGTTGCCGAAGAGATATTTAAAATTGCATCAGCTACTTTACGTGCAGTATCAATACGTGGTCTATCGTTTCTAACAGAATGTTCATCGTCATCATTCCACGTACCAATCATACTTTTTAGCTCTTCGTATTCTTCTTTAACGCTAAAACTAACGCCGTGTGCCCCTACTTTACCTTTCTCAAGTAAAGGTCCTAATGTAACGTATTTATCATAAATTTTAGTATAGTCACGTTCTACAATAGAGAAGTTAGGCATAGTTTTACCTGGAATACCTTCTACTTCACCTTTAGACCAATCTTTAACGATACCGTATTCAGAACCTAGTTCTTGTTTAGAGTCATGTGCAAGTGGTGTAGTTACCACATCTTTAAATGTACCTGGTAAATAATCTTTAGCCATTTCTGAAATTGCTTTACTCAATGTTTTGTAAATGTCCCAGTCAGAACGTGACTCCCATAATGGATCAATTGCTGGATTAAATGGATGAATAAATGGATGCATGTCGGTTGAAGATAAGTCATGTTTTTCATACCAAGTTGCTGCTGGCAGCACAATATCAGAATATAAAGGCGTTGCAGTCATTCTAAAATCTAATGATACAAGTAAATCTAATTTACCTACTGTATCTTCTCTCCATTTAATTTCCTCTGGTTTATCATCTTCATTCGGTTCAGCCATTAATCCTGAACGTGTACCAAGTAAATGTTTCATAAAGTACTCTTGACCTTTAGCTGAACTTGAAATTAAGTTAGATCTCCAAACAAATAATGTTTTAGGATGATTTTTTCTTAAATCTGGGTCTTCAATAGCAAATTCTGTTTCTTTATTTTTCACTGATTCAATCGCACGTTTTAAAATAGCTTCATTTGAATCATCGCCCGCATCTTTTGCCTCTTCACCAAATAACAAACTGTTTTTATTAAATTGTGGATATGAAGGTAACCAACCTAAACGTGCTGCTGTCACATTATAATCTGCTGGATGCTGATGTTTAATGTTGTTAGCAAGTGGTGATTTCAATTTATCTACATTAGATTCTTCATATTTCCATTGATCAGTTGCAAAATAGAACCAACTTGTACCATTTTGTAAACGTGGTGGACCTTGCCAATCTTTAGCGAAAGCTACAGTATTCCATCCTTCAATTGGACGACATTTTTCTTGCCCAACATAGTGAGCCCAACCTCCACCATTAACACCTTGGCATCCACATAATAGAACTAAATTCAATACAGCACGGTAAATGGTGTCAGAGTTGAACCAGTGGTTAATCCCCGCACCCATAATAATCATCGAACGTCCTTTAGTATCAATAGCATTTTGTGCAAATTCTCTTGCTACTTGTGTCACTAATTCTTGTTTAATACCTGTGACGTTTTCTTGCCATGCAGGTGTATATTTAGATTCACTATCTTCATAAGATTTAGCTTCTAACTCATGACCAAATCGTTTAATACCATATTGACTAGCCATTAAATCATATACTGTAGCAATACGTACTTCTTTACCATCTGCTAATTTAACTTTTTTAGTTGGGATAGGTCGTTCGAAAATACCGTCTCCTTGACTATCAAAGTAAGGGAATTGAATGGTTTGTAACTCATATTCTTCTTCTGCAACAGATAAAGCTGGATCAATTTTACTTCCATCTTCTGTTTCAAGTTTTAAATTCCATTGTTTGCCTTCTTCCCAACGTTGACCCATTGTACCGTTTGGAACCACAAGTTTGTGGCTAATCGCATCGTGAATAACTGGTTTCCACTCACCATTTTCACTTTTTATACCTAAATCGCTTGCACGTAAAAATCGTCCTGCCTTATAACCATTCTCATCTTCATCCAGCATCAATACAAATGGCATATCTGTATATTGCTTTGCATAATTAACAAACATATCACTTGGTTTATCTTCATAAAATTCTTGTAAGATGACATGTGTCATAGCTTGAGCAACTGCGGCATCTGTTCCTGGATTAGGTGCTAACCAATTATCAGCAAATTTAACATTTTCTGCATAATCTGGTGCTACAGAAACCACTTTTGCACCTTTATAACGTACTTCAGTCATAAAATGGGCATCAGGCGTACGAGTAAGTGGAACGTTAGAGCCCCACATAATGATGTAAGAAGCATTGTACCAATCACTTGATTCAGGTACATCAGTTTGTTCACCCCAAATTTGAGGAGATGCAGGTGGTAAATCAGCATACCAATCATAAAAACTTAACATTTCCCCGCCTAATAAATTAATAAAACGCGCACCAGATGCATAACTAATCATCGACATTGCTGGAATAGGTGTAAAACCAGCGATTCTATCCGGACCATCTTTTTTAATGGTATAAAGAATTTGTGCTGCGATAATATCTGTTACATCTTTCCAACTTGCACGTACATGTCCACCTTTACCACGTGCTTCTTTATATAATTTAGCTTTCTTTTCATCTTCAACGATAGATGCCCATGCGGCGATACGATTTCCATTATTGTCTTCAAGTGCTTCTGTCCATAGATCTAATAGTTTACCTCTAATGTAAGGGTATTTTACACGAAGTGGGCTGTATTCATACCATGAAAATGACGCGCCACGTGGACATCCACGAGGTTCAAATTCAGGCATATCTGGACCACAACTTGGATAGTCAATTTGTTGATTCTCCCACGTAATCACACCATTTTTAACGAAAACTTTCCACGAACATGATCCTGTACAGTTTACGCCATGTGTGGTTCTTACTACTTTATCGTGACTCCATCTTTCACGATACATTTTTTCCCATTCTCTACTTTTACTTTCTAAAACTGACCAATTTCCATTAAACGTTTCAGTTGTTTTGAAAAAGTTTAATCCGAATTTTCCCATTTATATAAATCCTCCTACCTGCAAAGGTAATACGTTACTTATGTCCAATGTTATTTAAAGAAATTTCATTTAAATTGTACATTTTTTCACATGGTTTTTATATTAGGGAATTACCTATTTCATATAAAAGAATCCCTAAAAAAAGTGAGATAACACACGTTTTAAATATCGTGTTATCTCACTTATGACATTCGAAGCGTAAAGAACTACACTTCAATATATTTAATATTTTGGTGCTGCGTTATGATCGATTCATATAAATACTTTTGTGAAGAATGATAAGTTTCATCATATTGAATTAAGCATTTTAAATACTGTTGAGATAAGTCTTCTGCTTTTGAAAGGGCTAAGTCTTTATTCCCTTTAATAACGTACAATGTTTCATCTATTGTTTGTTTTGAGTGTATAATCTTTTCGTCATCCATATAGTTAATGATATGGCCTAATATACAAATTCCTGGATCATGTTTCATATTAAGCTTAGATAATTGATATTCAATAGTGCTTAGTTTACCAACCACTATGGTTTCGTTATAACACGTAGCATTAAAAATGATAGCAATATCATAATCTTCTTTAGTATATCTTCTAATTTGATTAATAATATCATTTAATCGTTTAATTCCCATATAAATTGCCAAAGTCCCACCATTAGCTAAATTACGTATATCCATGTCTTGATCAATATCATCTTTAAAATGACCTGTAGAAAATGTAACACTTGGTGCTACTGAACGCATCGTTAAACCTAAGTCTAATGAAGCTACCGCTGCACTCGCAGAAGTTACCCCAGGTACAATATCGTAGGCAATCTGATGTTCTTTTAAAATGTCTATTTCTTCAGTTACTCGGCCAAATACTGCTGGGTCTCCACCTTTTAAACGTACAACAACTTTATACTTTTTCGCTGCTGCTACTATTTTTAAATTAATATCTTCTTGTTGAATATGTTTAGTATAAGGTTTTTTTCCAACATCTATGATTTCAGCAGTTGGCTTTGCATATTGTAATATCAATGGATTGACAAGACGATCATATAAAATAACATCTGCTTGACGAATTAATCGTTCTGCTTGTTTAGTTAGCAAATTAGGATTGCCAGGACCAGCCCCAATTAAATATACTTTTCCAAATTCACTTTTAGTGACTAGAGACATATAAATACGTCTCCATCTTCAATTTCAACTTGATATGTTTCAACACAACCTGTATCAGGTTCTTGCACTTTACCCGTATTCAAATCAATTTTTTGATCGTGGAGTGGACAATAAACATATTCTCCACTTACAGTACCTTCAGATAACGGTCCTTCTTTATGTGGACACACATTATTAATAGCATGCACTTGTCCATTTTCTGTTAAAAATATACCGATTTGTTTATCTTTAACGATAACCTTTTTACCAATTAATGGTGTTAATTCATCCATAGTTGTTACTTTAACTTTTTCCATTACACTCATCCTCACACTTTCTCGACTTCAAATATTTTTTGTGCTTCTTTATTTTCAACAATAGCTTCCCAAGGTTCTTCTTCAAGTGCTTGTTTTGCATCCATAATTCTATCAAAAAGTTCTTTTTGACGTTGTTCATCTAAAAGCACTTCTTTAACATGATCAAATCCTAGTCGTTTAAGCCATGGTGCTGTTCGTTCAGCATATATTCCAGTCTCTCTGTAATATTGCATAAGCGCACCACAAAGTTGTACCACTTGATCTTCTGTTTCAACAGTAGTAAGTAATTGACCTACAGTGACCTCTGTGCCACCGTTACCGCCAATATAAATTTGATAGCCATTTTCTACTGAAATGACACCAAAGTCTTTAACGCCTGATTCTACACAGCTTCTTGGACAACCAGAAACACCCATTTTAAATTTATGAGGTGTGTCTATGTATTCAAATGTTTTTTCTAATCGAATACCTAAACGTGTAGTATATTGTGTACCAAATCGACAGAATTCTTTACCAACACAACTTTTCACAGAACGCGTTTTCTTACCATATGCAGAGGCAGAGCGCATACCTAAATCTTCCCAAACTTTTGGTAACTCATCTTTTTTAAGACCATATAACCCTACACGCTGAGACCCTGTTACTTTAACAAGAGGCACGTTATATTTTTTCGCTACTTCACCTAAACGAATTAATTGGTCAGCATCTGTGACACCACCACGCATTTGTGGAATCACTGAGAAAGTACCATCATTTTGAATATTTGCATGATAACGTTCGTTCGCAAATCTTGATGCTTTTTCATCTTGGTGTTCATGAGGATATACCATATTTAGATAGTAGTTAATAGCTGGGCGACATTTTGGACAACCATTTTTATCTTTAAAATCAAGTACATGACGAACTTCTTTTGATGTTTTTAAACCTTTAGCTCTAATTTGGGTAACAATTTCATCACGTGTTAAATCAGTACATGCACAAATACCCGTTGGTTTAGCAGCTACAAATTCATCACCTAATGTACATTTTAGTATTTCTCCAATTTGTCCTTTACATTTACCACAAGAATTTCCTGCTTTGGTTGTTTTTGTAACCTCATCTACAGTAGTCAACCCATTTGTTGTAATTGCATTGACAATCGTACCTTTATCTACACCATTACAACCACAAATTGTTTCATCATCAGGCATATCTGCTATTGAAGTTCCACTTTCTTCTCCGCCTTTATGTAGAAGTGACACTAGTGTGTAGTCCTCTAGTGATTCATGTTTTTTCATCATATTATAAAATCTTGAACCATCATCTGTATCGCCATATAAAACGGCACCTACCACTCGACCATCACTTAGGTAGACTTTTTTGTAAATATTATCTACACTGTTAAAGATTTCGATACCGTGTACAGTTTCATCTTCAACGATTTGTCCTGCACTATATAAATCACAACCTGATACTTTTAAAGACGTAAATGTTGTAGAACCTTTATATCCTTCAGTCTCTTTACCTGTTAAATAATCAGCAAGCACTTTACCTTGTTCATAAAGAGGTGCAACTAAACCATATACTTTACCGTTGTGTTCCGCGCATTCACCCACGGCATAGATATGTTCATCAGATGTTTGCAAGTAATCATTAACAACGATACCTCGATTCACTTCTAATCCCGCTTCACGAGCTACTTCGGTAAATGGACGTATACCAACAGCCATAACGACTAAATCCGTTTCTATTACTCTACCATCAGCTAGCTTAATAGCTTCTACATCATCTGTTCCTATAATTTCTTTAGAATTTGCTTGTAGTTCAATATGCATGCCTTGACGTTCTAAATCAGCTTTTAACATATCTCCAGCTTTACGGTCTAATTGCATTTCCATCAACCATTCTGCTAAGTGAAGAACTGTTACATCCATACCTTGATCCATTAATCCTCTTGCACATTCTAATCCAAGAAGACCTCCACCAATAACAATGGCACGTTTTTTTGTTTTAGCAATTTCAATCATACGCTCAGTATCTTCAATTGTGCGCCAACCGATGACACTTGGTAATTCTGATCCAGGTATAGGTAAAACAAATGCCTTTGAACCCGTCGCAAAGATACAGATATCATAAGCTACAGTGATACCTTTAGATGTAGTGACAGTTTTGGATTGTCTATCTACTTTTTCAACTGGATCATCTACAATTAGTTCAATATGATGTTCTTTATACCAGTCATAATCGTTCATAATCGTTTCTTCAACTGTCATTTTCTTTTGTAAAATGTTGGATAACATGATTCGATTATAATTAGGATAAGGTTCTTTACCAATAATTGTAATGTCAAATTGAGAATCTGAACGTTCTAAAATTTCTTCAATTGTTCTTAAACCAGCCATACCATTACCAATCATTACGAGTTTTTGTTTAGCCATATCAATGCCCCTTTTATTACATTTAATTATGATTAACTTCAAATATTTTTGAACTCACTATTCTTTACAAGGCTATTTTATACCATATTCTTTTAAAAATGTGATTATTTTCACATTTAAATGTAAAATCGGGGATTTCCCTAATAAAAAACACCTTCCATTACATGAGTAAGGATTTAGCACTCATATAATGAAAGATGTATGTAGTTACTATACTGTTAATTCTTTTAATCGCTCTCGAATAATCGATTTTAAAATAGGGTCAAAATTAATAGACGGAGTCATGTGCAATTCATTAGCAATATCCATCTCTGATATAAGACCCTTTACTTTATTAACTAAACGTCCATCATATAAAAACATTGGAACCACAATAAGATGACGATATTGTCTTGAAAGTTGATCTAAATCATTTTTAAACGTAATATCTCCATATAACGTACGGCAATATATAGGTTTGTCTTGCTTTAACTTAGTACTAAATTCTTTTAGTTCATCATGTGCTTTAGTATAAGAAAAGCTACCATGTGCAATCAATACAACTGCCACATCTGACTCTTTATTCATATCCACATCATTAATACGTTGTTCTACTAAATCCACCATATATGGATGCGTACCAAGAGGCGCACTAATTTCATATATTATATTTGGATGTGCTTGTTTAATGTTTCTTAACATCTCTGGAATGTCTACAATGTAATGCATGGCTGAAAATATAAGTAAAGGTACAACTTTAAATTGCGTTTCCCCTTTTTCTATTAAATTAGTAATCGTATTTTCAACGCTTTTTTCTTCACTTTCAATAAAAGCAAGCTCATAAGCGTAAGTTTCATCTTGTAATAAACTATCTATAAATTCACCGAGTGCTTTATTTTGATCTCCTTTTCTCATGCCATGAGCTACTAGAATATTCGCAACCAAATGGTTTCCCCCTTATTATTTTAATGTTGATTAAAATAATAAGATTTTCTGAATATTAAGTCAATATGTTGGGGATTAAAAGAGCGGAAATGTCTCTCGATATTTCCGCTCTTTGATCGTCTTACTATGCTTTTATACTGTCTCTTTTTCCGTTTAAATAGGCATAAACAAGCCCTACAAAAATACCTCCACCAATATAGTTACCTACAAAAGCAAATACGATATTTTTTAGCACATCTATCCATGATAATGCATCACTATTATAAAAAATCATTCCTGCATATAATCCAGCATTAAATACAACGTGTTCATATCCCATAAATACAAATACTATCACACCAACAGCAATGAAAAATGCGCGCGCTAAACCTTCTTTAAAAAGCATTGAAACATAAATACCAATATTAATAAAGAAGTTACAGAATATCCCTTTGATAAGAATATTTAACCAAGTTGATTCTACCGTTTTTAAATGTACTGTTTTACTTAGACTTGCAACCATTTCAGGTGTCATCACATGTGTACCCTTCATTAATAAGAATAAAATAAACCCACCTATAATATTTCCAATAAAACAAAATAAGAATATGTATAACATTTTTTTAACTGCAATGACTTTGTAGTACCATCCGACAGTTAAATACATAAAATTACTAGTAAGTAATTCTGAATTAGTTAGAACAATAAGAACTAAAGCTAAACTAAATGAGATTGCTCCTAATAAATTAACAAGTCCATCATTTGTTCCTGCAAACTGTGTTTTGATTGCTAACATAAATACTGTAACAATAGCTAATAAAAATCCTGACATCATTGACTTTAGTAAATATCGTCCAGGTGTTTGAGTTGCCATAACTTCTTTCATTTGTACCTGTCTTACAGCCGCTTTAATAAGATCTTTTGTAGTATATGTATCTTCAATTGTTGTATGGTTACTTGTCATATTCCCTCTCCTTAATTCATTTATAATTTTATATTATATATAGTGAAGTGCATTTTGAATAGAGAAGATTAAAAAAGAGCAACATATGGAGGTTTATTTTCCATATCTTGCTCTTGTCATGATATTAATGTGCTTTTTTTAATTTTGAAAAATAACGTAATCCTGAAGCAAAAATACCATAGCCTAATGCCGTTCTTAAAATATATTTTATGACGCCATTATTTAAACACTTTGAATTAATTAATAATGTTGGAATTAAAGTACTAATTGAAAATAATCCCAGCACTTTTAAATATCTTTCTTTCATACTATATCATCCTCTTTTCAATATTATTATAACTTAAAAGTTCAATTTAATTTTGACATCCTCGTGACGATTTATTCATTAAGTAAGACTTCTAGTTGATCTAATGTTGAATTCATACCTGCTTCTATTCCCATACCTACTGCTTGTTGAGCTGCTTCTTTAGTTGGAAACACTGACGTAGACGTAATAGTAGTCATTTGTTTATTATCTGAGTTAAAATTGATTGAAATATGCATACCAGGTAAACGCGTATCTTTTTTTCCCTCAGGTGTAGCAAAGTAATCAAAGTATTCAAGATACTTCGGACGATCCACTTTTCGATATTCTGTTAATGTATAGCTTGTCTGTTCTGAGGTTTCTATTGCAAAGAAGGCTTCCCCGCCTTCTTCAGTATTAAAACGATATACTTTTGTCTTAGCGCCTTGAGGATGAAACCATTGCTCAAATAACGATGGATTTGTATAGGCATCAAATACATCATTGATAGGAGCTTTAAATGTTCTTTTAAAAATTATTTTATTTTCTTTTACATCGATTGACATCGTTATCTCTCCTAATTTCTAAAATGGTGATTTCTATAATTTAACAACTATTATATTTTAAGACAATAAAAAAACAGGCAAAGTTAGAACTCTGCCTGTTTTTTAACTTTATTATTCTTCAATAGGAAATTCTAAATCGAATTCCACATTTAATGTTTTACCTAATAAGAAACCACCAGTTTCTAATGGTTGGTTAAATGTAACACCATATTTTTCACGATCAAGTTCGCCAGTAATAACTAAACCTGCTGTATTTTTATTATTAAGTGGGTTTAAGCTAATACCTTTATAATCTAAATCGAATGTTTCTTTTTGTGTTTGATCTTTAATTGTTACATTACCAGTAACTGAATGGTCATCAACACTAATAATTTCAAATTTAATTTCAGGATATTGTTCAACGTTTAAGAAATCTTCACTTTTAAGATGATTATCACGATCTTCTACTTTAGTATCAATAGAATTAGCTTGAACAGTAAAAGTGCCTTTTAAAGAACTTAAATCATGAAAGTCACCTGTAATATCTGCATCAAAATCGTTAAAACGTCCTTTTACATTACTAATTACAAGGTGTTGTATTGAGAAATTCACACCTGAATGAACTGGATCTAAATTAAAGTTAGCCATTTATTTTCCCTCCAATAGTGAAATGATAAAACTAATAGTATTCATTTTATCTATCTTCTACTTTAATATAATTATTATACTCAGTATATTAAATAAATCTAATGAAAATGACAAACTAAACGACTTAATTAAAGTAAATTAATTGTTCTAACTTTATTTCTTTTGTCTCTATTCCCTTTTTTTATAAAAATAATGATTTTAAATGTAAGATTTTTAAATATTTCATAAACTATATAAAAACATAATTAAAAGACCTAATTTAATATTTAAACAACACTAAGTTAGGTCTTTTGTATTATGCTATAAATATTTTTCCCATTCTTTAACTTTATAAGGGTCTTCTACTTTTTTACCATTGATAAAAACTGTTGGAACAGATTGAATATGATTTTCTTTTGTTAACTTTTTCTGTTTTTCTGCTTCCTTCCAAGCATCGCTATTTTTAGTTTTATATTCTTTTTTTATGCGATCTTTTTGTTTTTGAGAAATATTTAATTGGTCAATTTCTTTATCTAGTAATGTTTCAGTAATCCAATGTTTTTTTTCTTCTTGTTGATGAGCATATATATTTTTTTGGAATGTAAGATATTCTTTTGGTGCAATAGATTGA
Source organism: Staphylococcus sp. HMSC14C01 (assembly GCF_001808085.1). Taxonomy (NCBI): domain Bacteria; kingdom Bacillati; phylum Bacillota; class Bacilli; order Caryophanales; family Staphylococcaceae; genus Staphylococcus; species Staphylococcus sp. HMSC14C01. Next base: position 16,577 of record NZ_KV792010.1, read on the forward strand.
ATAGCATTCCCTGCTCTAGAGCCCATTAATGAATCTTTTCCAAGAAAACTTGCATTAATAAATTGATATTCCACTCTATTTGTATCAATATAATCTTTTTTTATGATAGGCATGACGTTATCTTCAATTTTCTTGCAATAAGGACATTTATAGTCTCCATATTCTACAATTAAAATTTTTCCATTTTTCGTATGAGCTGGGATTGTTTCTTTTTTATTTCGAGAGCAAGCGACAACGATAATGATTAAACATATGATCCCAGCTCCAATAAAAATCAATTTTTTCATATATACTCCTTAAGATTGTTTCAATTAGTTAAGATTTTCTTCCTTATAATCCGAATCATGTGTACTAATATATTGTTTCGTATCAAAGTGCTCTAAATAGGTTGCCTTCTTGTCTTTAAATTGATATGTATAATAATGCATTTCATCGTTGTTGCTTAATGGTCTATATGCTAATACAACATACTTACCTTTTTCATACACATATATATTAGCGTCTTTTTTATCAAAGTGTTTTACCACATCGCCTTGTTCATTCCTAGCAAGTCGTTCTTGTTTTTTATCTTGTAGTTTTACAGCTTTATCTATTTTATTAGCATATTCATCATTACCGCAACCCGCTAGCAATATGACACATACACTTAATGATAAAATCAATCTTTTCAAATATGTTCACTCCTACTTTTTCTAATCTAACCTAATATAACTCTTACTATTATACTATGCTTATACTGATTATCATACAGTGGTTTTGCAATATAAACTAGACTATTAAAAAATATTATATTTTAAATTTTATAGTTATATATTTTAAAAAATAATTATTATCTAATACTAAAGCATGAGCAAATTAATTTACTAAATGTGTGTAATAATAGAACTAATTTGATAAAATAGTTTAGAATTCTTAAAAACACAGAGGAGTAGATAATCATGAAATTCGTAAGTTTAACACCTGAAGAATTTGAAAAATTCACATCCGAACATTTTTCTCACTATACACAATCTCGAATACACTTGGATAATAGAAATGAGATGAAACATGATGTACATGTTGTAGGTGTTAAAGATGATAGTGGAGATGTCATTGCAGCAACATTAATGACTGAAGCACGCGCATTAAAATTTTATAAATATTTTTACACACATCGTGGTCCAGTAATGGATTATAGCAATATCAAACTGGTTCACTTCTTTTTCAAATCACTAACAGAATATTTAAAAAAACAAAATTGTCTATTTGTTTTAGTAGATCCATATATTTTAGAAAACCTACGTAATGCAGATGGAGAAATTTTAAAAAGCTACGATAATCGTGCAGTGATTAAAACACTTGAAGACTTAGGATATAAACATCAAGGTTGGTCTGTAGGTTATAGTACAATGAGTCAAATTCGTTGGTTGTCTGTACTTGATCTTAAAGATAAAACTGAAGACCAATTATTAAAAGAAATGGACTATCAAACACGTCGTAATATTAAAAAGACGTATGAAATGGGCGTAAAAGTTAAAACATTACCTATGGAAGACACACATACTTTCTTCGAACTGTTCCAAATGGCTGAAGAAAAACATGGCTTTAAATTTAGAGATGAGCCTTATTTCTATGAAATGCAAAAAACATATAAAGATCATGCCATGCTAAAATTAGCTTATATCGATTTAAAAGATTATTTGTCTACTCTACAACATAAACATGAGGATTTAACAAAACAACTTACTGAAATTGAAGAAGTTTTAAAAGAAAGCCCTAACTCTAAAAAGAACAAAAATAAACGCAATCAACTTCAACAACAATTTGATAGCAATGAACGTAAAATAAACCAAACAAAAGATAAAATTGCAGCAGAAGGTGAAGTATTAAATCTAGCAGCTGCATTATATATCTACAATGAACATGAAGTATATTATTTATCTAGTGGTTCTAACCCAAAATATAATGAATATATGGGGGCCTATCGTTTACAGTGGGAAATGATTAAATTTGCTAAAGAGCATAACATTGACCGTTACAACTTCTATGGTATTACTGGAGACTTTAGTGAAAATGCTGAAGATTATGGTGTCCAACAGTTCAAAAAAGGCTTTAATGCTGGTGTTTATGAATATATTGGTGACTTCATTAAGCCAATTAAACCTGTTCTTTATCATACTCAACAATGGATCAAAAATAGAAGATAATCATTGCATTATAAGTATACTTTAAGGTAGGCATATAACTATGAAATACAGTATGTTTTCTATAGGAGATACATTCATTAGTAAACATTACAAAATAACTGAGAAAGAAATATTAGAGTTTGCTCATCAATTTGACCCTCAATATATGCATCTAGATAAGAAAAAAGCAGGTCAAGGAATGTATAAAGGGATTATAGCATCAGGTATGCATACCCTTTCTCTCTCCTTTAAACTTTGGATTGAAGAAAATAAATATGAAGAAGACATCATAGCAAGGACTCATTTAAATAATGTAACATTTATTAAACCTGTTTATCCAAATGATAACTTATATGTAAAAGTTAAAGTTTTAGATAAAAAATTAAAAAAACAATTTGGTAGTTTAACCGTTGAAGTTATGACATTTAATCAATATGAGAATAAAGTACTTCAATTTGAGCTTACTGTTTTACTATCAGTTTAAAATAATAAACATTTCTAAAGTCTATTTATGTGAAGAAAGAAAGCATTATTCAATAAAAAGAATCGTCGTTCAAGATGAAATATCTCAAACGACGATTCTTTTTTAATTTTTATTAATTACATTTAAAAAACGTCTTAATTCATCAGTTTTAGGATGATTAAATAATTCTTCAGGAGACCCTTCTTCACCAATTTCTCCGTCGTGAATAAATACAACTTTATTAGATACTTCTTTTGCAAAACGCATTGCATGAGTAACTATCACCATCGTCATGCCTTCATTTGCTAATTCTTTAATAACCTTCAACACATCATTCACAAGTTCAGGGTCAAGTGCTGATGTAGGTTCATCAAATAACATCACTTTAGGATTCATCGCTAACGCTCTCGCAATCGCCACACGTTGTTGCTGACCACCAGAGAGTGCATGAGGACGTTGATCTTTAACATGTGTTAAACCTACTTTTTCAAGTAAGCCTAATGCTCTATCTCTAGCTTCTGATTTACTCATTTTCTTTACAGTTACTAAACCTTCCATCACATTTTCTAAAGCTGTTTTATGTGGAAAAAGATTATAACTTTGGAATACCATACCTGATTGTTTCCGTACTTCAATTTGAGATTTCTTATCTTTAGCAGTATAAGTTTTATCATTCACAGTAACGTTGCCTTCAGTCGGAATCTCTAACGCATTAATCATACGCAATAATGTAGTCTTACCCGAACCGGAACGACCAATTAATGTGACAACTTCGCCTTTTTTTACATTCAAATCAATACCTTTAATTACTTCTTTATCATTAAAAGATTTATGAATATTGGATAACTCAATCATGCCTTATACCCTCTTTCAATATATGATTCATAGAAGCCTTGGATGACTGAAATAATAAAACAAACAACCCAATACATCACAGCTACGAGAATATAAATTGTAAAGTACTCGTATGTTGTAGAAGCAACTTCTTGCGCTTTACGGAACATTTCAGCTACTAAGATAAATCCTAATAATGAAGTGTCTTTAATTAATCCTAAGAATGTGTTACCTAAAGCTGGAACTGAAACACGAATCGCTTGAGGTAAAATAATACGTTGAATCGTTTGACGATAATTCATTCCAATAGAGTATGCCGCTTCTGTCTGGCCTTTTGGAATAGAAATAATACCGCCACGGATAATTTCAGATGCATATGCACCTACATTTAAAGACAATCCAATAATCGCTGAAACAACAGAAGACAATGTCCATTGTTCCTCCGCATTTCCAGTAATTAGACGTCCAAGTTCTGGAATACCATAAAAGATAATAAAGAGTTGTACAATCATTGGTGTCCCACGAATAATAGATACATATACACGTGCAATTCCTCTTAATACTTTACTAGACGAAATACGCATTAACGCCGTAAACAAAGCGATAATCAAACCTAAAATAAATGTCACAATTGTAATTGGAATAGAGTATTTTACTAAACCTTCCAACATGGGTCCAAATGCTTGAGTTGCTGCATCTAATGCGTGTTGTTGTTGACTATTTAGGCTCAGAAACATTTTCACCGAACCATTTCTCACCAATTTTTGCTAGTTCACCATTCTCTTTAAGTTTTTTCAAACCATCGTTGAAATCAGAAACAACTTTATCATCAACACTTTTAGAGAATGCAAATGCTGATTTATTTTGTTCTGCATCACCTTTGATTGCTTTAATTTTAGCATTAGGTTTTTGTTTTTTATAATCTAAATAAGATAAGCTATCATTAAAAGTACCATCCACACGTTTAGATAATAATAAATCAATAGACTGGTTGAAACCATCTACTTTAGTGATGTTAGCACCTTTATCTTTAGCAAGTTTTCCGTAGTTAGAAGTAAATGTTTGCGCTAATTTTTCACCTTTAACATCATCAAATGATTTAATATTCTTCTCATCATCACGAACAACTAAGACACCACTTGAATAAGTGTAAGGGTTAGAGAATTTATATTTTTCTTTTCTTTCTTTATTAATACCCACTTGGTTTGCAATGACATCAAAACGTTTTGCATCTAAACCAGCAAACATTGAATCCCAAGATGTTTCATTAAATTTAAGTTTATATCCTTCTTCTTTCGCAACAGCTTTAATTACATCAATATCATAACCAGTTAACTGATCTTTTTTGTTGTGAAAAGTAAAAGGTGCATAAGTCCCTTCAGTTCCTACACGTAATGTTTTTTTATCACTATTACTGCTACTTGATTTTGAATCACTATTTTTGTCAGATGAATCACTATTACCACATGCGGCTAATACAAAAATAAGTGTCAAAGCTACAAATAAAAGTCTTTTCATTAATAACTCCTCCATATTCCTATTAAATTAGTCAGAATAAATTAATTCTAATCTCATCACTATGAATAGTCAATAACTATTTAAACTATTAAATAAAATAGAATGTTTAGATATGAGGTTAATAACTTTCTTCATTTATATCTTTTTTTCGTTTAAGTAAAAAAGTTAATAATAAACTAACGACTGTGATAATCACTGCAAATAAAAAGCCAGAATGATAACCATGTATCATTGCGTCTGTTTGAATATGTTTCATCATCTCTGTTTTAGCCATTCCTTGATAATCACTTGGTGTCGGTTTAAAATGCTGACTTGCTACACTTAAAATTGTTACTAAACCAGCTGTACCAATAGAACCCGCTACTTGTTGAATCGTATTTGTCATTGAAGATCCATGAGCATTTAATTCTGGAGTGAGTTGGTTCATTGTATGCGTCATTACAGGCATTAACCCTAAAGCAATACCAATCATACGAATCGCATAAATAGTTGCTAAAACAATTGTTGACGTATGCTCATCCATCACTACAAAGTAGGACGTCGTAATCGTTACAATAATCATACCTATCATTGAAAGTACTCGTGCTCCAAACGTTTCATATAAACGCCCAGATATGATGGACATGATTGCCATTACAATTGCTCCGGGTAACAATATCAAACCAGAATCAACAGGCGTACGTTGCAACACATTTTGTACAAACATAGGTAAGACCGTTTCAGATCCAATCATTGAAATCATCGTTACAGCCATAATAGCAATACCCACTGCGAATTGACTATTTTTAAATACTTTAAAACTTAATAGAGGGGTTTCAAGTCGTTCTTGTCTCCAAATAAATAAAACTACAAAAATAATGCCTAAAATAATAGTGCTCAGAACGACTGGGTCATTCCAACCTTTCTGAGAAATAGAACTTACCCCATATAACATACCACCGAATCCGATAATAGATAAGATAATGGATAGCATGTCAATGGGCGCTTTTACTTTTACTCCAACGTTTTTAATAAAAATTAAAGCAAGTATAAAAGTCACTGCTGAAATTGGAGCTACAACATAAAACAATGCTCTCCAATTAATGTATTCAACCAAATATCCAGATAATGTAGGTCCAATCGCTGGTGCTAAACCAATCACTAATCCAAACATCCCCATATATTTTCCACGTTCGTGCGGTTCAAATATATCTAATATAGTCGTCATCATTAGTGGCATCATAATACCAGAACCTAATGCTTGGATAATTCTTGCAATTAATAAAGTAGTGAAATTAGGGCTAAATCCTCCTAGTAAAGTGCCTAGAAAGAATATAATAATTCCAGTTAAGAAGACCTGTCTTGTTGTATAACGTTGAATAATAAATGCAGATAATGGAATAACTACTCCATTTGTTAGTAAGAAGGCTGTTGTGAGCCATTGTACTTGAGAATATGCAATATGAAAATCTTTCATTATTCTCGGTAATGCTGTGGTCAACAAGGTTTCATTTAATAAACCAAAAAAACCACCTAATAGCATAGTGAAAATCATAATTAACTTTTTACTATGCGACATGGTATCATCTCCTTATTTTTATTTTATAAATCGTAATAATTACTATTTACATAAACCATCTTTTCCTTTATTCTTTATAAAAAGGAGGACTATTTATGAAACAAGATTTACAAACTGCACGTCGCAACTTAAAAAGTTCTAATATTAAAACACGCAAACGTGCATTAAAGATGATTAAGCAATATCGACGTTAGTTAAAACCGTTTAACTATTTTTACAAACAATCTTACTCCACTACATTAATAAAAGACTAAAGCACTTCTTTAATGCTTTAGCCTTTTATTGTATCTACTATATTACAATAAATAAAAATTCTTGCTCACACTTTTATAAATAATAATGATTAGTTACTTTTAAATCATCATCTAATTCATAAATTAACGGTGCGCCAGTTTTAATTTCATAGCCTATAATGTCTTCATCTGATACGTTTTCTAAATATTTAATTAATGCTCGAATAGAGTTACCATGTGCTGCTACAAGTACAGTATCCCCATCTAATAAATGTTGTGAAATATGATCAGTCCAAATTGGAATGACACGCTCTAATGTTGTTTTTAAACTTTCAGAGTAAGGCATCATACGATGATCTAAATGACGATAACGACGATCATTTAAATAAGATTGACGTTGTTCTTCAGTTTGTGCTGGCGGTAATACATCATAAGAACGTCTCCATTGATGAACTTGTTCTTCACCAAATTCCTTACGGGCATCATCTTTATTTAACCCTTGTAATTTTCCATAGTGTCGTTCGTTCAAGCGCCAACTTTTATGAACGGGAATCCATTCTTGGTCAGATTCAGCTAATAAATATTGAGTCGTTTCCAATGCTCTTGTTAATAAAGAAGTATAAGCAACATCAATTTCAATTTTGTTTTCTTTTAATTTTTTACCTGAAGTGATGGCTTCATTTCTCCCTTGTTCTGACAGTTGAACATCTTCCCAACCGGTAAATAAATTTTTCGCATTCCATTCACTTTGTCCATGGCGACATAAAATTAATTTTGGCATAATATAACACTCCTTAGGTTAATAGAAAGTTAATGAGTATAACGATTGAATTATAAATACTTTCCTCATTATTTAATTTAATATCTATTTATCTTTACACCATTATTATAGAACTATTTCACTTTTTTTCATAATAGGACTACTTATAATTTAATTCGGAATATATGATAAACGTTTGAGATATTTGTTACTTCGTGTTCATATTTGATAATGATTCTTGATATGACAGTAACCTATGTCATTAAATTAACTGTTATAGTGAACATACCGTAGTCAACATCTAGATTTATTGGGATGCAATGTTTTAATTCGAACATTAATATCCAAATCACAAAGGAGTTTTTTATCATGAAAAAATCAATTTTTGCATTAATGACCATGCTCTCATTAGGTGCCGCTGGATTAGAAAGTGGCCAGGCACACGCAGAAGAGGTATCAACATCCCCTTCTCAACAACATCAATACCAATATCATCAAAGTCATACATCTAATTTAAATATATCAAGTTCAAACGCGACAACTTCTAGTACTTCAAGTCGTACACAATCAGTATATCAACGTTTCTTAGCTGCTGGAGGCACAGAAGAAATGTGGGAGAAAATTGTACTTCCTGAATCCGGCGGTAACCCTAATGCATCAAATGGTCAATACCATGGATTAGGCCAAACTAACCAATCATGGGGGTATGGATCAGTGGAAACCCAAACTAAAGGCATGATTCAATATGCAAAAGAACGTTATGGATCAATTGGAGCAGCGATACGTTTTAGAGAATCAAATGGTTGGTGGTAAATTGAATCAAAAAAGAGCAGGAGTATACTCCCGCTCTTTTTTATTTCTCATTTAATGTATTTGGTTCTGGATGAACATATACAGACGATATACCATTATGTTCTAAATGTGTTTCTACTCTATCGCAAATATCATGCGCTTCTTGTAATGATAAATTTGCATCAACTACAATCGTTACATCTAAAAAAATGCTACTGCCGTGATAACGTCCTTTTACATTTTTTACTTCTCTTACATCTGTAACTTCTTGAACAAGACTTCGATATTCTTCTAAATCTTGTTCCTTAAATCCATCACTCAATGCAAAAATTGAATCTTTAAATATCCCAAACCCAGTATAAATAATTAAACATCCTAATACAGTAGCAAGTATCACATCAATAATAGGTAGACCAAATTGTGTAAATAATAATCCAATAGCAGTACCAATACTGACTAAACCGTCAGATAAATTATCTTTTGAGGCCGAGTCTAATGAGCTACTTTTAGTTTGTTTTGCAAGTCTATGATTAATAGCATAAACACCAATCATAATGACACCACTCATCATACTAATAATAATCGTAATAAAATTTGGAATATGGTGTTCATTTGTCAACATTCGAGGTGCATTTTCAATCACTACTTGGATACCTACAAACATAATAATGAATGATACGAAAAGCGTTGAAATATTTTCAGATTTCAAATGACCATAAGGATGATTTTTATCAGCTGGCTTAATTGAAATCTTTAACCCCACAATAACAGCGATAGATACAACAATATCAGTCATATTGTTCAATGCATCTGCTCTTACAGCTGCCGAATCGTACACATATCCAGTAATATATTTTGCAACAGATAAAACGATATAAACAACTAAACTTAAATAAGCGCCTCTTTGCGCCAATTTAAGATTTTCGTTTTGGGTCATATCTAGTTAACCACCTTAAACACTTAGTATTACTAGTATGTACTATCAAAATTTGAATTACAATATTTTTTTATTTCTATCATTTTTATAAAAATAAGCTAATTAATTTTTTAGTCAAACCTAATTTCCTATTTATAAAAAAAAGAGCTAGAAGTACACAATTCTAGCTCTTTTTTAAATTTTAGTCTTTTAAAATCCATTTAGATAATATAAAAGTAATCGGAATTGTAACGATAAGTCCTACAAACGGTGCAATTTCAGAAGGGAAATTAAACCATCTTACAAAGATATATAAAAACAAAGATTGCATTCCCATATTTACTACTTGTGTTAATGGAAAACTTAAAAATTTCTTAAGGGTTGGTTTAACTCTATAAACGAAATAACAATTTAAATAATAAGAAATAATAAAACTTACTATAAATCCAATAATATGACTCACCATATAGTGAATGTGTAATAATTTTAGTAAAATGAGATACACTAAATAATAATCAAGTGTATTAATCCCACCCACTATGACGAATTTAATTATTTCATAGTGCGTTTGTTTTAACTTCATAGTTAATCTCCTCTGTCTTCTATTACATTAATATCAAACGGCAATATTTTAAGTTGTTTATTATTTGAAATTTGATAGTACTCTTTGAAATTTTCCTTTTCGATTTCTTCAGTTGGAGTCATTTCATAGAAATATGTCTCAAATGGCAAATGTTTTACAATAATTTCATTTCTATGTTGTTGAATTTGAGTTTGAATATTATTTAATCTAGCTTCATATTTAAAATGCACAATCGTAAAAATAGCAATAAATACGAATAATAAACATCCTACACAAATTTTAAGAATATTATCATAGCTTTGTTTTAAAGTATGTAATTCAGTAACTAAAGTAATCAATATCACACACCACATTATATATACAATAAAGAACTGTTGAGACGTTACCTCTGAAATGAAAAAGATAGGTATAGCACTTAAAATAATAGAAATAAAAGCAACTATTAAAATAATACGATAGTAGCTATCTGTAACTATAATAAAACTAGCCATACTTATACTGACGAAAAAGCTAAAACATAATAAGAAATTAATTAGACCATAACTTGTAATCAAAGTTGTTTGATTAAAATTAAAGGGTTCAAAAATAAATATCTTGTATATAGGCAATACAAGTATACCAATCATTAATATCATTTGTCTGATTTTAGAAAACGTTTGAAAGCGAGTATTTTTTATAAGTAACCCAATTATAACAATCGCAATCATAGACACTATGATAATATGATTAAAAAACATATAACGTGGAAGGTCATTTAATATTGTAACTCTTAATTTATGAACATAACCTAAGCCATCAATGTGTGCTCTCATTGCTTGAATGTCACTTAGATAATTAATGTACGTCTGGTTAATCAACATGATTAATGTACCACATAATGATAATAGAAACCCTATTAATAAATTAAAGTTAATTTTACGTTTTAACACAAAATAAGCAATTAATGTCGTGAATAAAGCCAAATTAACGAAAAAAGTTAATGATTCAGCAAATAATTGCCCACTGAAACAACTGATCCAAAATAAAATGACATTGTACATTTTTAGTTCATCTTTTATAAATAAAATTTGACTTATAAAATACAAATTATAGAGAACACATATCATTCCAAAAGCATAACTAAAAAAGTAGCCAAAGCTTCCATAACTCTCTGAAAAAACTGAATTAGGTATAATAAGCAATAACATAGTTGCAAGCATGAGATGACGGATTGAAAATGTTTGGCGTATCAATTTGAGTATTAATAAAATAATGCTTACTGATATTATTGAATACATAATCATACGTAATATTACCGAACGCACTGCTACAAGTTCAATTAAATTACTAATATAACGTCCATTCAAATTATCAAAATGATGATAAAAGGTACTTATGCCTTGATGACTTCCAAAAAACCAATCGATTCCATGTAAAGGAATAATTAAACCTAAGTAACCGTAAAATAATAATAACCCTATGACCCAGATGTAAAATTCGTGTTGTTTAAAGTTAGACATTTACACTACTCCTCCACTACAATAATGTTACATTATAGTGTTTAATCAATTCTATTTAATTAAATACCATTATATACTTTTTTTATATTTTAAACATTAAATCATTTTAATTTAGTTTTTTATTTATAATTTTAATCAGAAGTGATCTCGTTGAACATAAACAAAATGGTTATTGCGCCAGATTCATTTAAAGAGAGTATGTCTGCTAAACAAGCTGGATTAGCTATAGAACAGGGTTTTAAAAATATATTCGGTGATGCGCTTAAAACAGAGGTTATCCCTATGGCAGATGGTGGCGAAGGTACAACCGAAGCTTTAATAGAAGCATTAGATGCGACAATTCATAGCATTAAAGTACATGATCCACTTTTTAGAGAAGTGACTGCATCTTATGCTCGTTCGAGAGATAATCATGTGGCTATTATTGAAATGGCAGCAGCTTCAGGATTAGATTTAATTCGTACAGATGAACGTAATCCTTTAATTACTACAACATTTGGCGTTGGCGAATTAATTAAAGATGCTCTAAACCATAATGTGACTAAAATTATATTAGGCATAGGGGGGAGTGCAACAAATGATGGTGGTAGTGGTATGCTGACCGCTCTTGGCGTAAAATTTCTAAACTCTGATAATGAAGAAATTGAACTTGGTGGTGGCGCTCTTGCTCATTTAACTCATATAGATGCGTCAAAATTAGATTATAGATTAAACGACGTTACCTTTGAAGTGGCATGTGATGTTACAAATCCTTTATTAGGTTCTAATGGTGCAACATATATTTACGGACCACAAAAGGGAGCAACTGAAAAGATGATACCAAAGTTGGATTCCGCACTCGCAAATTATCATGATATGATAGAGAAAGCATATCATATCAGTGTTAAAGATATACCTGGTGCTGGAGCTGCCGGTGGATTAGGAGCTGGTATTCTCACTTTCTTCAATGCGTCATTATCTAATGGCATCGATATTGTCTTAAAAGAAACGCAATTTCTTCAAAGCATTAAAGATGCCGATTTAGTTATTACAGGAGAAGGAAAAATAGATGTACAAACGATTTATGGTAAAACACCTATCGGAGTGGCAAAAGCAGCCAAACAATTCGACTTACCTGTTATTGGTATATGCGGTAGTTTAGGAAAAAATTATCAAGCCGTATATCAACATGGAATTGATACTGTGTTTAGCATTATAGAAACGCCATCAGAACTCCCCTATTTATTAGAAAATGGAGAACGATTCTTAACACAAACTGCTGAAAATATTGCTCGATTAATTAAGTTAAATGATTAAAAAGAGGTGAAATCTATGAAACGTACTGAAAAATACAAAGATTCATATCAATACGATGATCAATATCAACAACGTAATCAAAAAAGTCGCGAGTATCAACAACGTCAACAGAGACGTCAAAGTGAAGAAAATTACAGAAGAAATGAACCTCGTCAAGAGTATCATCATCAAAATCAGGGCGATTATGATGAAAATGCTAACCGTTACTATAACGATCGTGACTTTAGACGTGAACAATTACTAGAAGAAGAGAATGAAAAAAATAAAAAATCAAAACGTTGGTTAATCGCTATTATTGCAATTCTTCTTTTAATTATTGGCATTTTTGCGACTAAATCTTATATTGATCATAAAAAGGAATCGGACAATAAACAACATACGTATAATGCAACAAATGATGTATCTAAAAATTATCAACAAGAAGTTCAAAATCAAAGCGATAATATCAAGAAACAAGTTGAAGATGCAAAAAATGATATTAAAGATAAAATAGACACTGAATCACGTCTTAGACAAATACAATCTCAAATTGATAAATTAAAAAATAATGAGATTACTAAAGAAGACTCTAAATTAACTCAATTTTATCAAGACCAAGTTAATAAGTTAAAAGAAGCAAATAATGCACAACAAAACAACGCAAATGAAAACAAAGTGAATGCGCTATTAGATGATGTCAATAATAAAGTAGATGATATCAAGAAAAAACTAAACAGTATTCTTGGTAATAATAATTAATATTCTTATGTATTGTGACAAATTTCAGCTCTAAAAAGATTGATTAAATCAATCTTTTTAGAGTTTTTTATATTTGAAATTACATATTTTCTCAAAAACCTATATAATGTACATTGCAAATCTTTTCAAGGAGTACAATTATGCATAACTCAACACATACTAAATTGCCGATGCTATTACTCATTGTTCTAGGAACAATGACAGCATTTGGTCCAATGATTATAGATATGTATTTACCCGCTTTACCAGCAGTTCAGCAACAATTTAATACATCAACGTCAAGCATACAACTTACCCTATCCTTTGCAATGATTGGCCTAGCACTTGGACAGTTTATATTCGGACCTTTATCAGATGTATTCGGTCGAAAAAAAATTGCACTAATAATTCTTAGTGTATTCGTTTTAGCTTCATGTGGTGCGATATTTATTACAACATTTCCACTATTTTTATTGATACGTTTGGTACAAGGATTAACTGCCGGAGGTATTATTGTTATCGCTAAAGCTTTCGCAGGAGATTATTACCAAGGAAATACTCTAGCTAAATTTCTTGCTTCTCTTATGGTTGTAAATGGTATAGTAACTATTTTAATGCCATTACTTGGAGGTTTATCGCTTTCTCTTGGCTCATGGAGAATTATCTTTGTTATTTTAACAGCTATTAGCATAATCATGTTATGTGGCGTTACTTTCAATATGCCGACCACACATCATTCTGAGCATGTTACTGCCAATTTCAAACATATATTTTCTGACTTTGGACGTTTGCTTAAACGACCAAGATTTATTATTCCAATGTTTTTACAAGGATTAACTTATGTTATGTTATTTAGTTTTTCATCTGCTTCTCCGTTTATCACTCAGAAAATATACCATATGACGCCTCAACAATTTAGCGTAATGATTGCAATCAATGGCATTGGTTTAATTGTTGTGAGTCAAATCGTTGCTTTGCTTGTTGAACGTATACATCGTTTTAAAATCTTAATTTATTTGACTTTCATTCAACTTATTGGTGTACTTCTCGTTGTATTTACTTTGATATTACAAGGTCCATTGTGGCTCTTATTAGTCGCTTTCTTTTTAAATGTTTGTCCTGTCACTTCAATCGGCCCCTTAGGATTTTCAATGGCTATGGAAGAACGTACTGGTGGAAGTGGAAATGCTTCTAGTTTACTAGGTTTATTCCAATTTATCCTTGGTGGTCTAGTGTCTCCTTTAGTTGGTCTTAAAGGACAGTATAATGTAATGCCTTATCTCACAGTAATTGTTATCACAGCAATTCTCATAGTTTTACTTCAATTTTTATATTTTAAAAAATATCAACGTATCTAATATATTCTTATATTAATAAACGTAATCTAGCATCCATTTTTAATATAAACATCGACTGCTAATATGTTAAAAAATATTTGAGACAATTATTATATCTCAAGTATTTTTTAACATTCACAAATTTGTAATGACTTTTCAACAAATACATGACAACTTATTCTTCTCTAATTGAAAATGATTATTATTTACTATAATAAACTATAGTTAAATAAGGAGGATTTATTTATGGTCACTAAAGATTCAATTGTTGCTAATGTCGTTACTGATTTTCCATTAAGTTCGGATGTTTTCAGAAAATACGGAATAGATTTTTGTTGTGGTGGAAATATCTCAATTAAAAATGCAGTAAAAAATAAAAAAGTAAATGTCGATACAATTATAGAAGAAATTAATCATTTACCTGTACATTCAACAGGAAATATCAACGTTAAATATTTAGATGTCCCTTCCTTAATTCAATATATTCAATCACGTTACCATGAAACAATGCATGAAGAATTTAAAAACCTTTCACCTTATGTCACTAAAATTGCAAAAGTTCATGGACCAAACCATCCATATTTACTTCAATTACAAGAGTTATATCGCCAGTATCGTGATGGTATGCTTGAACATATGGATAAAGAAGATAATCATGATTTTCCATTACTCATTAAAATTGCACGTGGTGAACAAGTTAAGAATGCGCATCAGGTTATTGAAAGTTTAGTTGAAGATCATACTCAAACTGGACATCTATTAGAAGAAATGAGCGATTTAACAAATCAGTATCAGCCACCTAGTGAAGCATGTAATACTTGGCGTTTAGTCTACACACGCCTTGAACATTTAGAACGTGAAACACATGAACATGTACATCTTGAAAATCACGTATTATTTAATAAATTTTAATTTGTATTAACGATAACATGCATCCTAGAAAAATAAGATTGACTTACTTTTTTAACACAATCAGATTAAATAAGAAGCTATGACATCTTAAGGACTAAACCCATATCTACAGAATCAAAAGAAAGCAGGTCCTTTAATGTTATCTATCGGTATAATGTGCAATAAAGATTTTTGACGCAATAAACATAACATAAATGATATTGTTCATGCCGCAAAATAAAATAATACTTGGGAGTTTGCATATATTCATTTTTAAATGCATAACTCCCAATTTTATTTTATATTAACTGTTCAATCTTTCTGTTGCATATTAAAAATTAGTATATGAATAAGATACATTTTAAGCATGATATCTTTAATCACTTTTGGGTTTGAATTTTTAACATCAATTACTATATCAACATTCTTCTTATTGTCTTAAATATGTTGACCCACATTTTGTTAATACAAAGAATTCAAATGATTATACGCTACTCTAATCAAGGTATATAATAAATTTACTTTAAAACAATGTTTTACTGACATAAAGGAGAACGTTAATGAATAAAAAATTATTATCAGTTACGCCTAAAAGTCAACTTTTTCCAATCCCTATGATTATGGGTTGTGAAGGCGTTTCTGCAGCTATGTTATTACAATATAATCATCATAATATTAAAGCTACTGATATTATGAAACATTGGCCTACGCATCCAAATAATCCCTATAAAGGCTATGTTGGTCACCATTTACTTGTTAAGTTTGGTCATCACCAAACGATTTTCCCTTCTGCTTATGTTCCATATTTACAAACATTTGATTCACGTATCGTAGATGGCACTGGTACGAATTTAGAAGAATTAGAAACTGTGATTGATCAAGGACAACCGATTCTTATGTATCATACAAGCTTAGGTCAAAAACCTTCACGTAAAACGTTTAAATTTGATAACCACACGCGTCAGCTTGTGTCTAACATTCACGTTACATTACTTATTGGATATGACGACACACATTACTATTATATTGATCCTTTATGGAGTCACTTTTTAAGAAAAATAATTGTGCCTGCATTAGTACCTAATCGCTTCCAGATTATAAAAATTAAAAAAGAATTCATGGAGCGTAGCTTTAACGCCCCTGGTAAAAAATGTATCTATGTAAAACCATAAATTAAAAGAGCAAAAAGCGACTGTCTTCTGAACGTCGTTTCTTGCTCTTTTTTATTCTATTACAAAGTCTATTAATGCATGATTCATTTCTGAATATATATCTGCTGTTCGCCATTCTCTTTTATAACCTAAACAAGGACATAAAAAGGTTATATTATTTTCTACTAAAGATTTACGAAAATGAACATGCCCCATAATACTGTATTTAATCGGAAACTGTTGATATAATCGGTCGAAATCTGATGTACCTATAAATGCATTGAAAAAATCAAAAATACGATGAGGGGTAGGTACTACAAATTTAGAATGTGTCACAATATGTGTCATTAAAATAATTTGTTTATCTTGAAGTTGCTCCAATTCTTGTTTAACATGCTTAGCCGCCTTTTTGGATAAAATCGTATCATCTTCATCCCAATCGATTTTCACTTTATCTTGCCAAGTGGCCCCATAATATTTCCCTTTTTTTAATCGAGTTTCTTCAAACTTTTTATCAGCGTAACTGTAATCATACCAAGCAGTATGGCCTACAATAGCCCAATTATCATTAATTACATATGGATGATCCAACAAACACTCTGGCTTTGTTCTATAAAAATCATAAATATCTTGAGATGTCGTTCCATCCTCTACTTTCCAATAATCATGATTTCCTGGAACAAATAATACGGGAATATGTAAAGCAGTTTTTAAATCTTTAATAAATTGATAGCTATCTCTAAAATAATTTGAAATATCTCCTGCAATTAATAGTAAGTCAATCTCTCTATGTTGAACTACTTTAATCAATGTTTCTAGATATACATTTGATTTTAGTTTAGGATGTCTGTCTATATGTAGATCAGAAATCGCTCCAATTCTCATTCCTCTACTCCTCTAATACATTTTTAAATTTTATCTATTATGCCATAGATTATTATAAATATAAATTATTCTGTTTTTCATAGTTGTATACACACATTTGTTTTTTTGAAAATTAAGAGTATAATAAAATTAACTTTTAACAAAGTTACATATTTAACAAAATTTAAAAAAGTAAACTTTTAAAAATCTGAATATTCTAATTAATTACAAATTGATCTTCACTCTTTTCCACTTTGTTAAACAAGTTTTTAAAATTTAAAGAAAGCGCTTACGTAATTATCGTGTGGCTTTCTGAGGGGGAAGTCTATGGCAAGACAGTTAGAAAGAGAATTAAGTAATAGACACATTCAATTAATTGCAATTGGTGGCGCTATTGGCACAGGATTATTTTTAGGTTCTGGACAAACGATTTCGTTAACAGGGCCATCCCTACTAATCACCTATCTAATTATTGGTATAGTGTTATTTGCTTTCATGAGAGCACTTGGAGAATTATTACTTAGTAATACACGTTTCAATTCATTTGTAGATATTGCCAACGAATATTTGGGACCATTCGGTGGTTTTGTCATTGGTTGGACATATTGGTTATCTTGGATTGTTTCAAGTATGTCTGATTTAACGGCAATGGGACAATATTTTAGTTTTTGGTTTCCAAACGTTCCTCACTGGCTAACTGTATTATTTATCGTACTCTTACTTATTTCATTTAATATGCTTGGTGCAAAATTATTTGGAGAGTTAGAATTTTGGTTCTCTATTATAAAAATTATTACTATTATTGCTATGATTATCGTTGGCTTAGTTATGATTTTCTTTTCATTTAAAACGTCATATGGACATGCGTCTTTTAGTAATCTTGTAAATCATGGTGGTATTTTTCCAAATGGACCAGCTGGATTTTTAATGTCATTCCAAATTGCTGTCTACTCATTTATTGGTATTGAACTAATAGGTGTTACAGCTGGAGAGACTAAAGACCCTCGCACAGTGATTCCAAAAGCAATTAATAATGTACCTGTTAGAATTTTATTATTCTATGTGGGAGGCTTACTTGTGATCATGTCAGTGATTCCTTGGAATAAGATTAACCCTGATGCAAGTCCATTTGTGATGTTATTTAGTATGATTGGTTTACCTTTTGCAGCAGGACTTGTTAACTTTGTCGTGTTAACAGCAGCCGCTTCTGCAACGAATAGTGGTATTTATTCTAATAGTCGTATTTTATTTGGTTTATCTAAACAAGGATTAGGACCTAAGATGTTAAGTAAGACAAATCATCATAGTGTGCCTTACTTATCAATGTTTGTATCTTCTGGGACATTACTTTTAGCCGCATTATTAAACTTTATCTTTCCAGATGCAATTCAATTATTTATTTATGTCACTACACTCTCAACTGTATTATTTATAGTTGTTTGGGCAATGATTATTATTTCTTATATTATATATGTACGAAAAAATCCTGAAGAACATAAACACAATAAATTTAAACTTCTAGGCGGTAAAGCACTGGCTTATGTTATTCTTGCATTTTTCTTGTTTGTATTTGTGTTATTGTTCTTTAGTGCTGATACGAGAGTAGCCATATTTATTTCACCAGTTTGGTTTATATTCTTATTCTTGTTCTATAAAAAGTATAAGAAAAATGCTGAATATTTAGCTGAAAAAACACGTCAGCAACCTCGAGAATCAATCAATCATTAGATATTTTATTAAGCGGAACTGAATTCAGTTTCGCTTTTTTATGTCTTAATAATGACATATACTAAAATATCTCATTATTTTTTTAATCATGATAAAATATTAAGTATTTAAAAAAGAAAGGAGTCATAATACATATGGAATTGTTAGAAGCTTTTTTATTATTTATACTTGCCGTTATCATTAGTTCTATTATTTATCATCGTTTCCCCAACATTCCAACAGCTTTCATTCAAATTGCCTTAGGTGTAGCGCTATTCATCTTCCCCATTCCACTACATTTTAAATTTGAACCAGAAGTTTTTATGATGGCTGTCATTGCCCCACTCTTATTTGTGGAAGGGACACATGTTTCTAGAGAAAAGCTTTTAGAATACCGAAAACCTGTCGTGCTTATGGCCATGGGATTAGTATTTACAACTGTGATTGGAGTTGGCTTTTTCATTCATTGGATTTGGCCTAATTTACCGATGCCAGCTGCTTTTGCTATTGCAGCTATTTTATGTCCGACAGATGCAGTTGCTGTATCAGCCATTACTAAAGGTAAAGTATTACCCAAGGGGTCTATGGCAATTTTAGAAGGAGAGTCTCTATTAAATGATGCTGCAGGTATTATTTCTTTTAAAATTGCAGTCACTGCTCTGGTAACAGGTAGTTTTTCAGCTATGAATGCAATTGGTCAGTTTTTACTCTCAACATTTCTTGGTATTTTAGTAGGTGCAATAATTGGTGCTTTAGTCGTCAGTTTACGTGTTTACCTCACGTCTAATAAAGGTTTAAAAGATAGTAATACATTGACTTTCATCCAATTGCTTACTCCTTTTGTCATTTATTTTATTGCAGAAGAAGTCCATGCTTCTGGGATTATTGCAGTTGTGGTAGCTGGGTTAATTCATGGTTTAGAACGAGATCGTCTCATTCGTGCCCAAACTGAATTACAAATGAACTACAATCAAATTTGGAATACATTAAGTTATGCATTAAATGGCTTTGTCTTCGTCGTTTTAGGATATATTGTGCCAGAAGTTATTTTAGAAATTGTACGTAATGAACCACAAAATTTAGTTTTTCTAATTGTGGTGGCATTCCTCATAGCATTTGCCATCTATATCTTTAGATTTATTTGGGTCTATGTTTGGTTTAAAGATTTTTACTATCCAAAAAACGTTGAAGCATATCTCGATGAAGAAGAAGAAACACAACCACCAAAACGGAGACGTTATGCATTTATTATGACCTTGTGTGGTATTCATGGAACGATTTCATTGTCAATGGCGTTAACGTTACCATTCATTATTAACGGCAATCAAAACTTTGATCATAGAAATGATTTACTCTTTATTGCTTCAATGATGGTACTTATCAGTTTAATTTTTGCACAAATGATCCTTCCATTCATTACGCCATCCGAACAACAATCACACTTCAAAGGTATGAGTTATCAATCAGCTAAAATTTTCATGATTCAACATGTTATTCGCACATTAAAAGAAAAAGCAGATACACACAAAGATATTGATTATCGACCTATTCTGAATCAATATTTTAATGAATTATCATTTTTAATCGACATGGAAAGTGATGATAAAAATACGAAAGAATTACATCGATTAAGAGACATTGCAGAAGATGTTGAAACTGAGACGCTTCAACAGTTAATTAAACAGGAGCGTATTACTAAAAAAGATTTAAGTGATTATCGCAAAGTAATGGAATTGACACAATCATTTAGAGAAATGTCTTTTATTGAGAAATTGAATCGTTTTAGTAAGTTAATCATACTTAGATTTAAAGCGCGAAAAGATTCACGTAAAAGTGTGAATCAATCATCATTTGAACAACAACGCTATACTGACAGAAAAGAATTAAGACATAACTTTAAAAAAGTACAACACATCATACGTATTGTTAATCGTCAGGTGACTTTAAGACTTCAAGAAGAACAAAATAGCACAAATGTTCTCGAAGTCAGTTTAATTATCAACCAATATTATGCATTATCACGTAAGTTAAGACAACATCATAATCGAAAACGTCAACGTGAGGAAAATAAATTCATGTATGAATTAAATACTCAACAACAATATGATGCCAAATTAGATGCATTGTATACTCAACGTCAAATTTTAGATGAATTGATTTCTAGAAATAAAGTTACAAATGAAATTGCCGCACAATTACGTGAAAATATTAACTATAATGAAATTGTACTTGCCAAGGAATTAAATCATTAATATATAGAAAGAACTCAAGAGACCTGTATCTCTCGAGTTCTTTTTATTTTCTTCTACTTTTGTAATTTATAAGGAACCGTCGCTAAAATAACATTTTTTTGATAGAATAAATGCATTTTTAATCGCAAACTCGTTTGATTGTGTAAAAAGTTATGCCATGGTTTTTTAGGAATAAATTCAGTGACAACCACTGTGATGACATAGTTTTGATCATTCGCTTTTTTATTAATTTTATCGATAAATCGAGAAATCGGACGAATGACACTGCGATATTCTGAGTGTAACGTCACTAGTCTAATATCTGGATATTGTTTATTCCATTTTTCAATAAATAAATTATCAGTTTGATCTCCGAAAGATACATGTACAGCAATCACATCATCTGCAATCATATGTGCATAATAAATAGATTTATTTAATGCTGTAGTGATCGTATTAACGGGTACAATCGCTAGATTTTTATCGACCACTGGCATATCTTGAACAATTTTAGTTGTGCTAAGTTGCTCAGCAATATCCTTGTAATGTCTATTAATACGCGTAAATATATATACAACAATCGGTAAAAAAATTAAGATTGGCCATACTTGGTTAAATTTCGTAATTAAGAAAATCATAAATACGATAAAAGTAATAGTACCCCCTATAGCATTTGCAATAAGTTTAGTAGACCATCCTTTTTCACGACCACGAATCCATTTTAAAACCATTCCATATTGAGCTAGTGTAAATGGAATAAACACACCTACTGCATATAAAGGAATAAGATTTTCAGTTTTACCATGGAAAAAGATAATAAGCAACATTGCACAAATGCCTAATGTAATAATTGAATTTGAATAACCTAAACGGTCTCCTCTTACGTTAAACATACGTGGCATATATTTATCTTTTGACATACTTGCAGCTAACATTGGAAAAGCTGTGAATCCAGTATTAGCTGCAAGGACAAGAATCATGACAGTCGTTACTTGTACAAAATAATATCCTACATTATGCCCTAAAATATTCATTGCAAGTTGAGATAATACAGTTGTTTCAGTCTGTGGCATAATACCATACCAATATGCTAATCCCACAATACCTACAAGTAAGAAAGCTAATATCATTCCCATAGTAATTAACGTTTTAACTGCATTTTTAGATCCAGGATCTTTAAAGTTTGTTACTGCATTCGAAATGGCTTCTACACCTGTTAGAGATGATGCACCTGAAGAAAATGCTTTAAGTAATAAAAATAATGTGACACCTGGCACTGCGGTTCCTACTGTCGCCTGCATATGAGGTTCTGCTTGTCCGGTTGCCACTTGCCATGTTCCAATAACAATCATGACTATTAATCCAATTATAAATAAATAAACTGGATAAGAGAGCACAGTTGCTGACTCTGTTAAACCACGTAAATTCATTATTAGAATAAATAGTACCAATAAACATGCAATGAATACTTTATAGTGATATAACCCTGGAAATGCTGCAACAAAAGCATCGGCACCTGATGAAATGCTTACTGCGACGGTTAAAATATAATCAACTAATAAAGAGCCACCTGCAAGCAATCCCCATTTTTCTCCTAAATTTGTTTTAGAAACCATATACGCTCCTCCGCCTTTAGGATAAGCATATATAATTTGACGATATGATAGAATCAATGCTGCAAGTAGCACTAAAACAGCAGCCGCAATAGGTAATGTATACCAAGATGCAATAGCGCCAACCATAGATAAAGTAATTAAAATCTGTTCTGGACCATAAGCTACTGAAGATAATGCGTCAGAAGATAAAATTGCTAAAGCCTTAAAGTTACTTATTTTTTCATTTTTTAAGTCTCTATTTTTTTTTGGCTTACCAATAATAAGTATTTTAAATTGAGTGAACATAATCCATCCTTACCTCTTTTTATATTCATTTTTAATGGATAAAATATACTCCTATTTAGTGAAAAAGTATACATTTACGTGGAAATAATATAGTATAAATTACATTTTAAGTAACTTTTTACAATTATATTTTTAGAGTATATCTTTTTTTAATAGTTATAAAGAGGTATCAACAGTATTTAATATTTGTATAGAGCGGTTTAAGTTTAAACTTGCTATACTATTTTTAGAGGTTTAATTTTAAGGAGTATTAAGTAAGGAAGTAAGGGAAAATGAGAAAAAATTTTATCATGATTGGGATGATTTTATTAGTAGGAATCATTATTCTTTCCATAGCTATTAAATTAAAACCTAGTTATTCAATGTTTAGTCCATCGTCACAAAGTTATATCGATAACATGATTGTTAATAAAATGAAAGACGATCATATTCCAGGAATGTCCATTCTTATTGTAAAAAATAATAAGACGATTCTTAATAAAGGCTATGGTTTTTCAAATATTAAAAAGAAATCCAAAGTCACACCAAATACGCGTTTTGAAATTGCTTCAAATACCAAAGCATTTACGGGTTATGCAATAATGAAACTTGTTGAGGCACATAAAATCAATCTCAATGATAAAGTCAGTCATTATATTCCAGGTTTCTATATGAAATATAATCATAAAAAAGTAGATATCACAGTAGATCAATTGATTGCTCAAACAAGTGGTATTTCAGGAGACATCACAAATGATGACAAAATCACAAAAGACACAAACAGTCTAGAAGGCCTTGTTCATAGTATCAAAGGACGTAACTTAGATGCTAAACCTGGCAAGCAATTTGAATATTCCAATATGAATTATGATATTTTAGGTTTGATTGTTCAAAAGGCTTCACATCAATCATATGCGACTTACTTAAACACACATCTTTTCACTCCATTACATATGACACAATCAACTGTAAAGGAAAGTAATATGAAAAAGAACAATGATGCTCAAGGGTATGTAATCAAAAAAGGAAAAGCTTATGCTGATAGTCCTGAATTTAATTTAGGAGATAATCCAGCTGCCTATATGATGACGAACACGAAAGATTTAGCCTCTTGGTTGAAGTTTCAACTTAATCCGCCAAAAAAGGTAGCATCATTAGTTCAACTAACACATCAACCTAAAGTTAAAGCAATAGATAATTCTCAAGACGTTCACTATGCAACAGGTTGGTTTATTGATGATAATCATTCAGAAACAATTGTATATCATCCTGGCACACTTGAAAACTATTCTTCATATATTATTTTAAATCCAAAAAAAGATTATGGCATTGTAGTCCTTGCTAATAGCTATTCAAAAAATGTAGCCGAACTTGCACAGCATCTCAATACACAAATGAGTAATGGTCAACATATTAAAACGTTACAATATCTTATTAATCAGTGGAATATCCTATTTATCATCATCACTATTATTTTGCTAATAGCTGTAGCAAGTGTTTTTCTAATAATCTATCGTTTAATTTTTAAATTTAAGTCTATTCATTTTAAAACGATGTCTCGTGGATTACTCATCAAAATAAGTATGATGCTGTTAACTTTTACACTTATTTTAGCGATTCTCCACTTACTT
Organism: Staphylococcus sp. HMSC14C01; assembly: GCF_001808085.1. NCBI lineage: Bacteria > Bacillati > Bacillota > Bacilli > Caryophanales > Staphylococcaceae > Staphylococcus > Staphylococcus sp. HMSC14C01. The sequence goes on from NZ_KV792010.1 coordinate 41,603, forward strand.
CCAACACTCTTATTATCAAATTCTGATTGGCGTTTTATGATGTCATGGTTACCATTACAAGCGAAAATAACATTATTTAGCTTCGTCTTATTACTGACAAGTCTATGGAGTTATTTTATCCTAAACATCATAACGCGATCCAAACGACCAATATAATCTATTAAAACATGTATTTCTTCTTTTCTTCATTATTATGTTAAGCTTATATCACTAAGACTAAGATTATTAAAGACCAGTGTATAGGAGTTTAAATATGAAAAAGAAATGGTTCTTATTACCGATGGCCTTAATAATGCTTGCAGGTTGTGACTATTCTCATAAAGAAGAACAACACGGCCTATTTTATACTGTATTTGTAAAACCGATGGATGCTTTACTTCATGTCTTAGGACATACATTCAATGAAAACTATGGTTTAGCTATTATCGTCATTGTATTTATATTGCGTTTAATACTGATGCCACTCATGTGTATTCAAGTAAAAAATATTCATGTTATTCGTGGCAAAACAGATGTCGTAAAACCAGAAATTAATAAAATCCAAGAAAAAATTAAAGAAGCTCAATCGCCTGAAGAACGACGTGCAGCAAATAAATTATTAATGAAAAAATATAATGAGTATGGAATCAATCCTTTTAAAAATTTAATTGGCACATTTCCAATTTTAATTCAAATTCCAATTCTTCTCGGACTATATACGTCAATTAAATATCCAACAAGTGGTGGTATTACTCAGCATCCTCATTTTTTATGGTTTAATTTAATGCATACTGACATAATCATGACCATCATTGCAGCTGTGATGTATTTTATACAACCTCTTGTCAACTCAATTCATTATCCTAAAAATGAACGTCGATCTTATTATGTCATGATGGTCTTATCCCCTTTATTTATTACTTATGCATCATTACATTCAGCATCAGCGTTAAGTGTATATTGGGCTATAAGTGCAACTTTTTTAATTATTCAAATGCATTTTGCTCATAGCCATTATGCGAAAGTGGGTAAAATTGAGGGAGAAAAATTAAGACAACGCATAGAAACAAAGCGTCAAACTACTTCAGAAACATCCTCAAGCACTTCTAACCATTGATAAGATCAATTATATCAAAAGAGTCCGGGACATAAAGTATCTAGATAA
>NZ_KV792011.1:0-161758 GCF_001808085.1 Staphylococcus sp. HMSC14C01
ATTTTGTTAGGAATTATGTCCCAGCCTCTTTTGTTATGCATTTATTTAGGTTGAATGTAGTGTAAAGATGAGGCAGTATCCGCATCAATTTGACGATATGATACAATACTCAATCCTTTTACATTTGATTCTGAAATAATGATTGAGCCATCATCATTGACTTTTTCAACGAAAGCAACGTGGCCATATAACGCACTTGCTCCAGATTGGCCTGCTTCAAATACAACTGCTGTATGATTTTTAGGGGTTGTACTTACATTATACCCTGCGTCTTCAGCGCTATTATCCCAGTTATGTGCATCGCCCCAATGACCGCCTACATGTTTATCAAATTGTTGAACACGTTCGTACACATACCAAGTACATTGGCCATATGGATACGGTGAAGCAACATCTGAAATTGAAAATGGCTTAAATGCACTTCCTGAAACATCTGTGCCACTACTTCCTGTTGATGTTGAGTATTTATCTAAATCAGGCATGTGTTTTTTATCAAAATCAGTTAAATTGTAATGTTCAATTAAGCTATTTAATTTCGTTGCATAGTTTGGATCAGTCGCATAAGTTTGGCTTAAATGACGTGTTGCTGAACGATAACTTGGTGCAATATTTTTCCAAGATGATTTATAAATTGTAGGATTACCGTCAATACCATGTTTGATTAAATCAGCATAATCTTTTAATGAAGCTTTAAGATTTGGATATTTACGGAAACTAGCATTAATACTAAAAATATTATTATTACTACTAGCTTCAAGTGTATTGAAGTTAACTGAAGCACCTTTATAACTACCTTTCATACCGAATAAATTGTAGTTTGGTGCTTGTGCAAGAGCGCTATTACCTGAACTTGATTCTAAAATAGCCTGCGCAATCATAACAGAAGCATAAATATCATTATCTTGCCCAATTTTATGCGCATCTTTAGCAATAGATGTAATAAATTCACGTGTTGCTTTATTTTCTACTACTGCAATATCTCCATTAGTAACATTGTTCCCATCTAATTGTGGTACATCTTGGAATAAACTTATAGCGCGTGTATTACTTTGTTTAAAATCATTTTCAAATGATTGTGGTGCTTCTTGTTTATGTTTTAGTTGTTTCTCCGTTGGCAATTGCGGATTGTCTTTATTTGTGTCTAGTTGGTCTTGAGTTGTTGATGTATCTTTTTTTGAATCTTCACTTTGTGATGCTTGAGATGTGCTGTCTTTTTTAGATGATGTATAGTCTTTATGTGTTTGTGTTGCTTTATCACTATATTTATCAAGAAGTGCATCTAGTACATCCTCTGATTGTTGACGATCTTTATTAGGTGTTGCTTGCTCTTCTTGAGAGGTTTGAGATGTTGTATTTTTTGTTGTTTGCTGTGATGTTGATTGATTGCTATTTTCAGATGTCGAGGACTCATTAGTATTAGAATCATTTAAATCTGAAGCTAATTGATTCAATGAATCTAAGGCTTTGCTTACGCTAGAATCATCAGTTGAATGATTGTCATTACTGTTACTATATTTAAATGATGACTCAGACGATTGATCTGACTGATTATTTTCTGTTAGTACCTCAGATTGATTTGATGGTGTGGTATGACTATTTGACTTATCAGATGAGTCTTGAGGTGATGGATCAATTGTTGTGTGTTGATGTGATGATTCAGTACTATCTTCATCTGAAGAAGTTGTATTCGTTGCATTTTTGTCATCATTAGTATTAGATGAAGATGAATCACTTTCAACATGTTCATATTTAGAAATATCATCATCAAAATGGAATAAAGATGAAATCAAACTTGTTAAACTAAAGCCATTTTCAAAGTGACTAGGATCTAAAAAGTTTGATGAGAATGAATGATTTGAACCATTCATGTTAAATACAGATAATGGTGTATGATACGTGTCTTCATCTTTAGTATGAGATGAACGATTATTTTTCGAATGTGTTGATGATGGTTTAGAATGAGAAGCGGCATCTTCATTTGAAACTGTGTCTGATTGACTTTCTTTTGACTGAGAGTCTGGCTTTTTATTATTATCAGAGCTATCAGAAGTTGAATCTTCTGAAGATGGAGTTTCATTGCTTTCAGTACGTGTTGTTTCTGATGTAGAAGTTGAATCCTCATTATTTGATTCAGATGTTTTAGTTTGTTTTGTAGTCTCTTCAGCTTGAGCAACACTAGACGTAAATGTTGGTAAAACCAGAGTTGTAGTTAGCAAATATATCATGAATTTTTGCTTCGACATCAATAAACGCTCCTTACTTTTGTATAATATATTTTATAAATCCGTCTTAAGTCAGACGATTTCTATCGTATTTTAACGTAGCATTAGCTTTGTCGCTAAAATTATTTTCTGCTATAATGCATGAGTACCATTTTAATTGTTGACGTATATCAACTAATTATGGCATTCGTGATAAAAGTATTATACTAATTCTACGATATAAAAAACAATGTTTTAAATCATATTGATATAAATTCTTAATATTTCATTTTTAGGAGAGTGAAAATGAAGAACGCGTTTAAATTATTTTTGACAGACTTAAAGCGTGTCGCTAAAACACCTGCTGCTTGGGTAATTCTAGGCGGTTTGGCAATTTTACCTTCATTTTACGCATGGTTTAATTTATGGGCAATGTGGGATCCATATAGTAATACAGGTCATATTAAAGTGGCAGTTGTAAACGAAGACCAAGGCGATAAAATTCGAGGTAAGAAAATTAATGTAGGTAATACGCTCGAAGACACATTGAAGAACAATGATAAATTTGATTGGCAATTTGTCAGTCGGGAGAAAGCAGATCATGAAATACGAATGGGTAAATATTATGCAGGAATTTATATACCTAAGAAATTTACACATCAAATTACGGGAACACTTCGTAAACATCCGGAAAAAGCAGATATTACATATAAAGTGAACCAAAAAATTAATGCTGTCGCCCCTAAAATGACTGATACCGGTTCGACAATTATTGTTGATGAAGCCAATAAACAATTTAATACTACTGTAACGAAAGCATTATTGAAAGAAGCAAATAAAGTAGGTCTTCAAATTGAAGACGAAGTACCAACTATCGATAAAATTAAAAATGCAGTATATGCTGCCCATCAATCTTTACCTAAATTGAATAAAATTGCAGATAGAATTGTTTATCTTAATGATCATCAAGATCAGCTTGATCAATATGCGAATCAATTCCGTGATTTAGATAACTATAAAGATGATATTTTAAATGCTCAACAAAAATTAAATGATGTCAATGCAGCGATTCCTTCTTTAAATCAAAAAGCAAAACTAATTCTCGCATTGAATGAATATATGCCTAACATTCAGAAATTAGTGAATGTAGCAGCAGATGATATTCCTCAGACATTCCCTAAAATTAATAGAGGGGTAGATATTGCGAGTCAAGGATTAGACTTAGCGAATCAACAACTTAATGATGCGCAAGGTTATTTAGGTATGGCTAAGCAACGTGTTGGTGATTATCAAGAGGCAACTAGGCGAGCACAAGCAGTTAATGGTAATGTGAATAATAATTTACGACAACAAAGTGCGACAACTAATGACAACGGTATGCCTCAATATACGATTCAAAAACTAAGTAATAGTTCGAATAATGATCAATTACCTAATGGTCAGATTCTTTCGAATGAAGATGTTAAATCAATGAATAGTGGACTTGCTGAAGCATTACTTGCATTATCTTCAAATGCTGATAAGCAAGCTAAGGCATCACAATCTGATGTAAAAGCATTAAGAGATATAACGTATGGTGTCATTGCCTCTAATCGTCCAACAGAATATAATGACATGCTTCGAAATATTAAAGGACGTTTAGAAAACACTTCAAAATACAATCAACAATTGATTGATGTATTAAAAGAATTACAACAACGTGAACATGTGAATTTAGCACCACAAATTAAACGAATCGAAAGTACCAATAACCGTATTAATGATACGTTACGTTCTACTAACCAATTGATTGATGCATTATCAAGTGGTGGTAAAGGTAGTGCGGAGTCTATTAATGTATTAAGAAGCTTGCCAGCTTTAAATTCTGGTTTAGGTAGTTATAGAGATTACATTAAAGATAATTTAAATCATCGTTTACTTGTAGTTTCTAATGATATTACAAAACAATTAAGTGAAGGCCAAGTTGTATTATCAGATGTGCAATCTAAATTAAATACGATTAATCAAGTGATTCAAGCAGGTCAAGATATTGTAGGTAATGGTCAAACTCGTATTGCAACACTTCAAAGTGAATTACCATCACTTGAAGCGGGATATATTGAAGCAACTCAAACTGCTAAAAATTACTTCCCAACAGTACGAAAAAATGTAGCAAAAGCTGCAGACTTTGTACGTAATGATTTACCTGATTTAGAACAACGTCTTGCGAATGCAACAGCTACTGTTAATGCTAACTTACCAACATTATTTGATAAGTATGATAATGCAGTAGATTTATTAGATGAGAATCAGCCAAAAGCAAAAGAAGCTTTAGCGAATTTAGCGAACTTTGCACAAACAAAATTACCTGGTATCGAAAGAGATTTAAATAAGGCTAATGATATATTCAATCAATTGGACGATGATGATGCAGTAGATAAGCTTGTTAATAGTCTAAAAAATGATTTGAAAAAACAAGCAGATGTTATCGCGAATCCAATCAATAAGAAAACAGTTGATGTTTTCCCAGTCAGAGATTATGGTTCAGGTATGACACCATTCTATACGGCATTATCTATTTGGGTAGGTGCTTTATTATTAGTAAGTTTATTAACTGTAAATAATAAACATGAAGAACTTGCTGATCAATTAACGAAACGTCAAGAATATCTTGGTAAAGGGATGTTCTTTATGACAATGGGAATATTACAAACACTTATTGTTACAACAGGTGACTTATTCTTACTTCATGCACAAGTAGAATCACCATTATTGTTTGTACTTGTTGCACTTTTTGGAGCCATAGTGTTTAATACCATTGTTTATACATGTGTATCTATACTGGGTAACCCAGGTAAAGCCGTAGCGATTATTCTTTTAGTATTACAAATTGCAGGTGGCGGTGGTACCTTCCCAGTAGTTACACTACCTAAGTTCTTCCAAAACATTTCGCCGTACCTACCATTTACGTATTTAATTGATTGTTTACGTGAAGTAGTCGGTGGTATTGTACCAGAAATTTTAATTACAAAATTAATCATATTTGGACTCTTCGGTCTTGGTTTCTTTTTAATAGGATTTATTGCTAAACCATTCTTAGATCCAATTATGACTAAAATTGCGAAACGTGTAGAAGAAAGTAAAGTAACAGAATAGAAAATAAAAGAGCCTGATTGATAATGAAACATCATTATCAGTCAGGCTATTATTTTTAATTAGATTTGTTATTAGATTCACTACTACGATGAGTATGACTTTCAGTAGAAGACTGCGTACTTTGTTGCGATGAAGGTTTTTCTTCTGTTGAAGGTTGTTCAGTTGATGTTTGCTCTGAAGATGGTTTGTCTTCTGTGCTTTGAGATGTGGGTTGTTTTGATGTGTTACTTTCTGAACGATGTTGTGATGTGTTTGATGATTCGCTTGTTTTTGGCTGTGTAGTCTGAACAGTAGAGGGACGTTGTGTCGTTTGTTGTTGTTCTTGTATTGATTGACTTGTTGACTCAGATTGCGCAGTGGTACCATTGTCAGACTGACTTGTTTCATTAGATTGAACTGTATGACTTTCAGAAGTAGTTTCTTTTTTATCTTTCTTTTTAGTAGATTGTGTTTGATTTGGGTCAGATTGATTAGAATGAGTGGCTGCAAAAAAGACTGAGAATCCTAATGCCACAACAAGTAATATAATGACTATAGTTGCTAATATTTTTTTCAAATGATAGTCCTCCATTTTTAATTCATTTCTTTAATTTATTATAATCAAAGTTCAACAAATAGGTAGTATTTATATAACCAAATCATATTACATTTTATTTACATAATTCTGTGATAGATACATCTAAAGTACAGTGAATTAAGACAAAGAGTATGAGATAATAATAGTGAAATAAAAATCCATTAGAGAAAGAAGGACAATCATGAATAAAATAGTTAAATCTATAGCATCAGTTACTTTAGCATTTGGGACAGTATTAGGCGTAAGTACAACTGTTTTACCAATCGAGGATACAGCTCATGCAGCTACAAAGCCATATTATGTATATAACGGATATGTTGATAAAGACGCAAAATTTGTAACAAATCAACAGTTTATTAAAGCAGTTAAATATGGAAATGTAACAATGAATGGAATAAAATTTGAAAAAGCGCATAGTAATAAAGAACTTGAAAAATATAACCAAAAATTTACTGGTGTAAGTAAAGATGGCAAGAAGGCGAATAAAGTTCAATTTAGTGTTAAAGGAGATTTGACATATAATCAATTGAAAAAAGCGTATGGCTCAGATTTTAAAAAGGTAAAGGGTACTCCAAGTGATAAAAAAAGTGGTATTTTCGAATATCAACCTAAGAAAGATGGATTAATTGTTTCTTTTGTTATCACACATGGAAGAACAGTAGAAGTAAATATTGGCTATGAAGGTGTCACAACAAGTAAATAAATGATAAATACGAGCGGAATTGAGTTCAATTCTCGCTCGTTTTTATTATTCAATGTGACATAATACTGCAAATTCGAGTTGCATTGTTTGTGAGCCATTCTCATTACTAATTGTAATATACCGCTTTAAAATATCAATACGTTTAATATAAGCTGCAATAGAATGAATCGTACCATTTCTAAAATAACTAATCATAGCGAGTTGATGAGTTGTATATTTTTCGATTAATCGTCTATTCAGAATATTGAATTGATCATCCGACAAAGAGGGCATCGTTATTTTATTTTGATTTTCGATAAAAGTTTTTATTCGTTCATATTGTTCAGGCATCACTGCAAAAGGTGCCCACTTAATCATGCCACGTCCTTGTGGTATATTAGCGTCTAAATATTCTCTAGGAATGTTACGATAATCTGTTTCATGTTTGTATTGATCAGGAATCATTAAAACCACCTCGATAATATTATAGAACATACGTTCGATTTTAGGAAGTGGTTTCTCATAATATAAATAAATCTTATATTTAAAAATTAAAATAATGAATTTATATATCATAAGACCACAAGTTTAACAAAGGGGAAGTAAACTCGTGGTCTAATGTTATGACGTAGTATAACTTTTTATGAAGGAGTAAATAGAACTATTACTCCTATTTATAGTATAACACAATTTTATAAAAAAATATTTAAATAGATAACCAATTGATATAATGATTGTATAGATATGAGTAATGAAGTATGATATGAGTAGTTTAAAGAGAAAGAGGAAGACGTATATGAAAAAGACAACAAAAGTATGTGTAGCTACAACAATAGCGTTTAGTACACTATTAGGTGCTAGCGTCACAGGTGCACTTGTTCAACAGCCGACTGCACACGCAGCAACGTCATCATATTACAACTATAATGGTTATGCGGGTCAAAATGCTTCATTCGTATTAGATAAAAATTTTAAAAATGCGATTAAAGCTGAAAATGTTAAATTTAATGGCATTAAAATTAAATCGACAACATCTAATAAATCGGTATTGAAATATGATCAATACTTCAGAAATGTATCTAAAGATGGTAAAACTGCCTCGTTATTAGATATGGAAGTCAAAGGTCAACTTTCATTAACACAACTAAAAAAAGTATATAGTAAAGAGCTACAAAAAATTGATAATGGTAACAACAACACAACAGGTATTTATTACTATCAACCTAAACAAAATGGTATGACAGTTTGGTTTGATGTTAATAAAGGTAAAGTAGACCGCGTCGTATTAGGCTATAGTACAGTACAAAAAGCAATGAATTAAATGGGTGATTGAAGTGAACGTATTCGCTTCAATCATTTTTTATACACATAGGCGAATAAATATTAAATGATTATATAAAGGTATTTCAAGTTAAAATTTTAAAATCGTCTTCTGATCGATAATTAAAAGGTTTTATTATTGGAAATTAACATTTAGTGCTACGATAGAATTATATACATGAAATGTATATTATGAACCACTGCTTCATGATAATTACAATAAATATACCATTTACTTGAAGGAGGAATACAAATGACAAAGGGGCCAATTCAAGTTAATAATGAAATCGGTACATTAAAAACAGTGCTATTAAAACGACCAGGTAAAGAGTTAGAAAATTTAGTACCTGATCATTTAAGTGGATTGTTGTTTGACGACATTCCATATTTAAAAGTGGCACAAGAAGAGCATGATCAATTTGCAGAAACACTTAGAAGTGAAGGGGTAGAAGTCGTTTATCTAGAACAACTTGCTGCTGAAGCGATTGAAAATGAAGATGTAAGACAGCAATTGATTGATGATATTTTATCAGAATCTCAAAAAACAATTTTAGGTCATGAGACAGAAATTAAAACATATTTTTCAACATTATCAAATCAAGCATTAATTGAAACAATGATGTCTGGGATACGTAAAGAGGACATTCAACTTGAAACAACGCATCTAGTGGAATATTTAGATGATCGTTATCCATTCTATTTAGATCCGATGCCCAATTTATATTTTACACGGGATCCTCAAGCAAGTATTGGTAGAGGTATGTCGATCAATCGTATGTATTGGCGCGCAAGATGTCGTGAATCTATTTTTATGACGTATATTCTAAAATATCATCCACGTTTTAAAGATGCAGATATACCAGTGTGGCTTGATCGTACATCACCGTTTAACATCGAAGGTGGAGACGAGCTTGTGCTTTCTAAAGATGTATTAGCTATCGGTATTTCAGAACGTACATCAGCTGAAGCCATTGAGCGACTAGCAAGAAATATATTTAAAGACGACTATACTACATTTAAAAAAGTACTTGCGATTGAAATACCCAATAGTCGTACATTTATGCATCTAGATACTGTATTTACAATGATTGATTATGACAAATTTACAGTGCATGCAGCTATTTTTAAAGAAGAGAATCACATGAATATCTTTACAATTGAACAAGATAAAATGAAAGATGATATTAAAATTACACACTCTAGACAGCTACGAGAAACGTTAGCCAATGCATTAGGTGTAGATGACGTAGAATTTATACCTACTGGCAATGGAGATGTCATAGACGGTGCTAGAGAACAGTGGAACGATGGATCTAATACATTATGTATTCGCCCAGGCGTTGTGGTAACATACGATAGAAACTATGTCTCTAATCAATTATTACGTGATAAAGGGATTAAAGTGATTGAAATTAAAGGCAGTGAATTGGTACGTGGTCGTGGAGGTCCAAGATGTATGAGTCAACCTTTATTTAGAGAAGATATATAATGTTTTCACGTGAAACAATTTATTGACAAAAACGTTAGTCATTTGGCTAGCGTCTTTTTATATTAAAAAACGTTCCATTAGTCTACAAAAAGTGTAAAATAGATATCATACTTATAAAATGGAAGGACGAAACAATATGGCATTTATGACTATTAATTATAAATCACCTACGATTGGGATGAATCAATCGTTTACAGCCATCGTTCCAGAAGACGATAGCTTTTTTAAACAACATGAACCTGTAAAACCTTTAAAAATGTTATTACTGCTCCATGGTTTATCAAGTGATGCGACATCGTATATGCGTTTCACAAGTATCGAACGTTATGCAGAAGCACATCAGTTGGCAGTGATTATGCCGAATGCAGATCACAGTGGCTATGCGAATATGGCTTTTGGTCATAGCTACTATGACTATATATTAGAAATTTACAATTATGCACATCAAGTGTTACCAGTATCTAAAAAAAGAGAAGATAATTTTATTGCAGGTCATTCAATGGGGGGGTACGGAACAATAAAATTCGCTTTAACTCAAAGCCATTTATTTTCTAAAGCAGCGCCATTGTCAGCGGTATGTGATGTACAATCATTACTCGATATTGAGTGGAATGACTTTGATCCCAAAGCCATTGCCGGTGAAGCTTTAAAAGTTAAAGGTACAGAGTTAGATACCTATCACTTAGTGGATGAAGCGGTTGATAAAGGCGCAACACTTCCAGAACTCTTTATTCAATGTGGCACAGAAGACTTCTTATATGATGATAATCAACGATTTATGAAATATTTAGATGAAAAAGGTATCAATTATAAATATGAAGAAGGACCTGGGGAACATGATTATGCTTTTTGGGACAAAGCAATTGAACGTACCATTGAATGGTTAGTAGAGAAATAAAAAAATATCCCTTTGTGATGATACGTCACAAAGGGATATTTCGTTTTATTTAATGATTTCAATCGTAAATGGAACAACAAAATCTTCGCCCTTATTCATTGCAAGAATAGCTAAAATAGTATAGACAAAACCAGCAATACCTACAACGAATAAAGTTAAGTAACCAATGAACACTACAGTTAAAACTAAACTTTCAAATTAGCAAGTGCCATCGATCAACCCATCAAACATGTTGATACATCTAGTAAGGATAGATAACCAAAAATAAGAAATAGATACTTTTTCTATTTCTTATTTTTTTAATTCATAAACTAATTTGAGTTATTATTTTGAGTATTTTAAAATAATTACAAGTATTAATTATTTTAGGTTTTTCGTGAATATAAAAGAATCTACTCTAAATCAATAAGGAGCGTAAGTTTAGTGTACAAATATTACATAACTTCGGTTGTTATTTTTCTAGTATTTTCACTGATATGCGGTATGGCTCTTGTTGAAAATAATAGTGAAAAAATATCGGTAGTAGCAGTGGGAGATAATTTAATTCATCCTGTCGTATATCATGATGCACAATATTCAGATGGTACATATAACTTTAAGCCAATGTATTCTAATATAAAGAAAGACATAGCTAGGCCTGACTTAGCTTTTGTCAATCAGGAGTCTCCACTTGGTGGGGATGATATTCCATATTCTGGATTTAAACGATTCAATACACCTAGTCAGGTAGCAAGTGACATTGTTGCAACAGGGTTCGATGTGATTAATGGTGCAAATAATCACTCCTTAGATCAAGGAGATCAAGGGATCACAAATCATATACAGACTTGGGAAAAATTTGATCATAACGTATTGTTTACAGGGATATACAATTCGAAAAAAGAGGCGAATCGTGTACATACCATTTCTAAAAATGGCGTGAAAATCAGTGTATTAAGTTATACATATGGAACAAATGATATGGTCTCAAACTATCCATATACAGTAAAAACGTTTGATGAAGCTACTATTAAACATGATATACGAAAAGCAAAACAACAAAGCGACGTCGTCATGGTGTCGGCACATTGGGGAAATGAAAATCACCATACACCAAATAAAACACAGAAGAAGTACGCTCAATTATTTGCAAATGAGGGTGTAGATGTCGTCATTGGCACGCATCCACATGTGATTCAACCAGTAAAGTGGGTTAAAGCAAAAGATCATCACCATAAAACCTTGGTAGCTTATTCTTTAGGTAATTTTTTAAATGGACAATATGGTGGAGATGAAAATAATCAATTGTTAGGAAGGATAAACTTCGATGTAGTAAAAGAACCTAAAGGTGTACATTTAGAAAATGTTAAATGGACAAGCATGGTCAATCATTACGAACAAGCACGTCCTACCAATAAACAAACACGACAACATTTTAAAATTTATAACCTTGATGATTACACATCACAATTAGCAGAGAAACATGGACTACAGTATGATTCAAAAAGTGAATGGAATATCAAACATTTACAGGATATTACAAAAGATGTGATCGATAATAAATTTTTAAATGAAAAAAGTTTATAAAAAAGAGCGACTAAATATGTATTATTGACATATATAGTCGCTCTTAATTGATTTATTTAAATGTTCTCCCAATATCCATTATTTGTTTTGATTAGCAAATGATTTAGAGATATCACGTAGTGTTTGAGGTGCGTCATCCCATTTCATTGTGACTTCAGTAAAGTGCATGTGATTTGGATGGTTATTAATATCATCAAACGTTTCTTTTAAATCTTTTGAAGATTTAACGTCATGTACTTGTACAGTATCTCCACCAAATACTTTGGGTAATGCTTTGTAATCCCACATGTTGATATCGTTATATGGCTCTTCCATACCATGAATGAGACGTTCAACAGTATAACCATCATTATTAATTAAGAAAATCACAGGTTTAATATCTTGGCGAATCATTGTTGATAATTCTTGAACAGTTAATTGGAATGACCCATCACCAATTAATAAGATATTACGACGGTGTGGATTAGCTAATTGAGAACCTAATGTAGCTGGTAATGTGTAACCAATTGAACCCCATAAAGGTTGACCAATAAATGACATGTTTTTAGGTAAAGCTAAACTGTAAGCTCCAAAGAAGGATGACCCTTGTTCAGCGATTAATACGTCATTGTCGCCAATAAAGTCTTGCATCATTTTAAAGTAAATATCTTGCGTTAACGTATCATCAGTTAATTCATAGTCAATTGATTTTGGTTGTTGATAAGAAGGGAATGAATGTTTATTTGTATAATCTATCGTACTTAACGCTTCTAAGAATTCAGGCAATATAATTTCTTTATCAATCGTATCGTTTAATTTGAATAGACGATGATTAATCATGACCACTTCGTTAATATCAAATTTATATGAAAAGCCTGCAGTAGCTGAGTCAGTTAATTTGGCACCAATATTTAAAATAGCATCGCTATGATCGACATAGTCTTTAATGTCATCTTTAGCAATTTCTCCATCATAAATACCCATATAGTGTGGGTTTTCTTCATTGAATGCCCCTTTACCTAACGATAATTGAACAACTGGAATATTCGTTTTATTTACAAATTGTTCTAATTCATCATGTAAATGGAAACTATTGATTTCATGACCAGTAATAATTAATGGTTGTTTAGCTGAACGTAACTTATCAGCCACCATATCTACATATTGAGATACATCTTGTTGAGGTGTTTTTTCAACTTTGAATGGTTGTTCAACTTCAATATCTGACACTGCTACATCGATTGGTAAGTGAATGTGTACAGGTCGACGTTCTTGAATTGCAGCATTGATTACTCTAGGAATTTCAGTTGTTGCATTTTCAGTTGTAATATAGGCTTGTGCAGTAGTAATAGGTTCAAACATGTGTCGATAACTATCAAAGTGTCCTTCACCTAAAGAGTGATGCACATATTTGCCTGCCTTTTCAACAGCTCTTGTTGGTGCGCCTGTGATAGCAATGACCGGAACACGTTCTGCATAAGCGCCTGCAATACCATTAACAGCACTTAATTCGCCAACGCCAAATGTTGTTACGAGTACGCCTAGTCCATTCATTCGTGCGTAACCATCAGCGGTATAAGCACCATTTAGTTCATTCGTTGTTCCAACCCATTCAACGCCTTCATGACTGACGATGTCATCTAAAAATGCTAGATTAAAATCTCCTGGCACACCAAATATTTTATTGACACCTGCTTCATGTACTGCATCCATTAAATATTGTCCTACACGTTGTTTCATATTCAATTCCACCTTTGTATTGCTTTTGTTTACATATATAGGATAAGCCTGGTTATAAATAAAGTCAACATTATTGACCTTTTGATGAAAGTCGTTAGAAAATTTACTATAATAATTAATAATGACTTTGAAAAGGAACGAGTGAATATGGATCGAAATAAAAATGATTATGAGCACATGCTATTTTATTTCGCTTATAAAACGTTTGTGACGACTGCAGATGAAATTATCGAAAAATATGGTATGAGTCGACAACATCATCGCTTTTTATTTTTTATCAATAAATTGCCTGGTATTACGATTAAGCAGTTACTAAATACGTTAGAAATATCAAAGCAAGGGTCTCACGCAACATTGAAAAAGTTAAAAGAAGAAGCATTAGTTATTGAACAACAATCTGAAGAAGATCGAAGAGTAAAGCAATTATTTCCCACGCCTAAAGGAAGTAAACTAGTAGAAAAATTAAACAAAGCACAAGATGAATTAATGCAACAAACGTTCCAAAAAGTTGGAAAAGATTGGTATGCGATTATGGAAGAATTATCGAATTATCGAGAAGGGTTTCAAGATATTAAACATTTAAAAGATGAAAAAGAATCTTAAAAAAGAAGCTAAACTGATGTATATTGAAAGTTCAGATGTTTCTATACCATTTTAAGGAGAAAATATACTGTCTATGATCAATAACAATGAAAAGTTAATTCAACTTATTTCAAAAGAATTAAATATATTTACATTTAATGTACAACGTACGATAGGATAGTTGACTGTAATAAAACCAAATAATATTGTAGATTACATTATAAAATGTTAAGGGAGGTCAATTAGAATTAACACTAGATTGTTAATAAATATTTTTCACGCATAACGGTTATTTGTTAAAAGTACATAAAAAATGAAAACAATTGAGCGCTAGCCATGTCTTCCTTTACAACAGTTATAAATAATGCAATTCGAAAGTACACGATTTAATATAGAAGAGGTTAGAGTAAAGTAGAATGTTAAGATATCACGTGTTAGCATTCTATTTTCCTAACCTTAATTTATTTATAGAAAGAAAGTAGTGTAGAATGTAACACCACGTTATATTGTAAGGACATATTTTTATATCGTTATTGATTTAATTGAATAGGCAGTATTTACATAGTTACTTAATAAGTGTTTCCTTTGCAATAAATTATATAATCTTTATATTTATAACTTTATCACATTATACTTCTAATATATGACCTTAATCATTACTTAGTATTGTTTTTAAAGTTTCTAAATGGAATAGGAATATTTGTAGGACGTGTTTTGAGATTTCATATGGTTTGGTTATTTACATACCCATTAACACGATTACGTATCACGTGTTTGATGCCATCAATTTAAAAAGTGTTAATTTTTATTGTACTTATAGTGTTATTACAAGCCACTGTTATATTATTTGTGAAAGGGGTACGATTAATAAAATGATTCACATACTACTCCTCTTAGTTATTGTCATTATATTGCAAGTGCTGATGAGACATTTTCTTAATAAAATAGAGTTAGAGTCAAAGTATAAAAACATCATTACTTATATTCCATTTGGTTTAGGATTATTTTTTACTCAAAATGTCTATTATGAACGTCAGTATCCACATTGGGAGGTACCACTTAAAGAAAAGCTGAATTTAAAATATATTTATCTTTTTACTTTCTTAGAATTTGTTGCGATATATATTTGTTTATTTGTGATGAAAAATTAGATATTATTGTCAATACATTCTCTAAAATGACATAAATATAACGCAATTTGTTCGATTGACTTTAAAAATAATACCAAATGAGTGTATAATATATTTAGTCTAGACTTGTTTTTTGATTAAACAAATCTAATGTACGCTAAAAATTAAAAGGAGTGACAATAATGAAAAAACTTTTAGTTACAACTATTATTGGTTTTGTAGGCTATATTGCTTTCAAAAAATATCAAAACAAAGTAAACGAAATGCCAAATATTGAATATTAATCATATAAACCGAGATATTTCTAAGATTGAAATATCTCGGTTTTTTGTTTTAATGTATTGATATACGAAAGAATTAA
Source organism: Staphylococcus sp. HMSC14C01 (assembly GCF_001808085.1). Lineage (NCBI taxonomy): Bacteria > Bacillati > Bacillota > Bacilli > Caryophanales > Staphylococcaceae > Staphylococcus > Staphylococcus sp. HMSC14C01. The sequence continues at coordinate 15,661 of NZ_KV792011.1, forward strand.
TTATAATTAAATCATTTACAACTAAAAATATTACTAAGTAAAAAAATACATAATTGAAAAAGATATCAAACGAGACCTTGATATACCAGTTTTAAGCTCTATTCCAATAAAGATAGCTTAAATGAAGTAAAACAAAAAATTAAAGATAATTTAGAAATGAAATAATGATGTAAAAAATCACTTTAGCAGGTCATTACTTGCTAAAGTGATTTATCTGACTATAAAACAAGACGCTCTTCAATTATAGAGAGCGTCTTATCTATGAGCTACATATTATTGTTGATTTTGATTAGACGTTACATCTTGACCAAAGAAGTCGAAGATGTTTTTCGCGCTATCTGTGTTATCAATGTTACCACGGAATTTATCAGCACCTGGACCATATGCATAAGTATTTACATCTTCACCAGTGTGACCATATGTTGTCCAACCAGTATGAGATGCATCGTTAATTGGTTTTTGGATGGCGTCTTGTAATGTTGTTGTTGCTTCTGCAATTTTTGGATCATCGTCATTTTTAGCTTTATCTTTAACGTCTTTTAATTCTTTCGCTGCATCTTTAACTTTATCTAATTGTTTTTCAGGGAAGTCGACACCATAACCTTCATTGATCACTGTTTCAGGGTCTTTACCTTTAGCAATTTGTTCAGTCATGTAACTGCCAGAATGTTTCATTTTATGAATAGCGTCTGGATTCCATACATAATCTTTACCTTTAGCGATGGATAAACCACCAGTTGAGTGGTCAGCAGTTGCGACAACTAATGTATCTTTATGATTTTTCGCATAGTCGATAGCGTTTTGGAATGCTTTATCGAAACCGCTCATTTCTGACATGACACCAGTGATATCATTAGGATGACCAGATTTATCAATTGAAGCGCCTTCTACCATTAAGAAGAATCCTTTATCATTTTTTTCTAATTTAGATAATGCACTGTCTTCCATATCTGCTAATAATGGATTTTGTTGTGGTGCATCAATTTGTAACGGCATATTTTTTTCAGCAAATAAACCTAATACTTGATCATTTTTAGAGTTAGCTAAGTCAGTTTTATTGGTTACATAGTCGTAACCATCTTTTTGGAATTTCTCAGTTAAATTACCATTTTCTTTACCGAAGTATTTAGAGCCTCCACCTAAGATAACGTCTACTTTATGTTGGCCATTAATTTTATCATTATAAAATTGTTGTGCAATTTCATCTTTTTTATCACGATCATCTACATGTGCCGCATACACAGCTGGGGTTGCATCAGTGACTTCTGCTGTTGTCACTAAACCAGTTGATTTACCTTGTTCTTTAGCATATTCTAATACTGATTTTAAAGGTTTTTTATCATTATCTACAGAGATTGAACCATTATATGTTTTATGACCTGTAGCGAAAGCTGTACCACCTGCAGCTGAATCAGTTACATTTTCTTTAGGATCATTAGGGTTAGTACGGTTAGTCCCTTTTAAATATTTATCAAAAGCAGTTTGATCTAATTCTTTGGTATTAGGATTATCTGCATAATAACGGTAAGCTGAATTATAAGAAGGACCCATACCATCTCCAACCATGAAAATCACATTTTTAGGATTTTTAGTGTTACCGATGGCCATGTAATCGCCATCTTGACCTTGTTGACCTTGAGCACCTTGTCCAGCACCAGATGCAAATGACACATGTGTTGTACCTAATACTGAAGCAGCTAGGATTGAAGTTGCTACTGTGGTTTTTCCGAATTTATTGATGAAACTCATCATTAAAAAAGCCCCCTAATATGTAAAATATAGATTACTTACATCTTTATATTAAGAAACTTTATTTGATTTGAAGTAAGTATTTAGTAAACTTTAGTTTAAGGTATTGTAAAAAACTATTAACTTATCATATTCTATGATTTAATAAATCAATTTAATATAAAGAATTGAAAATGTATGTTACAATAGTATTAAATAAAATAGTTTGATCTTATTAAGAGTAAGTGGAGGGAATTGGCCCTATGAAACTTCAGCAACTGCGCTTTGCGTGAGGTGCTACATCCAACAGGATTTTCCTGAAAGATAAGAAGATGTCGACAAGCGCTTCTTATTTAAGGAGGGCTATTTTATTTACCCAAATTAAAAAAGGTGGTAAACATATGACAACATTACAAGAACTATTTAAAGAATTAGATGATTGGGAACAGCATAGTCCTAAAAGTTGGGCAGGAAGTATGGGAAGAACAGCAAAAATCAATGATATCAAAAGACAAATTAAAGAAGCGATCACCATAGAAGATATTAGAAAGTATATTTTAAATAAAGAAGATTAAAAGTAAAAGAAGCATGGGAGTGAGACGGCGTATTCAAAATGAATTCGAATCTCGCTCCTTACTTTTTTATGAAACAGTTAATCTCGAATATATTCAATTTAAAGAAAAAGCGTTAAAATAAAGTTAAAGAAATCATGTCATTAATAAATATATAGAGGTGAATCAATAATGATATTCGTAATGTTATCTCCTTTACTGATAGTTGTATTTATCGCATTATCTATTATGGAAGAAAGAAAACGTAAGAAAAAAACAAAACATAAAGAAAATAAATTTGAACAAGAAAAAAATAAAATGTCTAATTCTAATGACAATAATGATCATGACGCAAAATAAAGGATGAAAAAAATGAAAGTATTGATTGTCGAAGATGATGTCGTCATTGCAGAAAGTCTAGGGAATGAACTCTCACATTGGAACTATGAAGTGAGTATTGCTAAGCAGTTCGATAATATTCTCGAAGAATTTAAAACTTCAGAACCTGAACTTGTGTTATTAGATATTAATTTACCTACATTTAATGGTTATCATTGGTGCCAAGAGATACGTAAAGTATCTAATGTCCCAATTATTTTCATTAGTTCGCGTACTGACAATATGGATCAAATTATGGCAATTCAAATGGGCGGAGATGACTTTATTGAAAAACCATTTAATTTATCACTTACTATAGCGAAAATTCAAGCATTGCTACGTAGAACATATGATTTAACGGTTTCAAATAATGAGATTACTGTTAAAGGGTGTAAGCTCGTTGTTGATGAAGCCACACTTTACTACAACGATGACTCTGTACAACTTTCGTTTACTGAACTACAAATTTTGAATAAATTATTTCAAAATGAAGGGAAATATGTCAGTCGTACAGCAATCATTGAAAAATGTTGGGAATCGGAGAATTTTATTGATGATAATACGTTAGCAGTAAATATGACACGCCTACGTAAAAAACTGCAATCTATCGGTATTGTTGATTTCATTGAGACAAAGAAAAATGTAGGGTATAAGGTGTAAATATGATGTTAAAAGCATTTATAAAATCGATACGTCATCAAATGATGATAGTAGCATTATTTCTATTACTTTTTTTGGTGATTTTCTTTCTTTTTAATTTGCCTTTCAACGCATTCTTTCTAGGTATGGCAATTATTCTTTTCATAATGATTATTTTTTGGTTGATTCAACTTAGTGGATTTCAAGAAGCAGTGTCTTTAAAAGAAGAAGTTGCTGACTTAGAAGATGAATTACAACGTGTAAAAAATGAACAATCTGCATACCAAGTCAATGTTGAGAACTATTTTTTAACATGGGTGCATCAAATGAAGACACCTATTACCGCTTCGAAACTCCTTTTAGAAAGAAATGAAGATAATGTAGTGAATCGCGTGCGTCAAGAAATTATACAAATTGATAACTATACGAGTCTTGCACTTAGCTATTTAAAATTAATGAATCAAGAAACGGATATGTCCTTTTCGAAAGTAGTCATTAATGATCTCGTTAAACCTCTTATTATGAAATATTCGATTCAATTCATCGACCAAAAAACAAACATTCATTACACACGTTGTGAAGATGAAGTACTTACTGATGTTCAATGGTGTACAATCATGATAGAACAAATTCTTAATAATGCTTTGAAATATGCACGTGGTAAAGACATTTGGATTACGTTTAACAACGAAAATCGTGTGCTATCTATACGAGATAATGGTGTAGGAATTAGTAAAGCCGATCTTCCCAAAATCTTCGATAAAGGCTACTCGGGCTATAACGGAAGACTTCATCAACATTCAAGTGGCATTGGATTATTTATTGTTAAACATATATCGGCACATTTACATCATAAAGTAGAAGTGTCTTCAACGCTCAATGAAGGAACTACATTTGACATACATTTCCCAGAAAATAATTAAACTTTCAATAATGTAAGGACAACCAGTAACATTTTTAAGAAATGATTAATGTTACTGGTTTCTTTTTGTTTTATGATAGTAGTAAGTGATAAATTAAAGAGTTTAATGAAAAGAAAGGAAGCATGGATATCATGTTGTTAGACGTGAATAATGTAAAAAAAACATTTGGGAGAGGTCTGAATGCTACTACCGCATTAAATGGCATTTCATTTAATGTGGATAGGGGTGAATTTGTAGCAATTATGGGTGAATCTGGATCTGGGAAATCCACTTTACTTAATTTAATTGCAACTTATGATAAAACTACTGAAGGTACGATAACGATTGACGAGCAAAATATCCGTCAATTGCGTAATAAAGAAATCGCATATTTCCGTCGAGATCATTTAGGTTTTGTCTTTCAAGACTTTAACATTTTGCCGACAATGACAAATAAAGATAATATCTTAATGCCGCTTGTACTTGCGAATCGCTCACATCAGATGATGCGTCATCGTCTCTATCGCTTAAGTTATCAATTACATATTGAACCACTGCTTAATAAATATCCTTTTGAAATATCAGGAGGAGAACAACAACGCGTGGCTATCTGTCGAGCACTGATTAATGAACCGGATTTGTTACTCGCAGATGAGCCTACAGGTGCACTTGATTCTAAAACATCTAAAACGATTATGGAACTATTTAGAGATATTAATAAAAATGAGCAAACCATTTTAATGGTGACACATTCGGCTGTGGATGCTTCTTATGCCAAACGTATTTTGTTCATTAAAGATGGCCGTTTATATCATGAAATTTATCGAGGGGAGGAACTACAATCAGAGTTTCAAAAACGTATTGCTGATAGTTTAGCAATGCTTCACGAAAGAGGTGATTAAAATGACCTTTCGCTTGCTTTGGACATTAGTCACTCAGAATTTTAAAACACAGCGACATATTATGATTCCATTTATTCTAGTAATCAGTACATTATTTGGTATTGAATTTATTTTATTATCCTTAAACATGAATGCTTCGATTCATAAGCATAGTGATGTTATTCCAGTTTTTATTGGTATCGGAAATTTTTTTATGTGTCTGTTTGGACTACTTTTTATTCTTTATGCTAATCGTTTTATTATGCGACGTCGTCAAAAAGAGCTGGCTATGAATATGATTCTTGGTATGGAAAAAAAGCATTTTAGGTTAATGTTGTTTATAGAAGGAATTTATCAATATATTATCATTGGGTGTCTGAGTATGATAGGTGGTTACTTATTTGGTGCATTAACTTATATGTCGTTAAATAAAATATTAGGGTATACGCATGTATCTTTGAAAAAATATCCATTTGATATAAGTGCAATGAGATACACCTTGTTGATGTTAGCGATAATGATGCTATTTTTATTTATTGTCAACAATATAAAAATCACTTTTCAAAGTCCTATTAAGTTAATACAGCAGCAACATCCAACGGAAAAACAATGGCCCAAACCTTTACTCTATATCTTATTGATTGTTGGAATCATAACTGTTGGTGACAGTTATATGATTGCCTTAAAAGATACACTCATTTTGGTTTCACTACGTAATATTTTTATTGCCCTTATTTTAGTGACAATAGGAACGTATTGCTTATTTATATCACTGAGTGTTTTAGTGATAGATTGGCTTCAAAAGATTCCGAGTGTTTATTATCGACCTAAATATTTTTTTACTATTTCTGGTTTACGCTCAAGAATGAATTCTAATTCTATCGGTTTGGCTAGTTTAACCATGCTATGTACTTTTCTTATTGTGACTCTAGGAATGAGCGTCGCTACATATCGTAGTGTAGACCAACGTGCGAATCATTTAATGCCAACACAATATCGTATTGAATTGAGTGGAGATGTGCATCATAGTACTACGAGTAAACACAAAGTACGTCAGCTAGAAAACGAGATTAAGAGATATGTTGATGTTGATGCTTTCAGAGAATATACAAGTGGAAGTGTCGCAGTCACTTATAAAAAGGGTACATTTGTAAAGCGAGATAATGAGAATAGTCCATTGGATGTAAATAGTGTATATTTAATTGTAATGAATCAGCAAGATTACAATACAATCAATCATACGAATCTACGACTTAAACATAATGAAATGGGAATATTAACGAATCATTTCATGTTTCAAAAGTTAAACCATATCAAATTAATGAATCAAACATTTAAAACAAATCAGTTAAAGGGAGATCATTTTTCATTTCCATTTCCAGGAGCAGTCACGCTTGTTACTCATAATGTAAATCAACAACGTCAATTGATTTATTATTATCAAACAACAGCAAATATTAACTCATACATTGCTTTTAATCTTAAAACACATGATACACAGTCCATAGATCATATTAATTCTAAATTGATGAAACAATATGATATTCAAATTGATAAAAAAGATGAATTAAATAAGGAAATGTTTGATATTTATGGTGGTCTCATTTTTGTTGGCACTATTGTTTCTTTAGTCTTAATGATTGGCACATTTACGATGATGTATTATAAGAATATTGCTGAGGGATATGAAGATCGAAAAAACTATCGAATTATGCGTCAAGTAGGTTTAGAAGAAGAACGAATTAAATCTGTTATTCATGACCAAGTAGTTATTATTTTTACTTTACCTATTATAATATCTATGATACATGTACTATGTGCTTCTAAAATGATTTATACTTTGCTTGGTATTTTAGATGTTAATGATATAAAATTATTTTTAACAACTTATATCGGTGTCTTAGTGTTTGTAATGATAATCTATGCTTTGATGTATGTAATGACGTCTCGTGTATATTATCGTCTCATTCATCGTTGATATATTAGTAAAAAGAAATCCTCATTCTTATATATAAATGAGTGTAAGACTTTAGGCAGTAGGGTATAAGGATAAAAAAAGGAGGCGGAATAATGGTAAAACAATATGATGATACAACAAATAGAAATAGTAACAATAACATTAAACGTACAGGGGAACACGTTCTTACTTGGATAGGTGTTGCGATTCAAGCATTAGTTGCAATTATGTTTTTAATGATTAAACCCTTTATTGGTAATGCTGATTTTAAAGAACAAATTATTAATGAAACACAAAAACAAGGCAATGAGGTTTCTATAACAGAAATAAATAATGGTATGGATGCATTAGGTGGTTTATTTAATTTCTTTACATGGGGCGCGTTCATCCCATTAATTCTTGCAATTATTGGCGGTATTTTAATTAATAAAAAACCTAAACTTGCAGGTATCTTATTAATTATTGCAGGTATTTTAGCGATTGCTACAAACTGGATTAGTTTAATTTTATGGTTAATTGCTGGTATTATGTTACTTGTTCGTAAACCTAAGCATGACATGTATGGCAATGGCGGTTATAATGATCATTACAGAAGAGACCATCATGATGTAAATGCAAATAATAATGCATTCATTTTGAATGAAGAAGAAGAAAGACAACAACAACGTTATATTAAAGATCATTATTCAAATAAAGATCAAGCAGCGGACAATAATAATGAAAGATACCACGATACACACGTAAATGATTCAAATGATGACGACTATCGTGATCAACGTTATTCAAATCATAAAACGAATAAACGAAGTAATGATTTTATTCAAGATGAAGCAAGAAAGCTTCAAGAAGAAAAAGATAACGATCCATACAAATATTAATAATATGATATATAAAAGCGATGGTATTCCTAAGTTAATACCATCGCTTTTTACGTTAATTTCTACAATTTCTACTATATGGTTTGGATAAAATATATTAGATAAATGATTTTAATATTAAATTAAATCTAAGTGTTCTCTTAGTGTAGAACCTTTATACTGATGTCGATATAAGCCACGACGTTGTAATTCAGGTACAATGAGTGTAACCACGTCGTCTAAACTATCTGGTAAAGAAGGTGGCATTAAGTTAAATCCATCTGCAACACCCGCATTAAACCAGCGTTCCATTTCATCTACAATTTCTTTTGGCGTACCTATGAGTGTCAGATGTCCACCCCCCGCATTAAGGTAACTTAGCAGTTCTCTGACAGTAGGTTGCTTATCTTGAATAATTTCTAAGATGGTTTCATATCGACCGACGGGACCGTTAAACTCTTCTAAAGAAGGTAGTTTAGGCACAGGAGCATCTAATTCCCACTGACTACAGTCTTGTTGAATGAAAAAACTGAGTTGCTTTAAAGCGGCTTTGATAGGAAGTCGTTGATCAAGTTTTGCTTTCTTTTTCAATGCTTCTTCATGTGTATGACCTACATAAGTGACTAGTCCAGGAAAGACTTTAATATAACGCTTGTGGTCATGTTGTGCCATTTCACTATCTAAGCGCTCGCGATAACGTTTTGCTTGCTTCATATTCCAAGAAACAGAATATACTGCATCTGCATATTTTGTAGCTAATGCAATACCTTGTTTAGATGCACCTGCTTGCATCGCCACAGGTTTTCCTTGAATGCTACTTGGTGTTGTTAATGGTCCATGAACTTGAAAATATTTGCCATTGTGGTGAAGCGGTTTGATATTGCGATTTATCATTGTATGATGATGCCGATTTGGTTTGAAATCTTCAGTATGCCAAGAATCAAACAATCCATTCATGACTTGAGCAAACTCTTCTGCTTTCTTATAGCGTTCATCATGATTGGGTAGATGGTCCATGCTGTGATTTTGAGCTTCGGCATCTGTCATGGAAGTGACTAAATTCCATCCCACTCGTCCACCACTAATATGATCTAAACTAAGTAACTGACGTGCTGCAGTGAATGGATTAGAAAATGTACTTGAAATGGTAGGAACTAATCCAACATGTTGTGTGACTTGAGATATAGCAGTTAAGTTAATCAGTGGATCAAACCAAAAACTTGGCATAGAAGTATAGCTAGGGATAAAAGACTGATTATCTGCGAAAAAGACTACATCTAACAACCCTTTTTCAGATAACTGAGCTAATTCTTGATAGTATTGAATATCACCGATACGTTCAATACTTGAATTGGGAAGTTGCCAAGCAGCTTGATGATGACCACATCCATAGATTAATATACCGAGATGAAGTTGATGTTGATGGGTCAATTTAATTTCTCACTCCAATGTTCATTTTATTTCTATTCTAAGATAAGGAAGACCAGTTATATATTAATTCATGGTTAAACCACCATCGACAGTAATATTTTGACCAGTCATACCATCTGCTGCTTCGCTACTTAAATAAGCAACCATATTAGCAACATCTTGTGGGGTAGTCACTTTACGTAATGGCGTAGTCTGTGCAATTAAATCAAAAACGTCTGGTGTAGTGACAGCACTAGCATCAGTTGTTTTAAGCAATCCTCCTGACACTACATTAGCAGTAATACCATATTGCCCTAATTCGGCTGCAACATTACGCGTGAATCCAATCAATCCAGCTTTAGCTGTTGTGTATTCATGATATGGGACAACGGGATGTTGATACAAATTTGTGCCAATGCTTACAATGGCACCAGAACCACGTTCTATAAATTGCGGAATGACACTTTGAGTAACATTAAAAGCGCCTTTTAGGGTACCATCAATTTGTTGTTGATAGTCTTCCCATGCTAAGTCTTTAAATGCCTTTTGCGCATTAGGATCGAATTTAAAATTAACTAATGCGTTATTGACCACAACGTCAATTTTTCCAAAATGATGTGTTGCCTCATTAACTAAACGATCAACTTCATCACGTTGTGTGACATCTGCTTGAATTGCGATAGCTTTGTCACCAAGCTCCTTTGCAAGTGCCTCAGCCGCTTCACGACTTTGATTGTAATTAATGATTACTTCAAATCCTTGTGTAGCTAATGTTTTTGCAATGACCGCACCTAAACCACGGCTACTTCCCGTTACTAATACTGTTCTCGTCATAAAGATCGTGCCTCCATTTACTTCATTTACAGCGAAAAAATATGCAACCTTCACATTAGGAAAGTTGCATTAAAATAGATCTATCATTATTGAGAACAGTTTGACACATCTCAACAGGTCATCTTATTTTATACGACACTTTCCTACGCTAGTATAAGCTAGTTCAGGTTCAAAGGGTTTGAGGTTACACCTCATCTCAGTTTTAAAACACCCCTAGTGCATATGATTTAACTATAGTTTCACTTTATGCCTTCTATTATCAGAAGTCAAGCGCTTCCATTAAAGAATATATTGATTACTTTTTTATTTGAATATAAAAATAAAAATTTATATAATTTATTTTTATAATAATTTTCAATTATATGATTGAAAATCAGATATACCGTGGTTAAAATAGAAGTTACACTAAATAGGTGCTTTATAGGATAAGTAATAAACAGTTTAACGTTGAATGAAGATTTAACGTTTTTATTTTTTGCAAATAAAATATTGAGGAGAGCGACACGTATTATGAATTGGCTAGCAATTATTTTATTTTTAGCCGTTGTTATGGGGGTCAGTCTTTATGCGTTCTGGCGTTCAAAAAAAATAAAGACTGATAGTGCAGATGGCTATTTTATGGGAGGCAATAGTTTAACAGGATTTACGATTGCCTCAACGATTATTATGACTAACCTATCTACAGAACAAATTGTAGGGCAGAATGGTCAAAGTTATGGTAAGGGTATGGAAGTGATGGCTTGGGAAGTCACAGCTGCTGTAGCAGTTGTCTTACTTGCATGGATATTCTTACCAAAATATTTAAGGTACGGTGTGGATACCATTTCTGAATTACTTGAAATGCGTTATGGTACCTTTACTAAACGTTTCGTTTCTATATTATTTATTTTCACTTATGTTGTATCATTTTTACCAGTTGTCTTATATTCTGGTTCATTAGTATTTAATAAAATGTTTAGTATTGGGGAATACTTAGGAGTAAGTGATGCCACAGCAACGATTATTATTGCATTTGTCATTGGTGCAGTAGGTGTTATCTACTTATTCATCGGTGGTTTGTCACTGAGCGCATTTAGTGATTCAATCTATGGTGTCGGATTAATTATAGGTGGTTTGATTATTACAATTTTAGGTTTACATCATTTAGGTGATGGGAATTTTGTAAAAGGATTCGACCACATGGTCCAACGTACGCCTGAAAAACTAAACGCTTTTGGGGCCATTGATTCAGATGTTGTTCCATGGCCAACATTATTCTTTGGTATGTTCTTTAATAATTTATTCTTTTGGTGTGCGAACCAAATGATTGTACAAAAAGCCTTAGCTGGTAAGAATTTAAAAGAAGCACAAAAAGGTGCGATATATTTAAGTTTATTCAAGGTATTTGGTCCTATTTTTACAGTGATTCCTGGTGTTATTGCATATAATTATTTCAATGGGGGTATAACATCTAATGATAATGCTTATCCTGCATTGATTCAGGCGATTTTACCTGATTGGGGCTATGGTTTATTCGGAGCAGTTATTTTTGGAGCCATATTAAGTTCATTTGTTGGATCATTAAACAGTACAACAACACTCTTTACTTTAGACTTTTATAAACCTATTTTTGGTAAGCGTGCTTCAGATCAACATATTGCACGTGTCGGTCATATCGCGACAGTTGTGATTGGCATTATTGTAGTAGGTATATCTCCACTTATTGCCCTTTTCCCAAGTGGATTATATGCGATTGTGCAACAGTTCAATGGTGTATATAGTATGCCAGTACTTGCATTGGTCTTAGTTGCATTTTATTCTAAGCACACATCTAAACTAGGCGCTAAAGTAGCTTTAGTTACACACATTGTGTTATATGCTGCAATTAGTTTTATGGTGCCACAATTAAATTATTTATATACTTTTAGTTTTATGTTCTTTATTGATTTAGCTATTATACTTGTCTTTAATAAATTTAAACCTTCCAATACGTTTGACTTAAATACTAATAAAGCTAAAGTGGATCTTACACCTTGGAAATATCGTTATATTACAGGCGGTATTGTTCTAGGTTTAGTAGTACTTGCTTACATTATCTTTTCACCACTTGTACTTGCTAAATAATCATTTATAAATAGGTGTACGTTTGAAAAGAGTAGACTTTTTCGACGTACACCTTACTTTATATATTTATAAAGAAAGGAGGATAACACAATGCACAAAATCGGTTTGATACCTTCACCGGGTGTATCTCATAAACACGTAGAAGCTGTTATTCCAGATGTAAAAGAACAGCTGAATCAACGTGTGAATGATCAACAAGAATGGGTATTTCAGCTCCACGTTGATTTAATGATTGGCTCAGCTGAAGATGTACATGAAAGTATTGATAAAGCGGCAAAAATGAAAGAGAAACATGATTGGGATTTTGTTGTATGTATTACAGATTTACCAAGTATTTCTGGAAATAAAGTAGTGATTAGTGATTTTAATAATGATAAACAAGTAGCGATGCTATCTTTACCTTCATTAGGTTGGATAGACCTACGACGAAAATTAAGAAATAGTTTAACTTCTATTATTGAACAATTGTATTATTCAACTTCAAGAGTGGCTCCCAAGATTCATCCTCTTATACATCCTAAAGCAGTAGAACCAAATGAAGATGAAACGCCAAAGCAACGTTATATTCATCGATGGTTTATTCTCAGTTGGATTCAACTTATTTTAGGGTTAACACGAGCAAATGAACCATGGAAAAATATTTTTAATTTCAAAAAGATTATTTCAGTTGCTTTTGCAACTGGGACTTATGTATCGATTTTCTCCATGCCTTGGGAGCTGAGTATACAGTACTCCATAATAAGATTTATTATACTTATGCTTATTGCTATCCTAGGTATGACAGGCTGGTTACTCTATGCACATCAATTGATTGAACGTAAAACGGCTAAGTCACAGCGTGTGTATCGCTATATTTATAATTTTACTACCGTATTCACATTATTTATTATTACACTTTTAAATTATATTATTTTATATCTTTTATTAGCGATAAGTGTATCATTGTTTGTTCCACCAAGTTTATTTAATCAATGGACCAGCGCACATCCTCATTTTACATTTATAAATTATGTAAAATTAGTATGGTTTGTATCTTCACTAGGTTTACTTGCTGGGGCAATGGGGTCTACTGTAGAGAATGAAGAGAAAATCCGTCAGATTACTTATTCGTATCGACAATATCATCGTTATAAAGAAGCAGAACAAGAGAAGAAAGAAAAAGAACAAGCTCAATCATCTTCTCATGATGCATCAAATCAACAAGTTGAAGAAAGTGCATCCAATAAACAAAATAATGATAATCAACAAGATGAACATAAAAAACAAGATCATAGAGAGGAGGAAACAACATGAGTGAAGAAAAATTAATTGGTCTCGTTGTGGCGCCAGGAGTGACAGAGAAATTAGCACAAAGTTTAATTAATGACATACCCAATATATTATCAGAACAAGATAATCATCAACGTGACTGGAAAGTTGATCTCGTGGTGGATCCTCTTACTGGTTTTGCGGAAAGTGTGGAAGAAATATTCAAAAAAATTCAAGATTATCATAATAAAAGAGAATGGGATTATGTTGTAGGAATTACAGACTTACCTATGTTCTATCATCAAAACGTACTTGCTTTAGATATTAATAAAAAAAATGGCGCTGCAATATTTTCATATCCTGCATTTGGATGGCGTCCTGTAAAGAATCGCTTTAAACATGCTATCGTAACCATTATTAATGAACTTCATTATTCTGAAAGAGCGCATATAGGTTATGATGACAATAATAGGGTTAAGAAAGAAATCAATAAACAATTTCCTTTTTCACGTATTGAGAAAACAGAAGTACATTTAAAAGAAACAGGAAACAATCATTTAAGATATTTATCAAATTCACGCAGTCTTGGAATGATACGACTTGTCAGTGGGATGACCTTTGCGAATAACCCACTGAATATGATGGCAAGTTTAAGTAATATTGTAGCGATTGCTTTTACGACAGGTGCATTCGGATTGATTTTTTCAACCATGTGGAATATGGGTCTTGATTTTTCTGTATGGCGATTATTTGGAATTTCCATCATGGCAATTTTAGGTATGCTCGTTTGGATAATGGTATCCCATGGTTTATGGGAATCTACAAAAGAAGCTAAGCATAAAAGAATTGTAATGTTATATAATTTAACAACTATCATGACTTTATTTATAGCCATTGTTATATATTATATGATTTTATATTCATTATTCTTAATAGCAGAGCTGGTTTTATTACCTCCAGGATTCTTAGGACAACAAGTAGGTTTAAAAGGACCAGCCAGTGTTCAACTTTATTTAAGTATTCCTTGGTTTGCAACCTCAATATCTACTGTTGCAGGAGCAATAGGTGCAGGTTTGCTTAATGATCAATTAATTAAAGAAAGCACATATGGTTACCGTCAAAAAGTACGTTATGAAAAGAATAACTAATTAGTAATAATGAAGTGAGAAACACTTCATTATTATTTTTTATATAATATAATAAATTTATAGAAAACATCTTTAAAGTCATTTAAAATAATGAATAAATATAAGTGTGAATGGATTAAACTAAGACACAGACAACCTACAACACGAACAGAATTATGTGCATCATAAGAAAGAAAGTAGGTAACATCATGAAATTTTGTCCACAATGTGGAAATCAAATTAAAGAAGGTCAATCATTTTGTAATAAATGTGGTAGTGATTTAAAAGTTTTTAAACAATATAGAGAGAATCAATTATATGAAAGTGCGGCATCTCAAAAAAACAAAAGGTGGCCATATATTTTATTCGTAATACTTATAGTAGCTATTTTAATTTCTGGAGGTTTAACATACTATTTCTTTTTTGTGAAACCAGAAATGGTAAAGAGTGAGGAAGTGACAAGCACACATCATAAAACTAAAGAAGACATCAAAAAGACAGTGAGACAAGGAGAGAAAAAATCTAAACAAAAAAATGATAAAGAGATACGTATGAAGTCTCCAAATATTGATGTGATGTCCGAAGATTTTGAAAATACATATTTAAAGAGTGATTGTAGAGACGGCTATTATGGTATTAAGGTAGGTATGACAAAAAATGAAGTTGAAAAATTAATAGGTAAACCTACAGGCATATTGGAAGTGCCAGGGTTCAAATGGAAATCAACGAAATATGGAAATATTACAGTAGATTATAGCCCTAATAATGAAGAAGGTAAGGTAATAGCAGTAGGCGTAAGCCCAGATAATGTAAAAGTAGATGATTTTTTAAGTCGCTATTATTCATATGATAGTTATACACCTACTGAAATTATTTATAACAATGATAAAAGTAACGGATATTTAGTTGCAGTTGATATTGATGGCAATCATATTGCAAAAATTCAGTGCTTAGCTGAAAGATAAAAACAGATATCAACATGTTCACAAGCATCTAAGAATTTAACCTCAAGAAGTGAAAGTAGGTAATAAAATGAAATATTGTCCACGTTGTGGGAATCATATTCATGAAACTCAACGCTTTTGTAATCAATGTGGGAATGATCTAGAAGCATTTGAGCAATATAGAAATCAAATGATCACTAATTCAAAGCGAAAAAAATGGTCTTTTATTGTAATTGTCATTTTAGTTATTGCAATGATTGTCGTAGCATGTTCGACGTATTATTACTTTTTTGTCAGACCAGTAGATGCACCTAAAAAAGATACACCAGTGCATCAAGTATCTAAAAAAGATAGTGAAGAAGGTAAAGTTCCAAATGATCCTGATAAGGAAGGGAAAGAAACGATAGAGAATAAGAAATCACCACAGATTAATGTAATGAGTGATGATTTCTTAGAAAATTTCATGCATAAAAATACATTGAATGGATATATGGGGATAAAGCCAGGAATGACTGAAAAGGAAGTTGAGAGGATAGTTGGAAAATCAACAGGAAAAATTCATATTGATGGTATGGATCATGAATCTATTAAGTATGGAGATTTGGCAGTTAATTACGATCCACACTCTAAAGAAAAGATTGTCACTTCAGTGGGAATTGCTCCAAATAATATAAGTGAAGAAGAATTTATAAGTCATTACAATAATTATGATAAAAGAAATTTTAGAGATATTGTTTATAACAATATCAAAGGAAATGGTTATGAAATTGTAGTATATTTAGATGGAGATAAGGTGGGACTTATATTTGCGGTTCCAGAATATTAATAAAAAAGTGCGAGTCCATAATAGGATATTGCACTTTTTTTATTAATATTATTTTTTTAGTTCGAATAAAAAATGTATTTTTATTTTAAAGCAAATATTCCCTAAACTTTCTTGACTTTCTATATGAAACTCGTTAAAGTATTAGCATATTATTCTGACAATTCTGATAGGTATTAGATTAATAAATTTGTAAATACTGAGGAGGGACCATAGGTTTATGTCAGTATCAAAGATAACGTATGAGAGTTTTGATGGTGATCCATTTATTGACTCCATTTCTACTGACGACGCGACAAAGGGTGCCTATGAAATTTTAAAATGGGCTTATACTACGTATGGTGAAGATATCGTTTACTCATGTAGTTTTGGGGCAGAGAGCATGGTACTTATTAATTTGATTTATCAAATTAAACCAGATGCTCAAATTGTATTTTTAGATACAGATTTACATTTTCAAGAAACATACGATTTAATTGATAGAGTAAAAGAATGTTTTCCTAAGTTACGTATTGAAATGAAGAAACCAGAATTGACGCTTGAAGAACAAGCTGAGAAATACAATCCTGCATTATGGAAAAATAATCCAAATCAATGTTGTTATATTCGTAAAATTAAACCTTTAGAAGAGGTACTAGGTGGGGCGATTGCCTGGATTTCGGGACTACGAAGAGATCAATCTCCGACTCGTGCTAAAACAAATTTCATTAATAAAGATGAACGTTTTAAATCGATTAAAGTATGTCCTTTAATTTATTGGACGGAAGATGACGTTTGGGATTATATTAAACAGCACGATTTACCTTATAATGAACTGCATGACCAGCATTATCCAAGTATTGGTTGTATTCCTTGTACAGCGCCAGTATTCAATTCAGATGATTCCAGAGCAGGACGTTGGTCAAGTTTTGAAAAAACAGAATGTGGACTTCATGTTGCAGATAAACCGTGATGTAAGGTTTAAAAAATTTTATACAAAAAACATAGTATTCTGATAAGGATTTAAAAATATTCTATATTCGATTTTTACTGGAAAGTCGAATATAGATTACATAATATAGAGATAGTAAGTATTTTAAAATAAAATAAAGATTGAAATGATAGAGGTGGATGAATTGAATCTAAGTGTTACCAATAGTCCTTTTACTGAAGGACAAGCCACACAAATTAATGAATTATTACAGACACTTACACCAGAACAAAAAGTATGGTTAAGTGGCTATTTAGTCGCAAATCAACAACTTACATCAGGAACATCTGACACACAAGGTTCACAAATAGGAGCTGTTTCAAAGGATACTGAAACAATGCTTCAACAAAATGAACCAACAATTCAACCTGAAAAACGAGCGATTACATTATTATATGGTTCAGAAACAGGAAATGCGCAAGGTTTAGCAGAAATATTTGAAGAACGTCTTTCAAATATTGGACATAATGTAACGTTAAAAGCCATGGATGAATTTAAATCTAAAAATCTTAAAAATGTTGAAGATTTATTTATTATTACTTCCACACAAGGTGAAGGAGATCCACCAGATAATGCAGCCGAATTACATGAATTTATTCATGGTAGAAAAGCTCCTAAATTAGAGGGAGTAAGATTTTCAGTACTTGCATTAGGTGACCAAACTTATGAGTTCTTCTGTCAAACAGGTAAAGATTTTGATAAAAAACTTGAAGAACTTGGTGCCGAACGATTATATGAACGTGTTGATTGTGATGTGGATTATGAAGAAGATGCCGAAAAATGGATGGCTAATGTCATTAATACTATTGACTCAGCACCTGAAGGTACACAAAGTGAACAAGTTGTAAGTGAATCAATTAAATCTGCGAAAGAGAAAAAATACTCAAAAGCGAATCCATACCAAGCTGAAGTATTAGAAAATATTAATTTAAATGGTAGAGGATCTAATAAAGAAACACGTCATATTGAATTCTTATTAGATAATTTTGGTGAAGAATATGAAGTAGGAGATTGCTTAGTCGTTTTACCACAAAATGATCCAGCTTTAGTTGAATTACTGATGAGTACATTAGGATGGGATCCGGGAGATCAAATTCAAATCTCAGAAGATGGAGATACGATTTCTTTAGAAGAAGCATTAACATCTTACTTTGAAATTACAAAATTAACGAGACCATTACTTCAAAATGCAGCAGCATATTTTGATAATGAAGCGTTAGAAGACAAAGTTCAAGATAGTGAGTGGATACAAAATTATATTGAAGGTAGAGATTTTATTGATTTACTCAATGATTTCCCACCTGAAGAATTAGAACCTGAAGATTTATATCAAATCCTTAGAAAATTACCTCCTAGAGAATATTCTATATCAAGTAGTTATCAATCATTACCTGATGAAGTTCACATTACGGTTGGTGCAGTAAGATATAATACACACGGTAGAGATCGTTCAGGTGTATGTTCCGTTCAATTTGCTGAACGTATTCAACCAGGAGATACTGTTCCAATTTATCTTAAACGTAATCCAAACTTTAAATTCCCTAAAAATGGAGATACGCCTGTTATTATGATAGGACCTGGTACAGGAATTGCGCCATTTAGAGCACATATGCAAGAACGTGAAGAATATGGTTATAAAGGTAATACGTGGTTATTCTTCGGCGATCAACACTTTACTACTGATTTCTTATATCAAACAGAATGGCAAGAATGGTTAAAAGATGGTTTTCTTGAAAAAATGAATGTCGCTTTCTCACGTGATACAGATCAAAAAGTATATGTACAACATCGCATTGCTGAACATAGTAAAGAATTTAATGAGTGGTTAGAAAAAGGTGCA
This sequence comes from Staphylococcus sp. HMSC14C01, assembly GCF_001808085.1. Taxonomy (NCBI): domain Bacteria; kingdom Bacillati; phylum Bacillota; class Bacilli; order Caryophanales; family Staphylococcaceae; genus Staphylococcus; species Staphylococcus sp. HMSC14C01. Next base: position 34,853 of record NZ_KV792011.1, read on the forward strand.
TCAATCTATATTTGTGGTGATGAAAAAAATATGGCTAAAGATGTACATCAAGCTATTCGCAATGTATTAGTGAAAGAACAAAATTTAACTGAAGAAGATGCTGAAAGCTACTTAAAACAAATGAAAAAAGATAAACGTTATCAACGTGACGTGTACTAAAGAAAGGGTGGAGAGTGAATGGCTAAAACGATTAAACAAATTGCTGATGAGTTAAATGAAAACCTTGATGCGTTAGAACATTTAAAAACTGAAAGTAATTATTTACGCGGTACGATTGAAGAAGGCTTAGCAGATCCTTTAACTGGTGCTATTTCTGATGATGATACCAAATTACTTAAGTTTCATGGGAGCTATCAACAAGATGACCGAGATGTACGTGATGAACGCCGTAAACAAAAATTAGAACCTGCATATGCTTTCATGATTCGTGTGCGACTACCTGGAGGTAAAGCAACACCTGAACAATGGATTGCAATGGATGATATTTCTAATAATTATGCGAATCATACATTGAAATTAACAACACGTCAAACATTCCAATTTCATGGTATTTTAAAACGAAATTTAAAATCATCTATGAAAAAAATTAATGAATCAGTGTTAGATACGATTGCAGCATGTGGGGATGTCAATCGTAATACAATGTGTAACCCAAATCCATATCAATCAAATATTAATAAAGAAATACTTGATTATGCTACAGCTATCAGTGATCATTTATTACCTAAAACGAATGCCTATCATGAAATTTGGTTAGATGGAGAGAAAGTGCTTGATTCTAAAGAAGAAGTAGAACCAATGTACGGGGAAAAATATTTACCACGTAAATTTAAAATTGGTATTGCCGTACCACCATCAAACGATATTGATGTATTTTCACAAGATATTGGTTTAATTGCAATTGTAGAAAATGATGAACTCGTTGGATTTAATGTGTCTATTGGTGGTGGCATGGGTATGACGCATGGTAATCCAGATACATACCCTCAAGTAGGACGCATTGCTGGATTTATTCCTAAAGATAAAGTCATAGATGTATGTGAAGCATTACTTACAATTCAACGTGATCTCGGTAATCGTTCAAATCGTAAAAATGCACGTTTTAAATATACAGTAGATCGTTTTGGTGTAGACAATATTGTTAAAGAATTAAATACACGTCTAGGCTGGGAAATCAGTGAAGCTCGTGAATTTAAATTTGAACATAATGGCGATCGTTTAGGTTGGATTGAAGGTGAAAAAGGTGTATGGAATTATACATTATTCATTCAAAATGGACGTGTAAAAGATACAGAAGACTATAAGTTAAAAACGGCGTTAAGAGAAATTGCAGAAACACATACTGGTGATTTTAGATTATCTCCAAATCAAAATTTAATTATTGCTAATGTAACTGAAGAGAAAAAAGCAGATATTCAATCTCTTATTGATAAATACGGTTTAACTGATGGTAAAAATTATAGTGGTTTAAGACGTAATTCAATGGCTTGTGTAGCATTTCCAACTTGTGGTTTAGCAATGGCTGAATCAGAACGTTATTTACCAACGCTATTATCTAAAATTGAAGATTTATTAGATGAAGCTGGTATTAGTGAAGAAGAGATTACTATACGTATGACAGGTTGTCCTAATGGTTGTGCAAGACCTGCATTAGCTGAGATTGCATTTATTGGTAAAGCGCCTGGCAAATATAATATGTATTTAGGCGGAAGCTTTAATGGTGATCGCTTAAATAAACTATACAAAGAAAACATCGATGAAAAGGAAATCCTTGAAAGCTTAAGACCAATTTTAATGGATTATGGAAAATCACGTCTCGAAGGTGAACATTTCGGTGACTTCGTTATTCGTTCGGGTGTAGTAGCTAAAGTTCATGATGGTAGAGATTTTCACAGCTGATTTTTTAAAGAAATAGAAGGCGAACGGGGTGATAAGATGGGAAAGGTTTATCTTGTAGGTGCAGGACCTGGTGATCCTGATTTAATAACTGTAAAAGGTATGAAAGCGATTCAAGCGTCAGATGTGATTTTATATGATCGCTTAGTAAATAAAGAGATTTTAGATTTTGCAAAACCCAACACAAAGTTCTTCTATTGTGGTAAAGATCCAAATAAGCATTCATTGCCACAAGAGGAAACAAATCGTATGTTAGTGAATTTAGCGAAAAAAGGTCATACCATTACACGATTAAAGGGTGGCGATCCTTTCGTTTTTGGACGTGGTGGTGAAGAAGCAGAGATATTAGCGGATAATCAAATTCCATTTGAAGTTGTTCCTGGTATTACATCAGGAATTGCAGCTCCTGCTTATGCAGGAATTCCTGTTACTCACAGAGATTATAGTTCCTCAGTTGCGTTTGTTACAGCTGTGAATAAACCAGGTATGACGAAAGAAGCATATTGGGAACATTTAGCGCATGGTCCTGAAACATTGTGTATTTATATGGGTGTAAAACGTTTGCCTGAAATTTGTGAACTATTAGTGCGTCATGGTAAGTCAGTAGATACACCTGTAGCGTTAGTACATTTAGGGACAACAGTTTCTCAAAAAACAGTCACTGGAACATTAGGTAGCATTGTACAACGTGCATCTGAAATCAAAAATCCTGCAATGATTGTGATTGGTGATGTTGTAAATATGCGCCAAAAAATTAGCTGGTTCAAAGAACAAGTATCAGATGTTGAAATGACATTACCATAATTTGAAAAATATCTAATATAGGAGGACGACAATATGAACCATATGCCGCTCATGATTGATTTAAGCCAGAAATCGATTGTCATAGTAGGTGGCGGAAAAGTTGCAACCAAAAGAGCTTCAACTTTAATCGAATATTGTGCTGATGTTCATATTGTTAGTCCTACTATTTCAACAACTTTAAAAGAATTATTAGATAACGAAAATATCACTTGGAGTCAAAAAGAATTTGAGCCACAAGATGTTGAACATGCCGACCTTGTAGTGATTGCCACAAATAATAACGACGTCAATACAAAGGTGTTAGAAAGTGTTCCTCATCATGCATTGTGTAATCATGCTTCGAAAGCCCAAGTTGGAAATGTTACGATTCCAAGTATTTTAAAACGTGGAAAACTTTCTATTAGCGTGTCAACCAATGGAGCAAGTCCTAAATTGAATAAAAAAATTATTTCAAGAATAAGCGATATGTACGATGAATCATATGAAATGTATATTGATTTTTTATATGAAAGTAGACAACTAATTAAACGATTATCAATCGAGCCATCTAGGAAACAGGAGTTATTACAACACATTTTATCTGATGAGTATTTAGATGAGGTTAAGCAACAAGAATTCACACGATGGCTTCATTTGCAAGTTTAGATATGAAGGGATATGTGATATATGAGAAAATTGTTTATATTTGCATTAGCTGGATTTTTAGCACAACTTGTTGATGGATCACTCGGAATGGGATTCGGTGCCTCCTCATCATCTATATTATTAACATACGGCATAGCACCTGCGATTGTTTCAGCAACGGTACATTTTTCAGAAATAGCAACGACTGCTGCATCTGGTACATCACATTGGAAATTTGAAAATGTACATAAGCCAACCATGTTGAAACTCGCAATACCAGGATCAATCAGTGGATTTATCGGTGCAGCATTATTAACTCAAATACATGGTGACTATATTAAACCTTATATAGCACTATTCTTACTTTCAATGGGTTTTTATATTTTGTATCAGTTCTTATTTAAACGTCACAAAGCCATTCATACACACGTAGGCACACTTAGTAGTGCGAAACTTGTTCCACAAGGAGCCGTTGCTGGTTTTCTAGATGCCATCGGTGGTGGAGGCTGGGGACCAGTCAATACACCGTTGTTACTTGCAAGTCGTAAAATTCAACCACGCTATGCCATTGGTACAGTGTCTGCAAGTGAATTTTTTGTAACACTTTCAACATCATTAAGTTTTATTATCTTTTTAGGATTTACTCAAATTAATTGGTGGTTTGTCATTGCATTAAGTATAGGCGGTATGATTGCCGCACCAATTTCAGCCTATTTAACTAAAATATTACCCATTAATATTTTAGCAATTTGTGTAGGTGGTCTTATTATTTTTACAAATAGTAATGCTTTAATGACGTATTTCATCCAAGACACTACAGTGACAAATGTTATTCGATTCGCAATTATTTGTGCGATTATTGTATTAGTTATTATTACTATTATTCGTAACAAAAAATTGTCTTTTTCTTATAAATAAAGCCGAGTAAACTAATCAAAATAATTAGAAAAGGAGTTATCAACGATGCCAACAAATGAAGATATTATCAATTATACAATTAAGCCACATGGTGGAGAGTTAATTAATCGAGTTGTAGAAGGAAAAGAAAGAGAAGCATTAATTGAAAAAGCGAACGCTTTTAAATCATTAACTTTAAATCCTTGGTCAATTTCAGATTTAGAATTAATAGCTATTGGTGGTTTTAGTCCACTTACTGGATTTATGGGAGAAGCGGATTATAAAAAAGTTGTTGAAGATACACATCTTGAAAATGGACTAGTATGGAGTATTCCTATCACTTTACCTGTCACTGAGGCACAAGCGAATGAACTTAATATTGGTGATGATATTGCTTTATATGGTGAAGATGGCGTACTTTATGGTACTTTAAATCTTGAAGAAAAATATACGTATGATAAAGAAAAAGAAGCTCAAAATGTCTATGGTACGACTGAAGAAGCCCATCCAGGTGTCAAAAAAGTATATGAAAAAGGAAATGTTTATTTAGCAGGTCCTATTCAATTAGTAAATCGTCCTAAACATGATGAATTTTCAGATTATCATTTAGATCCTGCTGAAACACGTCAATTATTCAAAGACTTAGGGTGGAAAACAGTAGTCGGATTCCAAACACGTAATCCTGTCCACCGTGCACATGAATATATTCAAAAATCTGCATTAGAAATTGTAGATGGCTTATTATTAAATCCTTTAGTTGGCGAAACTAAAGCAGATGATATCCCTGCAGATGTACGTATGGAAAGTTATCAAGCTATCTTGAAAAATTACTTTCCTAAAGATAGAGCACGTTTAGTTATCTATCCTGCAGCGATGCGTTATGCAGGTCCACGTGAAGCAATTTTACATGCTACAGTTCGTAAAAATTATGGTTGTACACATTTTATTGTTGGACGTGATCACGCAGGTGTTGGTGATTATTATGGGACTTATGAAGCACAAGAGCTTATCTCTCAATTTGAAGATGAATTAGATATTCATATTTTAAAATTTGAACATGCATTTTACTGCGAAAAATGTGGCAATATGGCTACAGCTAAAACGTGTCCACATGATGCATCAGACCATGTACATTTAAGTGGTACGAAAGTAAGAGAAAAATTACGTAATGGCGAATCATTACCAAAAGAATTCTCAAGACCTGAAGTTGCAGAAGTATTAATTAAAGGATTAAGACAAAAGTAATTTGGGGGAGTATATAAAATGAGTCAATCAACAAATATTACATGGCATGATTCAGAAGTAACTAAAGAAGATAGACAACGTCAAAATGATCATAAAAGTGCTGTCATTTGGTTTACAGGTTTATCTGGTTCTGGTAAGTCAACAATCTCTGTGGCACTTGAAAAGGCTTTATTTGAAGAAGGTAAACATTCATATCGATTAGATGGCGATAATGTCCGTCACGGTTTAAATAAAAACTTAGGTTTTAGTCCAAAAGACCGTAAAGAAAATATTCGTCGTATCGGTGAAGTAAGTAAATTGCTTGTAGATGCAGGAACAATTGCAATTACTGCATTTATTTCTCCATATAGAGAAGATCGTGATGAAGTACGTGACATTCTAGAAGACGGAGAATTCATTGAAGTATATACGGAGTGTAGTGTAGAAGAATGTGAGAAACGAGACCCTAAAGGTTTATATGAAAAAGCACGTTCAGGTGAAATTAAAGAATTTACAGGAATTAGTGCACCTTATGAAGCGCCAAAACATCCTGAAATAACTATTAATACTGAAACACAAAGTATAGATGAATCAGTTGAACATATTCTTAATTACTTAAAAGAACACCAATATATTTAATGAATAACCAAACGAGTGAGATAACGAATTCAAAATGAATGTTATCTCACTCGTTTTTTGCTATACATTCTTGAAAATAATAAATAATATTCCCCTATGTTATGAAATAAAACATATTTAAAATAATCAGATATATTACATCATTTGTAATGACACTGTTGATTAAATTGATAAAAAGATTGATATTAAAGTGTTTTGATGATGTAACAAAAGAGAGATTTAATTACAAAAACCGTCGTATTATTATGATTCAATTACAAGGTATTAACAACGCCCACAAACGCTTGTTTATCTGATAAAGTATGTCTTGTCGTTAATTAACGAGAAAAAATAATTCGAAGTAATTTAATATTGAGATGTCATTTGAAAGTAGCCACGTGATAAATAAAAGAAGAATGTTTTAAAATTCTAGGAGGATATTTAATTATGAAAAAAATCGCTACAGTAACTATCGCCACAGCCGGAATCGCTACAGTTGGATTTGCGCATCATGACGCACATGCAGCGGAAAATAATGGATATAACCCTAATGACCCAACTTCATATAGCTACTCTTATACAATTGATCAACAAGGTAACTATCATTACACATGGCAAGGTAATTGGAGTCCTGATCGTTTAAATCACACTAATGATTCAAATAATAGTCAATCTAACTATAATAATTACAATAATAATAACTATAATTACAATAGCAATTATTCATATACAACAAACAACAATCAATCTTATACAACTAATAATACGACAGGTGGATTAGGCGCTAACACTGCGTCAACATCAAATAGTAATGTAAAAGTTACAACTCAAAGTGCACCAAGAACACAATCAACTGCTTCAACTCAAGCATTCTCAGGTAAAACAAATTCAGGTGCGAATTACTATACTTGGGGTCAATGTACATATTATGTATATGACAAAGTTGGTGGCACAATTGGTAATACTTGGGGAAATGCAAATAACTGGGCTAACGCAGCAGCGCAATCTGGTTATACTGTAAACAATACACCTAAAGCAGGTGCTGTAATGCAAACGACTCAAGGTGGTTATGGTCACGTTGCATATGTTGAAAGTGTAAATAGTGATGGTTCTGTTACAGTATCTGAAATGAACTATCAAGGCGTAGGTGTAGTATCTACACGTACAATTTCAGCAAGTCAAGCAAGTTCATACAATTACATTTCATAATTTAAGGAAATGAACTATTTAAAAATTAATGTAAAATAATGACTAAGATATTTAAACAAATAACGTTATTTAAAAGAGCAAGTATATGAATTCAAAACGAATTCTAACTTGCTCTTTTTTATTTTTAAAAATTACATTTAATATGATTTAAATCACTTTATAAAGGGAAATATATAACTACTAATTCCTATAGTGTTCAAATATAAAGGTGGTGATTCACAATGGCGTTAGGAGTACTTCAATGGATCCTAGTGATCGCAATTGTGGTAATTACGATTGGCGTCATATTTGGTCTCATTTGGGGTTCACTTTTTGAGGAACGCTTTTATAGAAGTCGTTCTAAAAAAGAAGAAGAAGCACGTATTGAGAAAAATCTTAAAATGGCAAAAGGGCATACCGATGATGACGTAGTATATGATGAAGAAGGTCGTGCATCACTCAAAGAAGATTATAAAAAACAATAAATATTGATAAACCTTTAAGAATCCTTTTGATTTTTAAAGGTTTTTTCTTATCAAAATATTTATATTAATTAACTTTATGCAATTATATACTTTTAACAAATAAAAGTGATAAAATAGATATGTTAAAAAATTCACATGAACTATTTAAAGTTAGGAGTTATTATAATGCTACTGTTTATAGTAGAAATTATCATAATGATTGTAGCCATTATGCTAGGATTGCGCACAGCAGGTGCTTTAGGCTGTGGTATTTTTGCTATTGTGGCCCAACTGATTATGATATTTGGATTTCAACTTCCTCCTGGTTCTGCCCCTGTTACAGCAGTACTAATTATTCTGGCAATTGGTATAGCTGGAGGAACGCTACAAGCTACAGGCGGAATTGATTATCTTGTCTATCTTGCTTCGAAAATCATTGAACGATTTCCAAAATCAATTATTTTTATTGCGCCTATGATTGTATTTGTCTTCGTATTTGGAGTAGGGACTGCAAATATTGCTTTATCACTAGAACCTATTATTGCTCAAACCGCAGTAAAAGCTAAAATCCAACCTAAGCGACCACTGATTGCTTCAGTACTAACTGCTAATTTGGCTTTACTTTGTAGTCCAGCTGCATCTGCAACAGCCTACGTTATTTCAGTACTTGCAGGTCATGAAATTTCAATGGGTCAATATTTGAGTATTGTCTTACCTACATCATTAATCACTATGTTTATGTTAAGTATATTTTGTACGTTTGTAGGACGTAAAAATACAATTACTGAAAGTGAAATTGCTCATACACCTGACGTTGATGTAAATCATGCTTTTTCTACTAGAGTAAAGATAGGTGTTTTAGCATTTATTTTGTGTGTGTTTGGTATTCTTACGTTTGGTATTTTTCCTCAATTCATGCCTTCATTTAATGTCAATGGAAAAGATGTCACTGTATCAATGACAGAGATTGTACAATTCTTTATGTATTTAAGTGCAGCAATTAATTTATTGATGTTGAAAGTGAATACGAGTGATATTCTATCTTCAAATATTACACAATCTGCTATTGGTGCATTATTTGCAGTACTCGGACCTGGTTGGTTAGGTGCGACAGTATTTAACGCACCTCATAATTTACATATCATACAAAATGATGTTGGCAAAACGATTCAACATATGCCCTGGCTTGTGATTATTCTTGTAGCTGTAGTAGCGATGATTGTTATTTCACAAACAGCAACAGCATCGATTATGGTGCCTATCGTCATGAGTATGGGAATTCCACCCATGTATTTTGTAGCAATGGTACAAACATTAAATGTTAACTTTGTTATACCTGCGCAACCAACGTTATTATTCGCAGTTAATTTAGATGAAACAGGACGTACACGACCTACAAGCTTTATTATTCCAGGATTCTTTGCAATAGGTGTTTCAGTTATGGTTGGTTTTATAATAAAAATAATATTAGGATATTAGTTTATAATAGGGTATTAGTCATATAAATGATTTAAAGTTTCGTGAAAATTTAATAGATTGAGAAGACCTTTTGTGCCATTTCGAATATTGAAGAGAAGAATGTGAATTCTATTATGAATTGCATTCTTCTCTTATTTTTAATTTGAAAACAGAGAATTTCAAAAAAATATATATTCATCAAAAGTGAATAAATATTCAAAATTTATAATTTAAAATTTGTTTAAAACGTTCATTTTTAATTTAACACTACTGATATAGTTAATTTTTCGATAGTTTAAATGGGATGAAATATATAAATATTCAGTTTTGCTCAAATAATTTTATGAATGTAATTTGCATTTTTATTTAATTTTAGATATTGTCATCATGTGAATCATTCACGTAAATAAAATATAAGTCGTACATATAATATTCAAAGGAGGATCTTAGTTGAAAAAAGAAAAAATAATGGATTGGCCCACCTTTATAGGTACTGTTATTGTCTTGCTTTCAGCAGTTATACCTATGATGGTCTTTCCAAGTGCAAGTGAGAAAGTTATTACTGATATAAATAGTGCTATTTCTAACTCGATAGGATCTGTTTACTTATTTATAGGTTTAGTCGTTTTATCCTTTGTACTCTATATTGCTTTCGGCCGATACGGTAATGTGACTTTAGGAAAAGCAAGTGATAAACCTGAATTCAATAATTTTAGTTGGGCTGCAATGCTATTTTGTGCAGGTATTGGTTCAGATATTCTTTATTGGGGTGTTATCGAATGGGCCTTCTATTATCAGGTACCTCCAAATGGTGCTAAAGGAATGACTGATGAGGCTCTTACATATGCAACGCAATATGGTATGTTCCATTGGGGACCTATTGTATGGGCGATTTATGTATTACCAGCTTTGCCTATTGGCTATTTAGTATTTGTAAAGAAACAACCAGTATATAAAATTAGTCAAGCCTGTCGTCCAGTATTGAAAGGACAAACTGATAAGTTTTTAGGTAAATTAGTAGATATCTTATTTATATTTGGACTATTAGGAGGAGCGGCAACCTCTTTAGCATTAGGTGTGCCATTAATTTCTTCTGGAATTGAACGATTAACAGGTATAGATGGAGACAATATGGTTATTCGCTCAATTATACTTTTCACAATCACAGTCATTTTTGCAATTAGTTCTTATACTGGTTTGAAAAAAGGAATACAAAAATTAAGTGATATTAACGTATGGTTATCATTCTTATTACTTGCATTTGTATTTATTGTAGGTCCAACAATCTTTATTATGGAAACAACTTTAACTGGTTTTGGGAATATGATGCGAGATTTCTTCCATATGGCAACTTGGATGGAGCCATTTGGTGGAATTAGAAACCGTAATGAAACAAATTTCCCTCAAGATTGGACGATATTTTATTGGTCATGGTGGCTTGTATATGCACCATTTATTGGTTTATTTATTGCTCGAATTTCAAAAGGTCGTCGTCTCAAAGAAGTCATATTAGGAACAATTGCTTATGGTACATTGGGATGTGTCTTATTCTTTGGAATTTTTGGTAATTATGCTGTTTATTTACAAATTAGTGGACAGTTTAATGTGGTTGATTTTTTAAATAAACATAGTACTGAAGCAACAATTATAGAAGTTATGCATCAATTGCCATTTGGTTCTTTAATTATAGTGTTGTTCTTAATATCTGCATTTTTATTCTTAGCAACGACATTTGATTCAGGTTCTTATATTTTAGCGGCTGCTTCTCAGAAGAAGGTAATAGGGGAACCATTAAAAGCGAATCGTTTATTCTGGGCTTTTGCTTTATGTCTATTACCTTTCTCCCTTATGTTAGTTGGTGGAGAACGAGCTCTTGAAGTATTAAAGACTGCTTCATTATTAGCAAGTGTACCCCTTCTATTTATATTTACGTTTATGATGATATCCTTTATTATCACACTTAATAAAGATCGGATTAAACTGGAAACAAGAGCAGATAAACTAAAAGAAGTAGAGCGCCGTTCACTTCGTATTGTTCAAGTTAAATCAGACCCTGAAGACGATAATTTATAATGTAAAAAATGATAGTACATTTAAAAATCCTCAGAAATTAGATAATAAATCTAATTTCTGAGGATTTTTGAATCATATTGATAATGAAGTAAGTTATAAATCTTCTTCTTTTGGTATAGGATAATGTTCGAAAATGTCTCCAGATTCAATTGCATAGCTTAAATTTTCTAACCATTTACAATATAATTTTGTGTGGTTCAATTGGGATTGTATACTATCTATTTTTTCTTTTTCTTCTTCACTTAAATTATTAGTTTGTATTATGTGTTGAAGAATGTTTTCTGCTTTTTTCGTCGCTTCTAAATTTGTATCGACTTCACGTTCCCATTTTTGTGTGAAAAAGTTTCGAAAAAAATTAAAGAAATCTTTCTCGGCTATAAAATGTTGTTTGCGACTGCCACGGGTAAATTGTTGCTTAACGATATCGTATTCTTGCAATTTTTTTACACCAGCACTCATACTAGGTTTGCTCATTTGTAAATGTTCACGCATTTCATCAAGCGTCATACTACCTTCAAAAACCATCGTACCGTAAAGATTACCAACACTACGGTTTGTACCATATAAATCCATGGTTTCACCAATTGAGTTAATAACTAAATCTTTCGCTTCCTCTATTTTTTGATTAATATTATAAGAATTGCTCATATTGCACCTCACTTAATTTCATCTTCATAAGATGTGAAATATTAACACAAATTTTACATTCTCACTCATTATATGATTTTTTCTTAAGAGTTTCAAAAGTCAATTTTAATTCCCACAATATTTAAAATGATATAAAAAAATATATAAAGATGATTTTTGCAATGACTTAAAAAGTATGATACGCTACTTTTGTAAAATTCGTTAAATAAAAATTTAACAAACTTAACGGAGGTAGTATGATGGAACTTGTAAAAGCATTGTCTAATCGCCAATATATCAATGGTGAATGGGTAGAGAGCGCTAACAAAAATACTAGAGATATTATTAATCCATATAATCAAGAAGTGATTTTTACTGTTACTGAAGGGACTAAGGAAGATGCAGAACAGGCTATTTTAGCAGCACGTCGTTCATTTGAAAATGGTGAGTGGTCACACGAAACAAGTGAAGTCAGAGGTAAAAAAGTAAGAGCAATTGCTGATAAAATTACAGAAAATCGTGATGAATTAGCCAAATTAGAAACGCTAGATACTGGTAAGACATTAGAGGAATCTTATGCAGATATGGATGATATTGCAAATGTGTTTAATTATTTTGCAGGTTTAGCGGATAAAGACGGAGGAGAAATTATTGATTCTCCAATACCTAACACTGAAAGTAAACTTGTCAAAGAACCTGTAGGTGTAGTTACACAAATTACGCCTTGGAATTATCCATTATTACAAGCTTCATGGAAAATTGCACCTGCATTAGCAACTGGTTGCTCATTAGTAATGAAACCAAGTGAAATTACGCCATTAACAACAATTCGTGTATTTGAATTAATGGAAGAAGTTGGATTCCCTAAAGGGGTTATCAACCTAATATTAAGTAGTGGTGAAGAAGTAGGAGATACATTATCAGGTCATAAAGAAGTTGATTTAGTATCATTTACGGGTGGAATTGAAACTGGTAAACACATTATGAAGAATGCTGCAAATCATGTAACTAATATTGCATTAGAGCTTGGCGGAAAGAATCCAAATATTATTTTTGATGATGCTGATTTTGAATTAGCTGTAGATCAAGCATTAAATGGCGGATATTTCCATGCAGGTCAAGTTTGTTCAGCAGGTTCAAGAATTTTAGTGCATAACGATATTAAAGATAAATTTGAAAAAGCATTAATTGAACGTGTTGGAAAAATTAAATTAGGTAATGGATTTGATAGTGATACAGAAATGGGTCCAGTGATTTCTCCAGAACATCGAGATAAAATTGAAAAATATATGGAAGTAGCTAAAGAAGATGGTGCAACCATTGCGACTGGTGGAAAGCGTCCAGACGATGAAGATTTAAAAGATGGTTTATTCTTTGAACCAACTGTAATCACTAATTGCGATACTCATATGAGAATTGTTCAAGAAGAAGTGTTTGGCCCTGTTGTTACAGTAGAAGGGTTCGATAATGAAGAAGAAGCGATTGCACTCGCTAATGATTCAATTTATGGTTTAGCAGGTGCAGTATTTTCTAAAGATATAGGAAAAGCACAACGTGTAGCTAATAAATTAAAACTAGGCACAGTTTGGATTAATGACTTCCATCCTTACTTCGCTCAAGCGCCATGGGGTGGTTATAAACAATCTGGTATTGGACGTGAGTTAGGTAAAGAAGGATTAGAAGAATATTTAATCTCTAAACATATTCTTACAAATAGAAATCCAGAACCTGTAAATTTCTTTAGTAAATAACTTTTACAATTTAACTATAAAGGACCGTAGGCGTATTATTTTACGGTCCATTTATTTTGAAGTATAAAGATGTATCAAATCAAACTAAATTGTATTTAAATAGAAGATTTATATTTTTATAGGAGGACGACAATATATGAGTAAAAATCAATCATATGATTACGTAATTATTGGCGGAGGAAGCGCTGGATCAGTATTGGGAAATCGTTTGTCAGAAGATAAAAATAAAGAAGTACTTGTACTAGAAGCAGGACGTAGTGATTATCCATGGGATTTATTTATACAAATGCCTGCAGCATTGATGTTTCCTTCAGGAAATCCATTTTACGATTGGAGATACCAAACTGAAGAAGAACCGCATATGGGACGTAAGGTAGACCATGCTCGAGGTAAAGTATTAGGTGGTTCAAGTTCAATTAATGGTATGATTTATCAACGTGGTAATCCAATGGATTATGAAGGCTGGGCTGAACCAGAAGGAATGGAAACTTGGGACTTTGCACATTGTTTACCTTATTTTAAAAAACTAGAAAAAACATTTGGAGCTGCACCATATGATAAATATAGAGGACATGACGGTCCGATTAAATTAAAACGTGGACCAGCCACAAATCCATTATTTAAATCATTCTTCGATGCAGGTGTTGAAGCAGGTTATCATAAAACAAACGACGTCAATGGATATAGACAAGAAGGCTTTGGTCCATTTGATAGTCAAGTACATAATGGCCGTCGTGTTTCAGCTTCACGTGCCTATTTACGTCCTGCAATGAAGCGTAAAAATTTAACAGTTAAAACACGTGCATTTGTTACTAAAATCCATTTTGAAGGTAAGAAAGCTACAGGTGTAACGTTTAAACGTAATGGTAAACTTCATACTGTGAATGCTGGTGAAGTAATTCTTTCAGGTGGTGCATTTAATACACCTCAGTTGTTGCAATTGTCTGGTATCGGTGATTCTGAATTCTTAAAATCTAAAGGTATAGAACCACGCATGCACTTACCTGGTGTTGGAGAAAACTTCGAAGATCATTTAGAAGTATATATTCAACATAAATGTAAGCAGCCTGTTTCACTACAACCAAGCTTAGATGTAAAACGTATGCCTTGGATTGGATTACAATGGATATTTGCACGTAAAGGTGCAGCAGCTTCAAACCACTTTGAAGGTGGTGCTTTTGTTAGATCTAACAATCAAGTTGCATATCCAAATTTAATGTTCCATTTCTTACCAATTGCTGTAAGATATGATGGTCAAAAAGCACCAGTGGCGCATGGATATCAGGTACATGTTGGTCCTATGTATTCAAATTCACGTGGTAGTTTAAAAATTAAATCAAAAGATCCATTTGAAAAACCAAGTATTGTATTCAATTATTTATCAACAAAAGAAGATAAACAAGAATGGGTTGAAGCAATTCGAGTAGCACGTAATATTTTATCTCAACCTGCGATGGATCCATATAATGGTGGTGAAATCTCACCAGGACCATCTGTACAAACAGATGAAGAAATTCTTGATTGGGTACGTAAAGATGGCGAAACTGCTTTACATCCTTCTTGTAGTGCTAAAATGGGGCCAGCGTCAGATCCGATGGCAGTTGTAGATCCATTAAGTATGAAAGTACATGGCATGGAAAATTTACGTGTTGTTGATGCATCTGCTATGCCTCGCACTACTAATGGTAATATTCATGCACCAGTTTTAATGCTCGCTGAAAAAGCAGCTGATATCATTCGTGGTAAAAAACCATTAGAACCACAATATGTTGATTACTATAAACATGGTGTTAGTGACGAGAATGCTGGAGCAATGGAATTCGATCCATACTATAAACATTAATAAGATAGTTATATGAAATAAGGGTTGGAATCAAAGATGATTCTAACCTTTTTATTTTAAATATCCCCTTCTACAACATTTTTAATACGTAAAGGCATATAATGAATGACAGAGAAGGAGTGATATGAAATGATTAAAGATTTAGTGCAACGTTTACAAGATAAGGAAAAGCGTATGATCGAGATTCGAAGACATTTACATGAATATCCTGAGTTATCATTTCATGAAACTGAGACACCCAAATATATTGCTAATTTTTATAAAGATAAAGAGTGTAAGGTAGAAACAAATATAGGACAAAATGGTGTAAAAGTAACGATAGATAGTGGTAAACCTGGGAAAACGATTGCTATTCGAGCAGATTTTGATGCGCTTCCCATTCAAGAAGATACTGGTTTATCATTTGCTTCTAAAAACGAGGGAGTCATGCATGCGTGTGGACATGATGCACATACAGCATATATGCTTATTTTGGCAGAAACATTGATAGAAATGAAATCTCAGTTCAGTGGCAAAGTAATTGTTATTCATCAACCCGCTGAAGAAATGCCACCTGGTGGAGCTAAAGGTATGATTGAAGATGGCGTATTGGATGGCGTTGATCATGTTTTAGGCACCCATGTGATGACTAATATGGCTCCTGGTAAAGTCTATTATCATAAGGGTAACGTTCAAACAGGACGTTCTTACTTTAAATTAATTGTAAAAGGTGAAGGAGGACATGGTTCTTCTCCGCATACTGCAAATGATGCGATTGTAGCGGGAGCTAATTTCGTTACTACCGCTCAAACAGTGGTCTCACGTCGCCTTAATCCATTTGAAACGGGTGTCGTCACAATTGGATCATTTGATGGTAAAGGTCAATTTAATGTGATTAAAGATAAAATAACCATTGAAGGTGACGTTCGCGCTTTGACAGATGCTACACGCGATCGTATTGAAACGGCTTTAAAACAAATGGTTCATGGTTTGGAAGAAACATTTGGTGTAAATTGTGAATTTACATTTAGTAAAGATTATCCTGCATTGTATAATGATCCTGACTTTACTGAATATGTTGCAGAAACCATTAACCAAGCAAAATTAGCTGATGTTAAAGGCATAGAAGTATGCGAACCTCAACCGCCATCTGAAGACTTCGCTTTTTATGCTAAAACATTGCCAAGTACTTTTATATATTCTGGAGCAAAACCTAGAAAGGGTAAAGCATATCCACATCATCATCCTAAATTTACGATTGATGAATCAAGTATGTTAGTTGCAGCAGAAGCAGTAGGTGCTGTGGTATTAAACTATCTAACTGTTGAATAAGCAGTCATACTATATATTTATAAGAAATCAATTTACATTTTTAAAGTAGAAGTCGAGTTGATATTCTAGTATTAAAGAATGTGTCATGATAGTATTATTCTATATCTAGATATTGGGGTGAGTTGATGAGTTTCTATGATTTTATGCAAGGATTTATTGATGATAAGACCCCATTAGGTGAACTTGCATCATGGATAAATCAAGACCAAGATTTTCCAAAACATGAATATCTTGCTGAAAATATACTTGATTACTTTTCTAAGATGTCGATGTTAGATCATGAATTCTTAGAAATTGTTAAACGTTCCCTTTCGTTATATGAAGGAAGATAGATGTGAATAGCAAAAATAAAAAATGATAGCTTAAAGCTAGTTAAGAAATGAAGGAACAAAGAAATGACTTTAACTGATAGTTATAAAACATATGTCATAGAAGAAAAAGAAGATCAGACTATGTCTATCGAAAAAAATAATGATGTTCAATTATATACAGTACTTGAGTCAATAAATGAGTTAACAAACGATTCAATGTGTGTTTTAAATCACTTGTTTGTTAATGAAGGTAATGAACCTCAATTTGAATCTAAATTTTTAAAGCGCACTAAATATTTACAAGATGTGCCAGGATTCAAAGCTTTACGTTTTTTACGTCCTCAAACTAAGCATCGTCATTATATTATTTTGACGTTATGGAAAGATCGACAATCGTTCTATGATTGGCAAAGTTCAGCCGCTTATGATAAAACGCATAAAAAAAGAGGCACTAAACAAGGTGTCGATAATAAAATAGTTAATCGCGATTTATCTTATAATGTAAGAATAGAACTTGCTAATTTAGAAATGAATGTTGATATAGATAATATATTTAATATTCAAAGATTAAGTTTCTAAAAAAGTAATATACTGGTATAGAAACTTAATCTTTTTTATATTTAAAACAAATACCGCATAGAATTGCATGAAATTAAGATGTATGATTTTATGAACAATGAAGACCTAAAAATTGGAAGGAAAATAAAGTAATGAATCATTTAAATTTATTAGCACCAGAGACATATAATATTGTATCTGAAATAGAAAAACATGCTTCAAATCAAAATAAACAAGCAATTATTTATGAAAATGGTGTAGAAGAACCCATTAGTGTTACATACTCTGAATTAATTAAGAACGCTAATAAAGTAGGCCATGTATTATTAAACCATGGACTAAAAAAAGGCGATAAAGTGTTAATCATGATGCCACGTGCTATCATCACGTATGAACTTTATATTGCAGCATTAAAATTAGGTATTGCAATTATCCCAAGTTCTGAAATGTTAAGAACAAAGGATTTACAATATCGTATTACACATGGAGAAATTAATGCAGTTATTGCATTAGCTGATTTTATAGAAGAATTTAGAGATATAGAAGAATATAATGAATTAACAAAATTTGTGATTAATGGAAATGAAGAGAATTGGATTAGTATTGAAGATGAAAAAGCAAAGCAAAGTGATGCATTAGACATAGCCAATACAACAAGAGATGATGTTGCTATTTTATCTTATACTTCTGGAACTACAGGTAATCCAAAAGCTGTTACACATTCTCATGGTTGGGGATATGCTCATATGAAAATGGCACCTGAACATTGGTTAGCTATAAAAGAAGATGACTTAGTGTGGGCAACAGCTGCACCTGGTTGGCAAAAATGGGTATGGAGTCCATTCCTATCTATTATGGGATCAGGAGCGACAGCATTTGTGTATAATGGTAAATTTAATCCTTCCCGTTATTTATCACTATTACAAAACTTTAAAATTAATGTGCTTTGCTGTACACCAACAGAATACCGTATGATGGCAAAATTAGATAACTTAGATCAATACAATTTAGATCATTTACACAGTGCAGTATCTGCAGGGGAACCATTAAATAGAGAAGTAGTTGAACAATTCCGTAAACATTTTAATTTAACAGTGCGTGACGGATATGGACAAACAGAAAGTACGCTACTAATTGGTTTCTTAAAAGATACAGAACCACGTCCTGGTTCTATGGGTAAAGCTATTCCGGGTAGTCGTGTAGCAGTTGTTGATGATGATGGAAACAAAGTGGATACAAATGTAAAAGGTAATATAGCATTACCACTTGATTTCCCTGGATTATTTAAAGGTTACTTTAAAGATGAGAAACGTACAAAAGAGGCACATGCAGGAGATTATTACATTACTGGAGATTTAGCACATATCGACGAAGATGGCTATTTCTGGTTTGAAGGTCGCCGTGACGATATTATTATTAGTTCTGGTTATACTATTGGACCTTTCGAAGTTGAAGATGCACTCACAAATCATGAAGCGGTAAAAGAATGTGCAGTTGTAGCAAGTCCACATCCAATTCGTGGCAATATTGTTAAAGCATTTATTATTTTAAAAGAGGGCTATAAACCAAGTGATGATTTAGTGAAAGAGTTACAAACTTTCTCTAAAAAAGTAGTCGCACCATATAAATATCCACGTGCGATTGAATTTGTAGAAGATTTACCAAAAACAAACTCTGGCAAAATTCGTCGTGTTGAATTACGCGATGCTGAACGCACAAAATATAACAACGCTCAAAATAAATAATCATATTCACCACACTGATAAATTAGTATGTCACTAATTTATCAGTGTTTTTTTATGATGAGAATACTGATGTATCAGATAACATGAATATTGAAAATTTGTCTATATTTAGAAAAATTAAAAATAAAGATAATTTTAATTGTATTTCACGTGTTATTATGACATACTTTTAAATAATTAGTATGACATAATAAAAATTTGAGGTGATTTATAATGACTAAATATATTTATGCGTTTGATGAAGGACAAAAATCAATGAGAGATGTATTGGGAGGTAAAGGAGCTAATCTATCTGAAATGAAACGCTTAGGTTTACCTGTACCAGATGGTTTCACCATTACCACAACAGCATGTATTGAGTATTTAAAACAAGGTAAGTCATTATCTACTGACATCAAAACAGAATTAATTGATCACTTGGCTTCATTTTCAGAGAGAACCGGAAAAATATTCTCTTCTGATACTAATTTATTACTTGTTTCTGTAAGAAGTGGTGCAAAAATTTCTATGCCAGGAATGATGGATACAATATTAAACTTGGGCTTAAATGATGAGAATGTAGAAAAATTAGCTAAAAAAACTGGGGATAAACGTTTTGCTTATGACTGTTATCGTCGTTTATTACAAATGTTTGGTGAAGTCGTATATAGTGTACCTATGCAAGCATTTGATACATATTTCGAACAGTATAAAAAACAACATCATTTTGAGAATGACGCTGCCATTAGTGCAGAGGGTTTAAAAGAAATTTGTAAGCGCTTTAAGGAAATATATGTAGAAGAAGTACATAAACCTTTCCCACAAGAGCCTTTGAAACAACTGGAAGAAGCTATAGAAGCTGTATTTAAATCTTGGGATAATGATCGTGCTCGTATTTACCGAGATTTAAATGATATTCCACATGACATCGGCACAGCAGTAAATATCCAAGAAATGGTTTTCGGTAATAGTGGAGATAATAGTGGAACAGGTGTTGCTTTTACGCGTAATCCAGTGACTGGCGAAAATAAATTATTTGGTGAATATTTACTTAATGCACAAGGAGAAGATGTTGTTGCTGGTATTCGTACACCTAAAGATATCTCAACATTACATGATCAAATGCCAGAGGTTCATCAAGCATTTGTAGATGTGACAAAACAATTAGAAAAACACTATAAAGATATGCAAGATATTGAATTTACAATTGAAAATGGACAATTATATTTACTCCAAACTCGTAATGGTAAACGTACAGCACGTGCAGCTATTCAAATTGCTGTAGATTTAGTGAATGAAGGTATTATTACTAAAAAAGAAGCAATGAAAAAAGTTGAAGTAAAATCAATTGATCAACTGTTGCATCCTAATTTCGATGAGTCTTCATTAAAAGAAGCAACAGTTGTATCTAAAATGGGATTACCTGCGAGTCCAGGTGCTGCAACAGGTCAAATTGTATTTACTGCTGAAGAGGCGAAAGCACAATCAGATCAAGGTAAAAAAGTGATCTTGATGAGACCAGAAACGTCTCCTGAAGATATTGAAGGTATGATTGCAAGTGAAGCGATTGTAACCACACATGGTGGCATGACGTCTCATGCAGCAGTTGTAGCTCGTGGAATGGGTAAATGTTGTGTGACAGGATGTTCTGATTTAGAAATTAATACGAGTGCTAAGACGGTATACTATGGCAATCAAACACTACATGAAGGAGATATGGTTTCAGTTGATGGTTCAGAAGGTGACATTTATTTAGGTGAGATTAAAACAGTCAATGCTGAGCATAGCGAGTCATTCAATCAATTTATGGAGTGGTCAGAAAAGACAGCTCGTTTAAAAGTACGTATGAATGCAGAAACACCTCAAGATATTAAAGTGGGTTACCAATTTGGTGCTAAAGGCATCGGATTAGTACGTACAGAGCATATGTTCTTTGGGGCTGAGCGACTAGTAGAGATGAGACGTTTCATCTTATCATCCTCTCGTGAAGACCGTCTCGAAGCACTTAATCATATTAAACAATATCAAGTAGAAGACTTTAAAGAAATTTTTAAATTATCAGGTGAACATCCTACAATAGTACGTTTACTTGATCCGCCATTGCATGAGTTCTTACCACATTCTGAAGAGGATATTGCGAATGTTGCGAAGCAATTAAATATTTCAAAGGAAACATTAGATAAACGCATTGTGGATTTAAACGAAGTGAATCCAATGCTTGGACATCGTGGTTGTCGTTTAGCCATCACATACCCTGAGTTATATGAAATGCAAGTAGAAGCGATTATTGAAAGTGTATTTAAATTAAAAGAAGAAGGCATTCAGTGTAAACCAGAAATTATGATTCCGTTAGTGTCTACAGTCGAAGAATTTACTACTTTAAAAGAAAACCTTGTTAAGACTATTGATCAATTAGAAAAACAACATCAAGAAAGCGTAGATTACTCAATGGGAACAATGATCGAAACGCCTCGTGCATGTCTTATTTCAGACGAATTAGCAAAATATTGTGATTTCTTCAGCTTTGGTACGAACGATTTAACACAATTGTCATTTGGTTTTTCTAGAGATGATGCAGGGAAGTTTATAAATGTGTATACTGAAAGAAATATATTGAAACTTGACCCGTTCCAAACATTAGATGAAGATGGCGTTGGAAAACTAATTGAAATGGCAGTTAAACAGGCAAAGAAAGTGAACGAAAATATTAAGATTGGTGTATGTGGTGAATTAGGTGGAGATGCAAAATCTATTCATTATTTCAATCACTTACCAATTGATTATGTATCATGTTCACCATTCCGAATTCCAGGAGCAATTTTAGCGACTGCTCAGAGTCAAGTGGAGGAAAGTGAGTAATCAAAAATGAATGAAGTCGAGTCACAAGCACATAATTTAAAATTATTTATTGTTTCAGATTCAATTGGAGAAACTGCTCAACGTATGATTCATGCAACTTTAACCCAGTTTCCAGATTTAAATAATGTAGAAATAAAAAAATTTCCTTATATTAAAGATGAGGAAGAATTTTTAAATATATTAAATTTAGCGAAAGAACACCACGCAATAGTAGCTACGACATTAGTAAGTGAATCATTTAATGCACTTGGTCACGAATTTGCTAGAGAACATCATATCCCATATGTAGATTATATGTCTGATTTAATTAGCATTATTGAACACGTGACAGGTGAAAAACCATTGATGGAAAGTGGTGCGTTAAGAAAGTTAAATGAAGCTTATTTTAAGCGTATTGAAGCGATTGAATATTCAGTTAAATATGATGATGGTAAGCATTTTTCTGATATAGGCGAAGCGGATGCGTTGATTGTAGGGGTATCACGTACTTCAAAGACACCATTAAGTATGTATTTAGCGAATAAAGGCTACAAAATAGCAAACATTCCTTTAGTACCTGAAGTTAGTATTCCAGACAGTGTTTTTAAGCAAAAAGGGTTACAAGTATTTGGATTAACTGCAAGTCCACAGTATATTGCAAATATACGAAAAAGTCGTGCTGAAACATTAGGTTTGTCGAAAGAGTCTCAATATAATAATTTAAATCGTATAAAAGAAGAACTCAGTTATGCAGAAGAAGTATTTAAAAAATTAAATGCTACAGTGATTAATACTGAGTATAAATCAATTGAAGAATCAGCTTTTTATATTGAAAAGTTTTTACAAAATAATAAATAATCATTATATAAGGTTGTAAGTAAATCATTAAGTGATTGTAATGACATCATGTTATAATAAAACTTTGATCATTCAACTATTCTTACTATTTAACTTATATTGATAAATTTTTTGCTTAATTTAATGATAATGAATTCATTAATTCGAATATTTAAGTTTTTCTGATTTACAATTGACTATATTTGTTTTAACATAGTAATGAAAGACTTAACACATTACTAAAACAATATATTGATTACTAGATATTAGGGAAACAAGAGCAACAGGTAATTATAATATATTGTGAAACATAATTTTTGGAGAGGTGTACAAACATGACAGAATCAAAAGATATGATTATTGTCGGTGCTGGTGTAATTAGTACAACAGTTGCATCTATGTTCAATGAACTTGTACCTAACTGGAACATCGATCTTTATGAACGTTTAGATCGTCCAGGTATCGAAAGTTCAAATGAACGTAACAATGCTGGTACTGGTCACGCTGCATTATGTGAATTAAACTATACTGTAAGACAACCAGATGGTACGATAGACATTGAAAAAGCAAAAGAAATTAACGAACAATTTGAAATTTCTAAACAATTTTGGGGTCATTTAGTAGAATCAGGACAAATTAAAGATCCTAGAGATTTCATTCATCCTTTACCACATATCAGTTTCGTACGTGGTAAAAACAACGTTCAATTCCTAAAAGAACGTTACGAAAAAATGAAAGATTTCCCTATGTTCGATGATATCGAATACACTGAAGACATCGAAGTAATGAGAAAATGGATTCCATTAATGATGCAAGGTCGTTTCGATGATGGCTTAATGGCTGCTAGTAAAATCGACGAAGGTACTGACGTTAACTACGGTGAATTAACTCGTAAAATGGCACATAACTTACAAAACGACGATTCAAACGTAAACGTCAACTATAATCATGAAGTACAAGACTTCAAACGTTTATCTAACGGTAAATGGCAAGTTAAAATTAAAGACTTAGCTAACAATAAAGTCTTTACTAAAGAAGCTGACCATGTATTCATCGGTGCTGGTGGTGGATCTATTCCATTATTACAAAAAACTGGTATCGAAGAAGGTAAACATATCGGTGGTTTCCCAATCATTGGTCAATTTATCGCTTGTACAAACCCAGAAGTTATCGAACAACATGATGCGAAAGTTTATGGTAAAGAGCCACCTGGCACACCACCAATGACTGTTCCTCACTTAGATACTCGTTATATCGATGGCGAAAGAACATTATTATTCGGACCATTCGCAAATGTTGGCCCTAAATTCTTAATTCACGGTTCTAACTTAGATTTATTCAAATCAGTTAAACCACACAATATCACTACTTTATTAGCTGCAGCAGTTAAGAATATGTCATTACTTAAATATTCATTTGACCAAATCATCATGACTAAAGAAGGTTGTATGAACCACTTACGTACGTTCTACCCTGAAGCTCGTGATGAAGATTGGCAAGTATATACTGCTGGTACACGTGTACAAGTTATTAAAGATGATGAAAAAGAAGGTAAAGGATTCATCCAATTCGGTACAGAAGTGGTTGACTCTAAAGACCACTCTATCATTGCTTTACTTGGTGAATCACCAGGGGCTTCTACATCAGTTTCAGTAGCGTTAGAAGTTATCGAAAGAAACTTCGAGCAATATTTAGATGAATGGAAACCAAAAATCAAAAAAATGATTCCTTCATATGGTGAATCATTAATTCATGATGTTGACTTAATGAGAAAAACTCGTCGTTTAACATCTAAACAATTAGAATTAGGTTTCTACGAAAATACTAAATAGTCTCAATTAGATATATCAGCAAAGTCTTTGACTTTGCTGATTTTTTTATAAATTGAAAATGAGTCGTTTGTATAGAAAGATTAAAAAAACGAACGATAAGATGTTTAGTAATTAATTTTAGCAGTTAGCTTGAAAAAACGATGATTATAAATAGAATAAGAGAATGAAGTACGAAAAAATCTCAAATAAGTTTAGAAGAATTGTTCAGTAAAAGTGCAAATAAAATGTTTGATAATTTCTTTAATCAAGTAGGAGAAGTGTTTGGAGAACATAATTACATATTCGAATGTAATGTATAATAAAAAGCCGACTGATTTCTTTAAATCAGTCGGCTTTTAATCATAGTTTTAGTTTTTGTTTACTGAAGCATCGTAGATTGAATCTACTGCATCGCCTAAAGCTTTATCAAATTCTTCTTTTGATTGGCTTGCACGTAAATCACTTGCTAATGCACGTGAGAAGCTTGCAATTAATTCATCATTGTCTTTTAATAATTTGTTTGCTTCGTCTCTGCTGTAACCACCAGATAATACAACAACACGAACAACATTTGGATGATCAGCTAATTCTTTGTATAAGTTAGCTTTAGTAGGGATAGTTAATTTTAACATTACTAATTGATCATCATTTAAAGAATCTAAGCCTTTTTTAAGTTCAGCTTTTAATACTTCTTCGATTTCAGCTTTGTCTTTAGCGTTAATGTTTACTTCAGGTTCAATGATAGGTACTAAACCTTTAGCAATGATTTTTTTAGCGAATTCAAATTGTTGTTCAACAACGTCTTTGATACCTTGTTCATTTAATTCTAAGATGTTAGAACGCATTTTAGTACCGAAGATATGACGTTCAACTGCACGGTCTAAAGTTTCATCTAAGTTGTCGATAGGTTTCATTAATTGAACACCATTTTGCTCTTCAGCTAAACCTTTGTCGACTTTTAAGAAAGGAACGACACCTTTATCAGCTAAGTAGTCACCAGTATATTTACCTTCAACTTCACGATCCATAGTTTGTTCAAATAGAATCGCACCTAAAATTTTATCTGAAGTAAATGAAGGTGAAGTGACAACACGTGTACGCATATCATGTACAAGTTGGAACATTTCGTCATCATTGCTGTATTGATCTTCGTTTACACCATATTCTTTTAATGCTTTTGGAGTACTACCACCACTTTGGTCTAATGCAGCGATGAATCCTTTCCCATTACTTACTTTTTCTAATTGTTCTTTATTCATTATGCTTTTCACTCCTTTAATAACTTTCAATATCATTATCGTAAAAAACAATAATATTCTCAAGTATAAAGTAATTAATTATTGAATTTTCTTAATTAACAATTTACAATTTTATGAAATTACCGTATTTTATACATTTAATGTAAACAGTCAAACATATTCAAAGGGGACTGTTATGAAGCAACGCATATTAGTTATTGGTAGCCCTGGTTCTGGAAAATCAACATTGGCATATCAACTACACTTAAAATATCAACTGCCACTTTACCATATTGATCAAATTCAATGGCTTAATAATAAAAATGTCATTACTTTTGAAGAATTAAAACAAAAACTTGAATCTATTGTAGTCAAAGAGGAATGGATTATTGATGGAAATTATTCTAGTACACTTAGTATGAGATTAAAATATGCAACTAAAGTAATATGGATTAAAGAACCAAGAGTAAAATGTATAGTTAGAGTAATCAAGCGTTACATATATTCATTATTTAACAGAGAACATATCGGAGGAAATCCTAAAACATTAAGTTTTGAATTTATTAAGTACATTTGGGATTTTCCTAAAAATAATGAGCAATTTATCATGCAACAAATGAAAAGATCAATACCAAATGTTCAGTGGATAATCGATGATTCTCAAGCATTATCTTTGCGTCTTCTTTAAGAAATATAAACTAATTTATTTAAAATTTTAATATATGTAAATATTAAATAGAATATTTTATAAAACTTTAGTGTATCGTATATTTTTTGTTGAAATATGCTATTCTAAAATAAGTTAAGTTCTTATTAATTGAAATTAGTCTTTATTTTTAAATCGCTTATATATTATAACTAAGTTCTTAATTAATACTTATATACTTTCTTGGAGGAACAGTAATGAAGAAAAATAAAATTTTTGCTGTATTAACAACAAGTGCTCTATTACTGGCTGCTTGTAGTAACGGAGATAATGCATCTGATAGTGGACAAAAAGATGGAAATCAGAAAAATGAGCAATCTAGTAATCAAAGTGGTAATAGTCAAAGTGATGCATTGAAAAAGAATAATGATAAAAATACAAATGAAAATAAAGTAGAGTATCCTAAAGATGGTGTTAAAGGGATTTATGTAACAAGTAATTCTACACAGGGTGCTAAAATGGATGAGTTAGTTAAATTCATCAAAGATTCTAATTTAAATACCATGGTTATCGATGTGAAAGATGATACAGGTAACATTACTATGAAATTAAATACAGGCAATAAACAAGTGGATAAAAATACGCTTGATATTGTAGATGGTAAAAAATTATTAAAAAAACTACATGATAATAATATTTATCCAATTGCACGTATTGTGACATTTAAAGATACAAAATTAGCAAATGAACACCCTGAATGGACATTCAGAAATAGTGATGGTTCTGTTTGGACAAATGGTAAAGGGGATAGCTTTGTTAATCCATTTATGAAAGAAGTATGGAAGTATGATATTGATGTTGCAAAAGCAGCTGCAAAAGCAGGCTTCCAAGATATTCAATTTGACTATGTACGCTTCCCAGAAGGATTTGAAAATCAAGCAGATAGCTTAACTTATAATAAAGGTGAATATAAAAATAGTAAGATGAGTTCAGGCGATCAACGTGTGGATACAATTACTAAATTCTTAGAATACGCAAATAAAGAATTAAAACCAATGGGAGTCAATGTGTCAGCTGATGTATTTGGTTATTCCGCATTAGTTGAAAATGCACCTGGTATTGGTCAAAGCTTCCCTAAAATTTCTAAAAATGTAGATGCCATTTCATCAATGATTTATCCATCTCATTGGAGTAATGGAGATTTCGGTTTACAGGCACCAGATACTGAACCATATAAAACAGTTAATCGCTATATTCAAAAAGAAAACAGTTTATTAGATACATTAGGTAAAGATAAGCCTATTTCAAGACCATGGATTCAAGACTTTACTGCTTCATATTTAGGTGCTGGTAATTATATTGAATATGATGCAAAAGCGATATCTGAAGAAGTTCAAGCTTTAAAAGATAACGGCGTGAATGAGTTCTTATTATGGAATGCAGGTAATGATTATACAGAAGGCGTTAATTATAATCCTAAAAAAGGCAATGCTAAAGAACAAGATCCTGAAGGAGTAGAACAAACTAAAAACAAAGATGATCAACATTCTGATAGTCAAGATAATGAACAAGCAGATAATAAAAATAAATAATATGGAGACCGTTTCTCGTGTATTAATTTAGTATAGAAATGATTTTTCTTGTAAAATTATTTAAATGAAAGGAGTGAGTCAGAATTTGTTGACTCACTCCTTTTTTATTTATTAAAAATGTTTAGTAGATCAATAAGAATGACTATGATGTTTTCGTTTTAGTAATAATGAAATTCCCATAACTAATAGAAGTGAGGCTAAAAGTTGAGTTGAGTGTTGTTGTGTATCGTCTCCAGTACTTGGGAGTGTTTTAACAGAAGATTGTGATGTTTGAGTATTTTTAAGTGACTTAGAGGATGGCACCTCAGAAGAAGCAACCGTTCCTACATAATAACGATTGAGTTCACGTGCACAATCAACAGAATTAACTTGTTTATCATTAGAAGAGGAAGGTGTTTGAGCAGCTTTAGCGATACCTGATTCTGCATGAATACGTGTATCTTGAAGTTGATTAAAGTCACTATATGTACCATTTTTGTACTCAACTTCGCCATTTTTATAAACTTTATACATTCCACTGCCTTCATTTAATCTATTATGACTTATAATTTCAAAGTATGCGCCTTTGTCAACAGTACGACCAAGTCGTTGTAGATTTGGATTACCTCCACTATTAGATAATGCATCTGTAGCAATTTGTTTAGCATTTTCTTTAGTCACTAAGTCAGCAGTATGTGCTTCTACAGATTGAGTCGTTGTAAGTAGCATTGTACTTGTTAAAAGTGTAGATGCGATGAAAGATACTTTCTTCATAATGAAAACCCCATTTCATTCATGATCAATTACAACTAGAGTGTAGCATTTGAATAGATCAGAAACAGGGTTTTAAAAAAAATCATAATAAATCTTTAACTTAAATTAAAGAATAAATGTTTTGTAAACATTAAATCAATATTTATCACATGATTTATATAAGGTATTAATATTTCTTTTTAGAAAAATATGAAATGGAACAAGCCATTAAAATCATAAAAATAATATGAGCAATCATCCATAAACCGTATTCTGTCCAGCTAAAGTGAAAGAATGAACGCTTTGCCATAGCGATGAGTGACGGATAAAGAGAGACAAAAACAATCATTAATAAGACATAACTTAGTTTATATAATGGTTTAAAGACAAGATAAATAAGTAAGAAAATAAAATATATTAACCATCCTATAAAAATATGAATAGCTAGTTCTAATAATAACGGCGTTTTGCTTGGGTCAATTAAGAAATCAATATTAATTAACAATAAAGTAAGATGAGTCGATTGAACTAAGACATCCATTATAGCCATTGTAATTAATAAGATGATACTTATAACTAAAGCACTAAGACAATGATAAAAATAACGGATCATAATTTCCCTCCTTCTTATATACATAGTATAAGAATATTCCCTGAAATATTAGGTTTAACACTTTTTAAATTTTTAGAATATTAAAAAAACATATTGACCAACGTTTAAATCAATGATAAGTTATTAATAATTCAATAATCTATTAACTCTTATCAAGAGTGGTGGAGGGATGTGCCCTACGAAACCCAGCAACCGTCATGGTATGACATGGTGCTAATTCACATAAAGTTAATCATACTTTAGAAGATGAGAGAAAGTGTATCGATGCTTTCTCTTAATAGTAGAAAGTATTTTTTTATGTCTTAACATATCTAGTAAGAGTAAATGAGAGTTGAAAATTTATAAAAAGGTGTCAATACATATGAAAAAATTAATAGGTATGATCAGTATTGTATTAGTAATGATTACGCTAACGGCTTGTGGAAATCAGAAAGAAGATAATAAAAAAATTACCGTAGCAGCGTCGCCAGCACCTCATGGTGATGTGTTGAAAAAAGCTAAAGAAGAAATGAAGAAAAAAGGATATGATCTAGAAGTCAAAGAAGTTAATGATTATAAGGTGCCTAATAAATTATTAGATAAAGGCGATGTTGATGCGAACTTCTTCCAACACGTTCCATACTTGAATGCTGAAAAGAAAAGTCATGGTTATAAAATTGAAGAATTAGGTAAAGTGTTTACAACGCCTATGGGTGTATATAGTAAAAAATATAAAAATTTAAAAGACATTCCAGATGGATCGACGATTTACGTTTCTAATAATCCTGCAGAAGAAGGACGTTTTCTATCTTTCTTTGTTAATGAAGGATTAATTAAATTAAAAAAAGGCGTTAAAATTGAAAATGCAAAATTTGAAGATATTGCTGAAAATAAAAAACACTTGAAATTTAACCATCAACAAGGGGCAGAGTTTTTACCAAAAACATATGAGAATGGTGAAGGAGCTGCAGTAATTATAAATTCAAACTATGCGCTTGATAATGGTTTAAAACCGTCTAAAGATGCTATTGTTATGGAAGGTAAATCATCACCATTTGCGAATACGATTGCCGTGCAAGAAGGTCATAAAAATGATGAAAAATTCCAAACATTATTAAAAGTTATGCAATCTAAAGAAATCAAAGCGTATATTAAAAAAGAATATGGCGATGATGTTATTCCATACGAAAACAAATAAGTCATAAAAGGTCTCTATTAGAGGCCTTTTATGATTTATATTTATCATTGTTTAAAAGATAGAAACAATATATTTTAATTTTTCTGAAAATATTTACAAATCTGACAATTATTAGTAAGATATTGATTATTATCACAAGAATTGAAGTCAATAAAGAAAGTTAGATATAAGTTGTTGATACTTTGGGAGAGGATGAGTCAATTTGAGTAAAGCAGAGGATATGATAAAAGAAGAGAGCAAGTATTTTGCTACTTCAGGACGTATAAAATATTATCCATTAGTGATTGATCATGGATATGGAGCAACTTTAGTAGATATAGATGGAAAAGAATACATCGATTTGTTAGCTAGTGCAAGCTCACAAAATGTGGGTCATGCACCACAACAGGTAGCAGAGGCGATTAAAAAGCAAGTAGATAAATTTATTCATTATACCCCCGCATATATGTATCACGAGCCTTTAGTGAAACTGTCTAAAAAGTTATGCGATATTGCGCCAGGTGATTATGAAAAACGTGTCACATTTGGTTTGAGTGGTTCGGATGCGAATGATGGTATTATCAAATTTGCACGTGCTTATACGGGACGACCCTATATTATCAGCTTTACAAATGCTTATCATGGCTCTACATTTGGAGCGTTATCAATGTCGGCTATCAGTTTAAATATGCGTAAACATTATGGCCCATTATTAAATGGATTTTATCATATTCCATTTCCAGATAAATACAGAGGGATGTTTGAACAATCTAAATCAAATACTGTTGAAGAATATTTAGCGCCATTAAAAGAGATGTTTGCTAAATATGTTCCAGCTGAGGAAGTAGCTTGTATCGTGTTAGAAACGATTCAAGGAGATGGCGGACTATTAGAACCAGTAGAGGGCTATTTTGAAGCACTTGAAACGTTATGTCGCGAATACGGCATTTTAATTGCCGTTGATGATATCCAACAAGGATTAGGTCGTACAGGTTCTTGGAGCTCTGTGGACCATTTTAACTTTACACCAGATCTCATTACATTTGGTAAATCATTAGCAGGTGGATTACCAATGTCAGCGATTGTGGGTCGAAAAGAAATTATTGAAAGTCTTGAAGCACCAGCACATCTATTTACGACAGGGGCAAATCCAGTAAGTTGTGAAGCGGCTCTTGCTACGATTGAAATGATAGAAAACGACGACTTACTAACAGCTAGTTCTGTAAAAGGAAACTACGTGCGTCAACGTATGAATCAATGGGTAGATCAATACGATTACGTAGGAGATGTGCGCGGTATTGGGTTATCGATTGGAATTGATATTGTTAAAGACAAACAGTCAAAAGAAAGAGCTGCTGAAGAAGCATTGAAAATTTGTAATTACTGTTTTGAACATGGTGTAGTGATTATTGCAGTTGCTGGGAACGTCTTACGTTTTCAACCACCACTCGTTATTACTTATGAACAGTTAGATAAAGCGTTAGATGTTATTGAAGAAGCGCTTCAAGCACTACAAGATGGTGATTTAAATCAATATAGTATAGAAGGACAAGGTTGGTAAAATATATTAAAAGAGCAAGAAAAGACGTGAAGTGAATGTCTTTTCTTGCTCTTTTTCAGTATACTCCCCTAAAAAAACAATTGAATGTTTCTTAAGGGGAGATGAGAAATATAAGTTAGTTCATTATCTTAATCTTTTGGTACGACATAATCATCTTCATCATTCTTTTTAGAATGTTTAATACCATAGAATACATAAATAACAATACCAACTAAGAACCAGATTAATGTATAAAGTTTAGCTTCAAAACTTAATCCCCAGAATACAAGCAAGACTAATAAAAAGGTAATGACAGGTAATACAGGGAAGAACGGTACTTTAAATGCTGGAACTGGTAAATCTTTGCCTTCACGTTTTCTTAAACTATACATTGCAATAGATACAAACATAAATGCAATTAATGTACCTGCTGAAATTAATTGAGCTAAGAAAGCAAATGGGAACATTGAACCAATTAAAACACCGATAACAGTCAGAATAACAAGCGCTCTATTAGGTAAATGTTTATCATTTAATTTGGCTAACCAAGAAGGTAATAATCCGTCACGACCAAATGAATAAAGTAAACGTGAACCAGCTAACATCATACCGATTAATGCTGTAAACATACCGATGACTGAAATAGCTTGAACTACTGCTGCTACTACACCATGTCCACTTTGACGAAGGGCCCAACCTACAGGTTCAGCATTCCCAGCATATTTTGAATAATGGAACATACCAACTAATACTAAAGCTACAGCTACGAATAAAACAATCGCAATGATTAATGATCCTAAAATACCACGTGGCATCGTTTTTTGCGGATTAATAGCTTCAGCTGAGTTGGCAGCAATTGAATCAAACCCTATGTATGCCAAGAAAATCATTGATACCCCTGCATAAATACCTTGC
Organism: Staphylococcus sp. HMSC14C01; assembly: GCF_001808085.1. NCBI lineage: Bacteria > Bacillati > Bacillota > Bacilli > Caryophanales > Staphylococcaceae > Staphylococcus > Staphylococcus sp. HMSC14C01. The sequence goes on from NZ_KV792011.1 coordinate 68,142, forward strand.
CATCCACCAAAATCACCAGTTTCAGTGACTTTATGCTCAGGAATAAATGGAACATAGTTACTTGCTTGAATTGCTGTTAATCCAACAATAACGAATAAAACAATCGCTAGAACTTTTAAAATAACAAGAATATTTTCGATACGAGCAGCTTCACTCATACCACGAGATAATAATAATGCAGTTAAAATAATAACAATTGCTGCAACTAAGTCTATAATTCCTCCATTTGCACCAAAAGGGTTAGATAAAGACTTAGGTAACGCAATACCTAAAGGAGACACAAGTCCTCTTAAATTGGCTGAAAAACCAGAAGCTACAAAGGCAACGGCAATAAAGTATTCGGCAAGTAATGCCCAACCAGCTACCCATCCAAAGAATTCACCAAATAAAACGTTAATCCAAGAATATGCAGAACCAGCAAACGGCATGGCTGCAGCCATTTCAGCATATGAAAATGCAACTAAACCAGCAACAATTGCAGCTAATAAGAAAGATAAAGCTACGGCTGGACCAGCATGCTCTGCTGCTACTACACCAGGTAGTGTGAAAATCGATGTTGATACAATAGTACCTACACCTAATGCAAGAAAATCTTTAACACGTAACGTACGTTTTAAATGTCCATCTTTACTTTGATAGATAGTGGGATCTTCTTTTCTAGTAAAATTTTTGAAAAAACTGGCCATAATTATGAACCTCCACTAATAAGTTTAAAATTTAATTAATTAGCTTGTTAGCTATATAACATTTATTATCATAGCATAAAAGAACGGTATTTTGTCTAAAATTTCTGAAAATTTCAAGTTTTCTTACTTTTAATCAAACAAGAATACATAACTAGAAAATTTAAATGATAGATTTGATTATATCAGATAAATCTAAAATAAAAACAACAAAAAAGAGTATATTTACTCCAAAAATATAAAAAGTAGTAATTATATCAATATTGGCACTATAATTATAGAAGACAAGTCAAGTCATTAGACCTTTTTAATTGTGTCATTTTACAATGGTTAAAGTATATTGACCTATTCCAATATGGAATGGTTACTATCGAAAATATGTATTTTATTAATGTTTCGATGCGTACTATAATAAGAAACGTAATAAAGTTACAACGTATTCAAATGTTCTAATAAGTATGTCTTACTATCATTCCCTTAAACATGACATATATAATAGAAAACTCCCATCTCATATTTGAATATGTCTAATTAACTGAGGTTACACTTCAACTTTAAAAATTGAAGTTATTTAAATATAAAGAAGCCGCAATTAACATGTGACTAAGTCTTTCCCTCTTTTTCCCTAAAAAAATAGACATGTGTGTGGCTTCTTTTTAATTGGGTATAAAAAAATAGAAAAGTAATTTTGAAATAAAAACTTTAAATTACAAATGTAAACTTGAAAGGATATGAATATAAAATGGCTAAAGAAAACTATTCTGCTGCAGATATGGTCATTGATACTTTAAAAAATAATAATGTGGATTATGTATTTGGTATTCCAGGTGCAAAAATCGACTATTTATTCAATGCGTTAGAAGATGATGGTCCAGAACTTATCGTTACGCGTCATGAACAAAATGCTGCAATGATGGCACAAGGTATTGGACGTTTAACAGGTAAACCTGGTGTTGCATTAGTAACAAGTGGTCCAGGGGTAAGTAACTTAACAACTGGATTATTAACAGCTACTTCAGAAGGTGACCCTGTATTAGCAATCGGTGGTCAAGTTAAACGAAATGATTTATTACGTCTTACTCACCAAGCTGTAGATAATGCTGCGTTACTAAAATCATCAACTAAATATAGTGCAGAGGTTCAAGATCCTGAATCATTATCTGAAGTTATGACAAATGCAATCCGCACTGCAACTTCTGGTAAAAATGGTGCAAGTTTCATTAGTATTCCACAAGATGTTATTTCATCTCAAGTGCAAAGTAAAGCAATCGACTTACCAGAAAAACCTCATTTAGGGGTACCAGCAGATGAAGAAGTGAATGAAGTGCTTCAAGCGATTAAAGATGCTAAATTCCCTGTATTACTTGCAGGTATGAGAAGTTCTAGTGAAAAAGAAACAGAAGCAATTCGTAAATTTGTTGAAAAAACAAGCTTACCTGTTGTAGAAACTTTCCAAGGTGCTGGTGTGATTAGTCGTGAATTAGAAAACCATTTCTTTGGTCGTGTTGGTTTATTCCGTAACCAAGTGGGTGACGAATTACTAAGAAAAGCTGATTTAGTAGTTGCAATCGGTTATGATCCAATTGAATACGAAGCAAGTAACTGGAATAAAGAATTAGATACTGAAATTATCTCAATTGACGAAGTGCATGCTGAAATTACAAATTACTTACGTCCTAAAAAAGAATTAGTAGGTAATATTGCAGGTACAATTCAAATGATGTCAGAAAAAGTATCTGAACCAATTATTGATCAAAAACATTTAGATGACTTAGAAGAATTAAGAGCAAATATTATCGAAGCTACTGGCATTAAATATGAACATGAAGACGGTATTTTACATCCAGTAGAAATTATCAATACAATGCAAAAAACGTTAACTGATGATACAACTGTTACAGTAGACGTAGGTAGTCACTATATTTGGATGGCTCGTAAATTTAGAAGTTACAATCCAAGACACTTATTATTCAGTAACGGTATGCAAACTTTAGGTGTTGCGTTACCATGGGCTATAGCAGCTGCATTAGTACGTCCAAACACACAAGTTGTATCAGTTGCTGGTGATGGTGGTTTCTTATTCTCAGGTCAAGATTTAGAAACTGCTGTACGTAAAAAATTAAATATCATTCAATTAATTTGGAATGATGGTAAATACAACATGGTTGAATTCCAAGAAGAAATGAAATATAAACGTGCAGCTGGTGTAGCATTTGGTCCAGTAGATTATGTTAAATATGCAGAATCATTTGGAGCGAAAGGTATCCGAGTAACAAGTCCAGAAGAACTTGAAGCTGCAATTAAAGAAGGTTACGAAACAGAAGGACCAGTTTTAATTGATATTCCAGTAAATTATAAAGATAATGTTAAATTATCAACAAATATGTTACCAGATTCTTTAAATTAATTTTCTAAAAAATAGGAGTGAATATTAATATGGGTCACGTATTATATCAACATGGTACATTAGGTACATTGATGGCAGGTTTATTAGAAGGAACTGCAACAATCGATGAATTATTAAAACATGGTGATTCAGGACTAGCAACACTTACAGGTTCAGACGGTGAAGTTATCTTCATTAATGGAGAAGCTTACCATGCAAATGAAAAAAAAGAATTCGTTAAACTTAAAGGTGATGAATTAACACCTTTTGCAACAATTACTAAATTTGAAGCAGATGAATCTTATAAAACTTCTAATAAAGATTCTGAAACAGTATTAAATGAAGTAAAAGAACATATGTTAAGTGATAATTTATTCTCAGCAGTAAAAATCACTGGTAAATTTAAAAAAATGCATGTTCGTATGATGCCAAAACAAGAACCACCATATACAAGATTAATTGATTCAGCACGTAGACAACCTGAAGAAACTCAGGAAGATGTTAACGGTACAGTGATTGGCTTCTTTACACCTGAATTATTCCATGGTATTGGTTCTGGTGGTTTCCATATTCATTTCGCCAACGATGATCGTAATTTCGGCGGACACATTTTAGATTTTGAAGTAGATGATGTAAAAGTTGAAATTCAAAACTTTGAAACATTTGAACAACACTTCCCAATCGATAATAAAACATTCACTAATACTGAAATTGATTATGCAGATATCGATGCAGAAATTAGAGAAGCTGAATAATATATCATCATTAGAGTTCGAATCTTTTAAGATTCGAACTTTTTTATTTCATTAAAATAATATTTTAAGCAATTCAATTTAATGGTATAATGATTTCGAATTTTATGTTTATGGAGGTATATAGGATGCAATGTCCAAATTGTGGTCAGTCATATCAACAAGGAGATTTATTTTGTGGAGAATGTGGAACGAAATTAGATCAGATTACACCATCTACAATAACACCAGAATCATTAAACTTGGATAGTCATGTAAACAAAAGTATAAATCATTCTACTTCAAGTTCTGTTACTTCGCCAAATGCTGTATCAAAAGAACAGCCTACAGTGAATCAATACAACAATATTGAGTCATCTCAAACGCAAGATGCACCTGATTATACATCTTATCAACAACGTTATGGTAATCCTGGTGCTTCAAGTCAAAAAGTTAAATCTGTTGTCGAAGAAAGTAAAAAATTCTTTAAACAAGTGTTTAAACGGCATGATACAATCATTGAGAGTCATCATGCATTTAGTTATTCATTATTAGCTTCATTAGTGATAGTGGGCTTATTAATTTTAGGATTTTTTATTCATTTTATGATTGAAGATAGTTTTGGTTATATCGTTTCAGGAGTATTTACTATTGTTCTAAGAGTAATACTAGGCATCGCTATTGCTATAGCTATTCTTTTCTTTATTACTTATGGAGTGATACGTTTAACTGTACTTCAACCTTTTCAAATTAAAAAATTTTTATCAGACTTTATTTTAACGAATACATTATCAGTGCTTATACTTTTATTAGGATTTATTTCACTATTTTTAAAACTTTATGTTTTAAGTGGGGTATTAGGAGTATTTTCGATTATCTTATTATTCACATCATGTATATATTTAATTGCTAAATATAGTGTCAATAGAAAATTACGTATCCCTAGTTTTTACGGTGTTATCATATTTTTCGTTATTATTGGATTTGCATTACATTTATTTGGATCATCGTTAATTAGTCAATTCGATGATTTTGGAGTACTACGTAGATTATTTGGAAGAGGTTTTAGTGGCTTATTGTAAGCATTATGGAAGTAAACTTGTTCCAATTTAAAATGTATGTACTCAATGTGATACGCGTGTCATTAATGAATTTAAGCAATCACCATCTTTAAGAAATAATATAAAAAATATATAAGGCAATAAAAATTTTCAAAGAAATAGAAGATGAGGCTACTAAAAAAGTTCAAGATATAGTGAGTCGATAGTATCTGATATATCCTTATTGTATAAGTCCCAAACTAAAAATAATATATAATATTTTATAAGGAGAATTGAGAAATGTTAAATGCTGAACCTATGATTAAGAAGATGAAAAATCAAAAAATCAATTATGATAGGGTATTGAAAAAACTGATTAATCAATGGGAGCGTGAAGGCGTTCGCCCTAAAATTTTATTACATAGTTGTTGTGCACCTTGTAGCACATATACATTAGAATATCTATCTCAGTATGCAGATATTGCTATTTATTTCGCTAATCCTAATATTCATCCTAAAAATGAATACTTAAGACGTGCCAAAGTTCAAGCACAATTTGTAAAAGAGTTTAATGAAAAGACTGGACATTCGGTAAAATATATTGAAGCTGATTATCAGCCATATGAATTTATGAAGATGGCGAAATCGCGTGGTCTTACTGAAGAACCTGAAGGTGGAAAACGTTGTACAGCGTGTTTTGAGATGCGTTTAGAGTTTGTCGCAGAAGCAGCAGTGAAGTATGGATATGATTATTTCGGTAGTGCATTAACATTATCTCCTAAAAAGAATGCTCAATTAATTAACGAACTCGGTATGGAAGTTCAACGATTATACAATACATATTATTTACCTAGTGATTTTAAGAAAAATAAAGGTTACGAACGGTCTATAGAAATGTGTAATGATTATAATATATTTAGACAATGTTATTGCGGATGTGTATTTGCAGCGATGGAACAAGGTATTGATTTTAAAAAAATTAATCGAGAAGCTAAAGCATTTTTAGAACAATTTTAAAAGGAGTAAGAGAGAATGAGTTAAACATTCTTTCTTACTCCTTCGCTTTTAGTTATAACGTACGATGGATAAAACGCACAATAGCTAAAATAGCAATAACAAGGGCAGATAGTAGTCCAGCAATTTTTATACCTTTCTTCTCTTTTTCAGGTTCAGGATCTTTATTTTCCATCATTTCTAATAGTTCACGTTCAATTTCAAGATCCAAAGCTGTTTTCTTTTCACCATTGTAACCGATACTATTATCGTATTCTTGAGAAGATTTGGCATCTTCAATGTTATTCTTATCTTTAGTTTGTGACTTTGTTTGTTTATCTTCTATAGTCATCAACATACCCTCCGATAGTACGTGCTACGTGTAATATTAGTATAGTACACTTTATTGTTTAGTGAAATATTTTAACGTCTAGCATCTAGTCCAATAATCTCACTAATATGACTATAATGGTTTGCTTTTAAATATTTAGCAATATCTCGATTAATCTTTTTAGTTAAACCAGGGCCTTCTATCACGAGGGATGAGTAGATTTGTACAAGTGACGCACCATTTCGCATCATTTGAATAGTATCTTGTGCACTAAAAATACCACCTGTACCAATGATTAAAAATTCGCCATTCGTTTGTTGATAAGCCCATTTTACAAGTTCTAAATTACGTTTAAATAAAGGTCGACCACTTAATCCTCCGTCTTCTATTTTATTTGGAGAAGATAAACCATCACGTTGACGTGTGGTATTGGCTAAAATCATACCATCAAAGGTTTCTGTAATTTGAGGTAAAATAGTTTTAAAACCTTCAAGTTCTAAATCTGAAGTTAGCTTTAAAAAGATTGGGACATTTACTTCGTGTTGTGCTTTATAATCTATTAAAGCATGACATAACATTGAAAATTCATCTTTATCATGGAAACTTTGTAAGTTTTCAGTATTAGGTGAGCTAATATTCACAGTGAAAAATGATACATCTGCTTTAAACGCATCGATGACTTTAATATAATCTTGATAACGCTCTTCGTAAGGTGTCGTTTTATTAACGCCCACATTTAAACCTACAGGAATAGTGTAAGCATGGCGTCTTAAATTCCATAAAGCTTTATTCATCCCCATATTATTAAAGCCCATACGATTGATTAAGGCATCATCTTCAAGTAAGCGATACATACGCGGTTTAGGATTGCCATCTTGTGGTTTAGGTGTAATGCCACCAAGTTCAAGAGCACCGAAACCAGCATTTTCAAGTGCTTTAGGCACTTCACATGATTTATCAAAACCAGCAGCTAAACCAACTGGATTTTTAAATGTTATCCCTTTAATGTTTTGTGAAAGAGAGGGGTGTTCATATGTAAATAATTTATTTACAAAAGGTAGTAAAAAAGCGTTTTTCTGAGTGAATTTTAAGGCATCTACTGTTAATCCATGTGCCTTTTCAGGTTCGATTTTGAATAAAAGAGGTTTAATTAATTTGTACATAATAATGCTCCATTTCATTGTATTTGAGGCTTACGATCCTCATTTAATATCATTGAAAAAACATTCCTTTAATAGACTAGCACGTTCGCTTAAAAATGAATAGTCAAATTTGAAAGTGTTTGAAAAATTGCCTAACTTTAAATCATTTTGGAATGACAAAGGTTAAAGCTCATCCATTTAGGTAATAGAATAGTAGATAAAGAATTGGACTAAGGAGGATAATTAATGAAATCATATTGGAAAAATCAATTACCTTTAGAGGATATTCAAGATATTTCACCAGTAAGCGGTGGAGATGTAAATGAAGCATTTAAAATTACAACAAACGATGATATATATTTTTTATTAGTTCAAAGAAATCGTAAACCCTCTTTCTACGCTGCCGAAATGGCTGGACTAGAAGCATTTGAAAAAGCAGATATTACAGCACCAAGAGTGATTGAAAATGGCGAAATTAATGGCGATGCGTATCTATTACTCAGTTATTTAGAAGAAGGCGGTAAAGGAAGTCAAAAAGAATTAGGACAACTTGTAGCCAAAATGCATAGTCATCAACAGTCAGAAGGTAAGTTTGGATTCGAGTTACCTTATGAAGGTGCTGATGTCTCATTTGATAATACATGGTCAGAGTCTTGGAGTGAAATTTTTGTAGAACGTCGTATGGATCATTTAAGAGATGAACTATTACGTAAAAATTTATGGAATGAAGAAGATAATAAAGTATACGAACAAGTACGTTCTGTTATGATTAATGAATTAGAAAATCATAATAGCAAACCGTCTCTTTTACACGGTGATTTATGGGGCGGTAATTATATGTTTTTAAAAGATGGGCGTCCCGCTTTATTTGATCCAGCGCCGTTATATGGAGATAGAGAATTTGACCTAGGTATCACTACTGTCTTCGGTGGATTTACACAAGAGTTTTATAATGAATATGAAAAGCATTATCCTTTAGGAAAAGGAGCAGAAAAACGCTTAGAGTTCTATAGATTATATTTATTCATGGTGCATTTAGTTAAATTTGGTGGTATGTATGCAAGTAGTGTGAATCGTTCAATGGATCACATATTGGCCTAATAAAATACTTCGGGTTAAGTCGTCTTAATCCGAAGTATTTTCTTTCGTCTTTAATGAAGTCATCATATCATTAGATGTTAAAACGAACGATGAAGTGGATACATTATTGCATAAAGTGAAAGCGTTAGGTGGTAAGGTGATTGATGAACCTAAGACTTCTCAAGGTTATTACGGTGCAACATTTGCAGACCCAGGTGGACATAAAAAATCTGCCCTCAAAGTTGGAACTTTAAGGACAGCCTAAGTCTTGATAATATGCTTTTAATTTTCTTGAATGTTGCCGTATTCTTCTCTTAAGTCATATACTTTATCTGGTGTAACGTCTTGACCAAGTGGATCGACAACTTTCATAGTTGAGAATGTATGAAGGACTTGGCCTCTAATCATTCCTAAATATTCTTGTCTTAATTGATGTTGTTCTTGTTTTTCTTCAACACTCAAACTTTCCACTTTTTCTTTATTTGCTAATTGATTAATTCTATCTAGTAATTCTCTCATTATTTATTCCTCCTAATTTGTATGAGCTGGGAAGTGGGGTACAATATACGTTCCAACTTCTTCTATAAGTGCTTCGATATCACGATCATCATTTGTAAATCTTAAGATAATATGATTTGTATTAATGGATTCATAAGCTTTTAATATTTGTAGTAAATTTTTACGTCCAGTACGGAAACCACCTTTGATTGGTTTAACGGTTTCGTTTGGATTTCGGGATAAATCAATCATTAAAATATTCATAAATGGTTTGAAGCGGTCAGTGCCACTGTGCCAAGCTTCAACTAATTTCTTTTGATCTTGAAAAGGTTGGGCGTAAAATAACCAGCCATCCATATGCTGTTGTAACCAGGACATGGATTGTCTTGAGTAGCCTGTACCAAACATCGGAATCGTATGATGTTTAGGCAATACTTGTAACCCAGAATCCTCATATAATTCAAAAATCGAATTTGAAATGTTGGGTGAATGTGATTGCCAAAGCGCTCTTAATGATTGAATGGTTGTTTGATAACGTTCTGTTAATGCACTTTCATCTACTTTAAATGCAGGGAATTCGAAAGCGCGATCACCGGTAGCCATACCGAGTAATAAACGTTGATTGGAAATAAGATCAAGTGAGGCTGCTGATTTAGCTAGGTGAATGGGATGTCGTAACGTTGCCACAATACTGCTAGTCCCAAGTGCAATTTTTGAGGTAAACGCACTTAAATACGTTAGGAAAACAAATGGGTCGTAATTTTCAGTTACGGGTCCTAAATGAGGACTATAAAGTGGATTATCTCTCACGAATAAACTTGTAAATCCTAATCGTTCAGCTTGTTGTGCAAACTTCACTTGTTCATTAAAATCAATATGCTCTTTATTTTTACTATCAAATGGTATGGATAGACCTAATGTTAATTTATGATTTTTAAAGGTACGTTTAAAACCCTCATGATTTTCTATCTTGGACATATCATCCCTCCTAACTAAACGTTATCTAAACAACACTCATCATCTAAACAACAAGTGTTGTTTATAATATAACGTAAATAATCATTTTATGCAAGTCGCATGCTTTTCTATAAAATAACACTTACAATCATTAAGACTGTAAGTGTTATTTATAGAATTATAGATTTGTAATATGGTGAAGTAAAAACGGTAAGTTTTGATCAATAAATTGCTCAGCACTTAGTTTGCTTGTATCTAACCAATGTCTTGCCAGTCCGCATAAACCAGCGGCTAAAAAGCTTGCGCTATTTTCAATAATACTAGAATCGTGCTCGGGATATTTTTGTTGTAACATAAGAGTGAACATAGCTTCCAACTCGTTGTTAATGCATTTATGAGCATGGTTACAAAATGTCTCACGATTGAGTTTGCAAGCATTTTGTACATTTTCCAAATAATATGCTATCGAGACAAATAATTTAGAGATAATCTGATCATTGAGCGTTTCTGAAATAGACAACGTTTCTTTAATATCTTTAAGAACAGTCATTGATAATGAATAATCTAATATTTCATATTTATCATTAAAGTGTGCGTAAAATGTAGCCCGATTAACAGTAGCACGGTCAGTAATATTTTTTACTGTAATTTGGGTCATTTCTTTTTCTTGTGACACATTTAGAAATGCTTCTACGAGTAATTGTTTTGTACGTATGACTCTTGGATCCATTTTATTGCTTGGCACAAAGACACCCCTTTCATTTTAAAATGTGATTACTTTAAATTATTAAACGAACAAAGAAGGTTGTCAAAGAGTATGATTACTCTTTCTATTTTAAACTATTATAATAGAAGAAATTTGTTTTTTCTTTTTAAATTACATATATATTGTTGGTCAAAATTCTTAAAATATCCATAAAACTAGAAAAATTTAAGAAAATGATAAAATAAATATTCTGAAAATTTAGAAAATGTGTTATAGTATTTTTTATCATTACTTAATACAACAACAAAATATTATAGGAGGTATAAGAATGACAACAGAACTTAGAAAAATAAGCGTTGGAGATTTTATTTTTAGAGTACTTTCCGGAGTGGCTATTGGGATTGTGGTAGGTTTAGTACCGAATGCCATTTTAGGTGAAATCTTTAAAGCTCTTATGCATCACCATCCTATTTTTGCAACATTACTACATGTTGTTCAAGCATTACAATTTACTGTACCAGCATTAGTAGGTGCGTTAATTGCGATTAAATTTAATATGACTCCTCTTGCGATTGCAGTCGTATCAAGTGCAGCTTATGTAGGAAGTGGTGCTGCTCAATTTAAGAATGGGGCTTGGATTATTGCAGGTATTGGTGATCTAATCAATACGATGATTACTGCTGCAATTGCAGTTTTATTTATTCTACTTATTGAAAAACGTGTAGGAAGTATGGCATTAATTGTTTATCCAACAATTGTTGGAGGTATCTCAGCTACAATTGGTGTGCTCATCCTACCATATGTACATACTATAAATATTGCGATTGGTAATATGATTAATAGTTTCACTGAATTACAACCCGTATTGATGTGTATGTTAATCTCAATGGTATTTAGTTTTATTATTATTTCCCCATTATCAACAGTAGCTATTGCTATTGCCATTGGTATTACAGGTTTGGCAGCTGGTTCAGCTTCAATTGGTATTTCAGCTACTGAAGCGGTTTTACTTATTGGCACAAGTCAAGTAAATCGTGTTGCAGTACCAATTTCTATTTTCTTTGGTGGCGTGAAAATGATGATGCCAAATATGGTGAAATATCCAATTATTATGCTACCTATTTTGATTACCGCAGCGGTTTCTGGTGTAGTTGGTAGTCTTATCGGTATTGCTGGAACAAAAGAGTCTGCTGGGTTTGGATTTATTGGTATGATTGGGCCGATTAGTGCATTTAAATTTTTACACGTCGATTCAGCTGTTATGAGTATCATACTAATTATTATTGGATTTTTTGTTGTACCTTTAGTAACAGCATTTATACTAGATGTTATTTTACGCAGAGTCTTAAAATTATTTACAAATGATATTTACAAATTTATGGGATAAACGCATTAGCCTGGGACATGATGAATTGTCTCAGGCATTTTTAAATTTAAACGATAAACGCCAATAATGTTACAATAAAATAGAAAAAAGATTAAAAGGATGAAGGGTTAATGGCGAAAAAAATTGAAGCTTTAGCATTAAAAACAGCAGAATTAACACGACGTACACATGAACTAGGCATTCCAGTGATGATATTATTTGAAGGTGTACCTGCATCTGGGAAGACGCGCTTATCTAATGAGTTATTATTAAATTTAGATGCAAAGTATACACAATTTATTGCGACACAGTCACCTAAACAGGATGATTTAAGATATCAATTTTTACAAAAATATTGGAATACCTTACCTAAAAAAGGTGATATAAATATTTATTTTAGAAGCTGGTATTCTCATTATCTAGATTATAGAGAAAATAAAATTAAACACGACAAATATAAAAACTATGATGTACTCAAACAACAAATTTCTTCTTTTGAAAATATGCTTAAACGAGATCACTATGAAATCATTAAGTTTTTCATAGAAATTAATGAAGAAAAACGTCAAGAACATATTCAACAAACCAAAGATAATCCATTGACGCGTTGGAAAGTTCAAGAATATAGTAATGTACTTTCAACAGATATTTATCTTAAAGACATGCGTCAATTTATAAAAAATGATAAAGCATGGGAAATCATTGATTATACCGAAAGAGAAAAAGCGATTGAAACAATGTATGAACATATTATCAAACGTCTTGAAACAGCGATTGAGAAGCATGAGCAAAAAGAAGAACAGCGAGACGGTAAATTTCATTCTAATTTTAAAACATACCTTTTTGATAGAAAGGTGGATAAAGTAAAAAAAGATGAATATAAACAGCTCATTGAGGAATTGCAAAATCGTATGAGAGAAATTCAATTCGCTTTATATGATAGAAAGATTCCACTTATTTTAGTATTTGAAGGTATGGATGCAGCTGGTAAAGGCGGAAATATTAAACGAATTAGAGAAAAATTAGATCCAACGGGTTATCGAGTGAATGGCATTAGTGCCCCTACAGATGTTGAATTAAAACATCATTATTTATGGAGATTTGCGAAAGAAATGCCAAGAACTGGGCACATCGAATTATTCGATAGAAGTTGGTATGGTCGTGTATTGGTAGAGCGTGTCGAAGGTTTTGCTACTGTCGATGAATGGCAACGTGCATATGATGAAATAAACGCATTTGAGAAAATGTGGACAGATGAAGGAGCGATTATTTTAAAGTTCTTCCTTACATTAGATAAAGAAGAACAATTAAAACGTTTTAAAGATCGTCAAGAAAATGTTAATAAACAATGGAAAATTACAGATGAAGACTGGAGAAATAGAGAAAAATGGGATTTATACGTGGAATCAAGTCACGATATGGTTGAGAAAACAAATACATCCTATGCGCCATGGCTTGTTGTCCCTGCTGATCATAAAAAAACCTCTCGTATTGAGATACTAAAATATATTATTCGTAATTGTGAAAAGGTACTTTGGGGAGTAAAGGATTATTAAAAATAATAAGGAAACTGAATACGTACAAGCTCTTGTTTTTTTATCAAAAGTAAAGAATTTAAATAGCCAATTACATTTTAAAAATATTACAGTAATGTAACAAAACATTAATTTGTAATATTACTAATGATGTTAAAGTATTGTAATTTTTGTAAGAAAGTATTGTAAAACGTTAATTTATAATAAAAATAAACTCCATATTGATAGATTTTATATATTACAAGAAGTATTTAATATATTTCAATATTACAAAATGATGGATTAATTGTAATTTTTTGTAAAAAAAGCGTAATACTATTCTATGAATTTTGTGTTATAGTAGCTATTGTCAAAAGTTAAACAACAAATCAAAACAGAAATTAATCTTAAACAAAGAACGAAACATAACGAAAATATATATTTCAATTTTGGAGGAATTATTTATTATGAAAAAGACAGTAATCGCTTCGTCATTAGCAGTAACTTTAGGTTTAACAGGATATGCTTTAACAAACGATCACAGTGCACATGCATCAGAACAAACAACTAACTATTCTCATTTAGCTGACTTAGCTCAAAATAACCCATCTGAATTAAATGCTCACCCAGTACAAGCTGGTGCATATGACATTTCATTCGTAAAAGACGGTTTCAAATATAACTTTACTTCAAATGGTAACACTTGGTCTTGGAACTATACTTACACTGGTGGTGCTGACACAGCTCAATCAACTACTGACTACACTGAGTCTTATAATCAAGCTTCAACTCAATCAGTAAGTTCAAATAATCAAGCTAGCACTTCAAATGTAAAAGCTGTTTCAGCTCCAGTACAAAGAACTTCTAGCTACAATAACTACAGTGCTCGTACAACTTCATACTCAGCACCAAAAACAACTTCATACTCAACTGCTTCAACTGGTGGATCAGTTAAAGCTCAATTCTTAGCTAACGGTGGTACTGAAGCTGCTTGGAACGCTATCGTAATGCCAGAATCAAGCGGTAACCCAAATGCTTCTAATGGTCAATACCATGGTTTAGGCCAAACTAATCAATCATGGGGTACTGGTTCAGTAGCATCACAAACTCAAGGTATGGCTAACTATGCTAAATCACGTTACGGTTCATGGGATGCAGCAATTGCTTTCCGTAATGCTAACGGTTGGTGGTAAGATTTAAGTAGATAACTGGATAGGATATCGAGTTATTGAAATAAAGCCTGGGACATTATTAAATGTCTCAGGTATTTTTAATATATTGACAATTGATGACTGAATTGAAAATGTGCTTGTTTAAGCTTTTTCAACTTTAGTCTTTTTTGCTGAAGTGGGACGACGAATTCAAAGTGAATTCTATCCCACTTCTTTTTTATTAAATAATGTCATGTATATTCTAAACGATGAATGGATAAAAAAATTTAACTAAAGAAGATGTTTATTTATAAGATGACTATCGTAATGTGATGTATTGAACTAGTTCATTGGTTTTCTATACTGTCAGTTATTATTTTTGTGAGAACGTCTGCCTATATTAAAATAAATGATATATTAAATACTTTATTAGTGAATTTACTGAGACACAAAATAATTATTATCTGTCCTGTAATTATATAGATTTATATTTTTCAGGCGTAAAGCAAGCATATATCCAGACGGAGACGTACCCATTGTATTAACAAGTGCTAAAATAACAGCAGAGGCTATGTTAGAAGATATAAAAAATATGAAATAGAATAAATAAATCTGAAAATTGACAATTATCAGTGTAATGTTAAAATAAGACTTAATACGTAAGAACTTATCGAGAGAAGTGAAGGGATTTGGCCCAATGAAACTTCAGCAACAGGCTTCATAAATATAAAGTACTGTGCTAACTCCAAGAGGATAATAAATAACCTCAAAGATAAGTGACATATATCTCATGAAGCTATATGCCACACAAAAGTGGTATATAGCTTTTTATTTAAGGAGGAATAACATGGTTATTTCAAAAAGATTAGCAGCCATTCCTGATAGCTATTTTGGAAAAACGATGGGACGTAAAGTAGAACATGGCCCTTTACCACTTATTAATATGGCAGTAGGCATTCCCGATGGTGAAACACCAGAAGGTATTATTGAGCATTTTTCTGAAGCGATTCGGATTCCTGAAAATCAAAAATATGGTGCCTTTCATGGTAAAGAATCATTTAAAGAGGCCATTGTTAATTTTTACCAACGTCAGTACAATGTGACATTAGATAAAGAAGATGAAGTATGTATTTTATATGGTACAAAAAATGGACTAGTAGCTTTACCTACATGTGTTGTTAATCCTGGAGAAAATGTGCTACTTCCGGATCCTGGATATACAGATTATTTAGCAGGAGTGATGCTCGCAGATGCCAATCCGGTTCCATTAAATTTAGATCCTCCAGATTATTTGCCAAATTGGGATAATGTAGATAAGAGAGTACTAGACAACACAACGCTTGTTTATTTAACATATCCCAATAATCCAACAGGATCAACGGCTACAAAAGAAGTATTTGATGAAGCAATTGAACGATTCAAAGGTACAAATACAAAAATTGTGCACGACTTTGCTTATAGTGCTTTTGGCTTTGATGCTAAAAATCCAAGCATACTTGCTTCAGAACACGGTAAAGATGTCGCTATTGAAATTTTCTCACTTTCAAAAGGATATAATATGTCAGGTTTCCGAGTGGGTTTTGCAGTAGGAAATAAAGACATGATTCAAGCATTAAAGAAATATCAAACGCATACAAATGCTGGAATGTTTGGTGCGTTACAAGATGCAGCGACGTATGCACTTAATCATTATGATGAATTTTTAGAAGAACAGAATGAAACATTTAAACGGCGTCGAGATAAGTTTGAAGCAAAATTAAGTGAAGCCCATCTACCATTTGTGCATTCTAAAGGCGGTATCTATTCATGGTTACGTACACCTCCAGGTTATGATAGTGAAACCTTTGAACAATATTTATTAAAAGAGAAATCTATTTTAGTTGCTCCAGGTATACCATTTGGTGAAAATGGAAAACATTACGTGCGTATCTCACTTGCATTAGATGATAAATGGTTAGAAGAAGCAGCTAGTAGGTTAATTGACCTAGCTGATATGTATAAAGCAAAGCATAGTTAAAAAATTATGAAGGAAGAGGATCAATATATGACCAAAATTAAAATTATGAGTGTAAGAGATGAAGATATACCATATATTAACGAGTGGGCGAAACAAAACAATGTTGATGTTGATTTAACCAAAGAAATGTTAACAGAGACAACAGTTGATACTGTAAAAGGATTTGATGGTCTATCGTTATCTCAACAACATCCAATTACAGAAGAGATTTTTGCGAAATTGAAACAATATGGAATTAAGCAAATTGCACAACGTAGTGCAGGATTTGATACGTATGACTTAGATTTAGCTACTAAGTACGACATAATTATCTCAAATGTACCCTCGTATTCTCCAAGTTCAATTGCTGAATTTGCTGTTACACAAGCCATCAATATTGTAAGGTATCAAAAACGTATTCAACATAAAGTGCATAATTATGACTTTCGTTGGGAACCTTCTATATTATCACAATCTATCCGAGACTTAACTGTGGCAGTAATTGGTACTGGACGCATAGGTTCGATTGTGGCAGAAATTTTTGGAAAAGGTTATAACAGCAAGGTTGTTGCTTATGATCCATTTCCAAATAACGCTTTAGCAAAATTCGTTGATTATAAAGATACATTAGAAGAAGCAATTAAAGAAGCTGATATTGTTACCGTGCATATTCCAGCTACGAAATATAATCATCATTTGTTTAATGACGTTGTTTTTTCAAATTTTAAAAAAGGTGCCGTATTTGTGAATGCGGCAAGGGGATCAATTGTAGATACACAAGCTTTACTTTCTGTTATAGATAGTGGTCGAATTAAAGGGGCTGCATTAGATACATATGAATATGAAAGAGGATTATTCCCAGGTGATTATCGTGGAAAAGAGATAGATGATGTACTGTTAAAGCAACTTATCAAAAGAGAAGATATTATTTTAACACCACATATTGCTTTCTATACAGAAGCAGCTGTCAAAAATCTCATAGTAGATGCACTTGATGCAACTATGGATGTTTTAACTAGTGGTACGACTAAACTAAGGGTAAATTAAAATAAAAAAAGTTGGAGTATTACCTCCAACTTTTTTATTATTCTTTAATATCATAGCCTTGATCTTCAATAGCGTCATGTAAGTCTTTTGTTGAAACAAGTTCATCATTATAATCTACACGAACTTCGTTTTTATCAAGGTCTACTTCAGCAGTTCTGACACCATTAATTTTAGCTAATGCTGATTCGATTGTATTTTTACAATGTTCACAACTCATACCATCTACTTTAATGACTTTATTAATCATTGATTGTCACCTCCGAGTACTTCATAATGACTATACCCATATTTTACGCTTTTTAAATTTTTATGAAAGTATAAAGTTTAAAATTCATTTATAATTTCATTCGTTTTAGACGTAATGCATTAGTTACAACGCTTACAGAACTTAATGCCATCGCTGCACCAGCAATCCATGGAGCGAGTAAGCCCATAGCAGCAATAGGAATACCAGCAGCATTATAACCGAACGCCCAAAAAAGATTCTGTTTAATATTTCGAATCGTTTTATGACTTGCGTGAATAGCTTTAGGTACTAAGGCAATGTCTCCACCTAAGATAGTAATATCAGCTGCTTCAATTGCGACTTCAGTACCTGTTCCCATGGCAATACCAATATCTGCTTGAACTAAAGCAGGTGCATCATTAATACCATCGCCAACCATCGCAACGTTTTCACCTTTATCTTGAAAATGAGCAACATGTTTAGCTTTATCTTCCGGAAGAACGTTGGCGATAACATGATCAATACCAACTTCATTTGCAATAGCTTGAGCTGTAGAGTGGTTATCACCTGTAATCATTACCGTACGTAAATCCATGTCTTTTAGTTCTTGAACTGCAACTTTGGCTTCAGATTTAACAGTGTCTGCTACAGCGATATAACCACGTAATATCTGATCATATGCAATCAACATGACAGTTTGTCCTTTTTGTTCAATTTGGGTAATTTCATCTAATAAAGATGCTGTATCAATATGATGATTTGACATTAATGATCGGTTGCCTATGAATAATGTCTTATTATTGATTGTAGCTTTAATACCATGACCTGGTAATGTTTCATAGTGCTCTATATTTGTTAAAGTAAGCTGTTTTGTTTTAGCGTACTTAACAATCGCGGTTGCCAAGGGATGTTCAGAATTATTTTCAGCAGAAGCTACATATTGTAATAAAGTATCATCACCTTTAAAGTAAGTCACTTCTGGTGTACCATGTGTCAATGTACCCGTTTTATCAAATACAACTGTATCAATTTGATGAGTACGTTCTACATATTCGCCACCTTTAAACAAGATACCTTCTTCTGCTGCACGTCCTGTACCAACCATTATAGAAGTTGGCGTTGCAAGTCCTAATGCGCATGGACAAGCAATGACTAATA
The DNA here is from genome assembly GCF_001808085.1 of Staphylococcus sp. HMSC14C01. NCBI lineage: Bacteria > Bacillati > Bacillota > Bacilli > Caryophanales > Staphylococcaceae > Staphylococcus > Staphylococcus sp. HMSC14C01. Next base: position 87,147 of record NZ_KV792011.1, read on the forward strand.
CAGAGATCATGGCAACGAGTGCATCTTCAAATTGACCAGGATGAACGAAGATAATCCATATGATAAAAGTGAGTACGGCAATACCAATAACAATAGGTACGAAATAGCCAGAAATTATATCTGCTAAACGTTGAATAGGTGCCTTTGAACTTTGCGCTTCTTCAACTACTTTAATAATATTAGATAAAGCAGTATCTTGACCTACTTTTGTTGCTTGAACGGTAATGACACCATTTTTATTTAGTGTTGCACCAATCACTTCATTATCAACGGTTTTATCTATAGGCATGGATTCTCCAGTTAGCATAGATTCATCTACTGTTGTTGTCCCTTTAATGACTTTCGCATCTACTGGGATTTTTTCTCCTGGTTTAACAAGTAATGTGTCTCCAACTTGAACATTTTGAAGCGGAACCATTGTTTCTGTTCCATCATCTTTAATAAGACGTGCTTCTTTGGCTTGTAAATTTAATAATTGATTTAAAGCATGTGTTGTTTGTGATTTTGCACGTGCTTCTAAATACTTGCCAAATAAAATTAAAGTGATTAAAACAGCACTGGTTTCAAAATAAAGGTGGGGCTGTGTGTTTGAATCTAATAACCATTTACTCATTTCGTAAATACTATAGAAATAAGCTGCACTAGTACCAAGTGCTACAAGAACATCCATATTGGCACCACCATTACGTAAATTCTTGTATGCGCCAACATAAAATTGCCATCCTATAATAAATTGAATGGGAGTGGCTAAGATAAATTGAAACCAAGGGTTCATAAATATTTCAGGTAACGGTATATTAAATAAATGAACAAGCATAGTTAAAAGTAATGGAAAAGCTAATATTGCTGAAATAATGAGTTTATTACGTTTTCTTTTTAATTCTTGAACTTTACGAGAAGCTTGTTCTTTTTTTGATTGTTTAGGTTTAGCATCATAGCCGAGATGTTGTATTCGTCCAATGAGCGTATCAACATCAGTTTGACCTGGATAATAATCGATCGTTGCTTGTTCTGTGGTTAGATTGACTGTTGCTTGCTTAACGCCTGTTGTTTTATTTAATACTTTTTCAATACGATTAGAACAAGCGGCACACGTCATACCTATAACGTCTAGTTCACTTTTATCTGTTTCAACGTCATATCCTAATTTTTGGATCGTTTCAATAAAATCGCTTACTTCATATTGATCATTAGGATAATCAATGGTTGCTTTTTCAGTTGCCAGATTCACTTGAGCATGAACGCCATCTATTTTATTCAATCGTTTTTCAATACGATTAGAACAAGCGGCACATGTCATACCAATGATATTCAAGGTAATTTGATGATTTTGAGTCATATTTTTGTCCTCCTACCATCTTCAATATACCCCCTTAGGGTATATTAGTCAATGACCTTGCTTAATAAAAAAAGAACAACGTTACTCTAAATAAAATGAGTACATTGTTCTTTTATTCATGATAGCTATGAATATTAAAAGAAATCAGATGGTTTAAAATGACTTAAATCTAAATCTTTAAAATTATTGAAATTTGGGTGAGTGATAGATTGTATAAGTTCACCACTTTTAGCTTCATTATAGTATTGGTTAGCTTCATTCATTAAATCATGATCTTGAACTGTTTTTACAAGCCCTAAAATGATAAGAATAGTAATGATACCCTTTAGAATGCCTTTCATATTGTAACACTCCTTTTTTATCTCTATATGAGTCATTTTTAGATTAATTATATTATAAAGATTCTATGTTAAAATTTCATGCATCTGTAGTATGGACTTTATATCATTCAAAAGTAGTAAGTGTAATCATTTTGTTTTAAAAATTAAAGAAATGGGAACGGTTAAGTAAATAAAGAAGGAGTGAAGATGTATGGACTTATTAGATTTTCATAAAAAAATTAAAGGTTATACACAAGAAAAACAACCAGGTTCTGAAAAAGACATGGATCCTAGACCTATTGCTGAAATGGAAGAATACAAAGCAGGCGGTAAACTAAAAGGAAAAGTCGCATTAATTACTGGTGGTGACTCCGGTATTGGTCGTTCAGTAGCGATTTTATATGCCAAAGAAGGCGCTGATGTAGCTATTGGTTATTATAATGAACATGAAGATGCTGAAGATACTGTCAATCGTTTAAAAGAAATCGGCGTTAAAGCAAAAGCATATTCTCATGATTTAAAAGATGCTGATCAATCAAAAGAACTTATTGAAAATGTTGTTAACGATTTTGGTGGTCTCAATATATTAGTAAATAATGGCGGCGTGCAATTTCCTAATGAAGACTTTTTAGATATTAAACCAGAACATTTCAATGAAACATTTAAAACAAATATTTTTGGGATGTTTTTCTTAACACAAGCTGCAGTACCTCATTTAAGTAAAGGTGATGCAATTGTTAATACAACAAGTGTAACGGCTTATCGTGGTTCTGGTCATCTTATTGATTACTCAGCAACGAAAGGTGCTATTGTGTCGTTCACACGTTCTATTGCAACATCATTGATGGAAAAAGGAATTCGTGTTAATGGTGTAGCGCCAGGTCCAATTTATACTCCATTAATTCCATCAACATTTGATGAAGATAAGGTAGAAAATCAAGGTGGAGATACACCAATGGGTCGACGTGGTCAACCTGCTGAACTTGCGCCAGCTTATGTATTCTTAGCAAGTTATGCAGATAGTTCTTATATTACAGGTCAAATTATCCATGTTAATGGCGGTGACTATATTACGTCTTAGTATGTAGTACTTATGAAGATAATAAAGTATTCTGTCTACGTATAGCGTAGGGAGAATACTTTTTATATTTATAAAAAGAAAAGAGGAAAAGATAATGACTGAAAAAGAAAAAATGTTAGCACACGAATGGTATGATGCTAATTTTGATAAGGAATTAGGAATGGACAGACAGCGTGCTAAAGACTTATGCTTTGAATATAATCATACGCGACCTAGTGATAGAGAAAAACGACAAGCGATTTTAAAAGAATTACTTGGTTATGAAGCGAAACAACTTTCAATCAGCAGTCCATTTGACACAGATTATGGTTGGAATATAAAAGTTGGAGAAAACGTGTTTATCAATAGCAATAGTTATTTAATGGATGGTGGTGGCATTACGATTGGCGATAACGTCTTTATAGGACCATCATGTGGACTATATACAGCACATCATCCACTTAATTATCAAGATCGTAATAAAGGATGGGAATTGGCAAAACCTATTCATATAGGAAGTAATATTTGGTTTGGTGCGAGTGTGACAGTTACGCCAGGCGTTTCAATTGGTGATGGCTCAGTTATTGCAGCAGGTAGTGTTGTAACAAACGATATTCCACCGAATAGTTTAGCTGCTGGAGTGCCAGCAAAAGTGATAAGAACGATTGACCAAAATGAAACAATAAATATGCCTAATCACTTTGAATAATATAGTAACCAACCTTTAAGTAGGAACACGTATACTTAAAGGTTGATTTTTTATATAAAATAACAATGTGTATTGAAATTAAATATTTATTATATAATATAATTAAATGATATAATTGTAGAGTGCTGAATATGTGTATTACTATATGTGCATCATTGAAATCGTTCAATTCATTTTAATGAAACAACTTAAGAGAAATAAAAGCAACTTAGAAAGGATAATGAATATGACACTTAAGACATGTCTTACAAATCAATTAAGACGTAAATCGAATTTTTTATTTACGCCAATACGAAGAAAAAATAAATCTGCTTATACAAGTAAAGTAATGACTTACGCTAAATATTATAAAAAGAATAATGTTAAGGAATATCAGATATTATATCAAGTGAGAGATGGAAAAAGTATCACAGATAGTCCATATGCAATATTTAAAAGTTTAATTCAGCAACCTCGTTATCGTAAATATAAACACATATGGGTAGTAGATCATAACGAAACATTGCTATTTTATAAAGCAAGATTTAAGCACTATAAAAATGTAGAGTTTGTTATTAAAGAATCAAGAGAATATTTGAAAGCATTAACGGAGAGTAAGTATTTAATTAATAATTCTACTTTTCCATCCTATTTCATTAAAAAGCCAAAGCAAATCTATATCAATACATGGCATGGGACACCTTTAAAATATATGGGATTAGACATTGAAAATAGTCTATATGGTTCTCAAAATATTATTAAAAACTTTTTAAGCAGCGATTACTTAATTAGTCCTAATCACCATACGACGACGATTTTTAAACGAGCCTTTAGACTTGAAAATATTTATGGTGGAGAATTTTTGGAAATTGGATATCCTAGAATCGATTTAACTTTAAATTCAAATCGAAAAGACATGATTAGCGAGTTGAATCATTATCTTCATATTAGTAAAGAACAAAGTATTTTATTGTATTGTCCAACTTGGAGAGGCGAGGATGTCAATGCACCAGAGGCAAGTTTAAATCATATCGTTGAAGAAGTTGAAAAACTTAAACATCATCTAGATTATCAAGTATTAGTCAAAGTACATCCTTATTTATATAAAGACGCGCTTAAAATAAAACGTTTAAAACCTTATTTAATTCCTGATTATTTTGATACCAATGAAATATTAGCGATCGTTGATTTAATGATTACAGATTATTCAAGTATCTTCTTTGACTATTTAGTAACCAATAAACCGATTGTCTTCTATACTCCAGATTTGGATGAATATCAATCATCACGAGGTATGTATATTGCTAATCGTGACCTACCTGGTCCTGTCGCTCATCATATTGAAGATGTGATTACAGCGATTAAGCAAAAAGTATATGATGAAGATTCAGTGAAGAAAAAATATCAATATTTTAAAAATCAATATACCTATCTAGATGATGGAACTGTTACTGAAACACTTATTAACATACTATTTGAGGGTAAACGTAAGCGTCCTAAACGTAAGATCTGTGCTAAGAAAAGAGTGTTAATTTATCCTGGTGGTATGAAAAATAATGGTATTACAACGTCTATCATTAATTTATTAGAAAATGTCGATTATGAAACATATGACATTACATTGTTTACTAATAAAAGTAAAAATCTTGAAGTTTTAAATAACTTAAATAGTATTAATAAGAACGTTAGAATTATTTTGAGAGTACCTCCATTAGCAGCATCATTGAAAGAAACGTATAGGATCGATTTCGTAAGACAGAGAGGATTAAAAAGTACGTTAGAGCATTTGATATATCCGAAGAAAGTATACGAAAGAGAAATGCGAAAAGTATTAGATCATAGCCAATTCGACTATGCGATTGATTTTAGTGGGTATTCTATGTTTTGGGCTAATTTAATTTTAGCAACAAAAGTAAAACGTAAATTGATTTATTTACATAGTGATATTAAAGCAGATATGAAAAGAAAAGTTAACGGTGTTAAAATACATTATCAAAATTTAAAAGGTGTACTCTCGCTGTATAGTCAATTTGATCAATTAGTATGTGTATCCGATGCTTCTAAAGATCAAAATAAACAGAAGATGAATGATAAATCATTGAATAAGAAATTTGTCACTTCCAGAAATACGATTAATTTGAATAAAATCAATCAATTAAAATTAGATGACTCTGAAAAATTTGAAAAACAACACCAATCCGTACTCGTACGCATCAATAATGGAGATATAAGTTCAGTACCATTTAAGGAAGACGATTTCAAAATTGTAACTGCAGGACGATTATCACCTGAAAAAGGCTTCGACTTACTTATTGATGCATTTAGTAAAGTACATGTCAGTCATCCGCATACAAAGTTATATATTATGGGGGAAGGTCCTATCCGTGTTCAATTAGAACAACAAATAAAAAGGTTGAAATTAGAAAAACATGTCTTTTTATTAGGTCAAAGGAAGAATCCATACTATATCATGAAACAAGCAGACGTCTTCTGCTTAACGTCTCATTATGAAGGACAATCAATGGTATTACTTGAAGCATTAACTTTAAAAGTTAATATTATCGCGTCAGATATTATAGCAAACCGCTATGTACTCGGTAATGGTAAATATGGTACTCTTGTGAGTCATGATGTTGATGATATCACCGTCGCATTAGAACAGTGTATTCAAAAACAACCATCTCAATATGAAGTGTTTAACGCACAAGAATATAATCAATTAGCACTTAAAGAATTTTATAAACTACTCAAATAGTAAAAAACGGTTAGCATATTAATAAAAGCTAACCGTTTTTCTATTAAATAGTGATGTTGTTATGTTTATTATAAGTCAAATAAGCTGTAATACCTTCTTCAATACTATATTTAGGTTTGTAACCTAATGATTTAAGTGGGGTAATGTCAGCACAAGAATGTTTAATATCTCCAAGACGTGGAGCTTCAAATTGATAAGGTATATGATAATCAAAGCCATTTTCAAACGATTTAAAAACAGCTTTCAAATTTGTTTGTGTTCCTGTGCCTACATTATAGATAAAACCATCCGTTAGAGTAGTATTAAGAACAATTGATATAGCATTGATTAAATCATCGATATAAACAAAATCACGTGTTTGTTCACCATCTCCATAAAATGTAAAGGTTGAATGATTTAAAAACTTAGTATTCATAATAGAAATGACTCCTGAATAATCAGATGTTGGATTTTGTCTAGGACCGTAAATATTAAAGAACCTTAGACAAGTACAAGGAATTTGATATAAATGATTATAAATCTTAGCATATTGTTCTCCAGCGTACTTTTGAATAGCATATGGAGATAATGGAAATGGTTTAGATTGTTCTACGGATTTAGGTAAATCGGGTAGATGACCATAAATAGCTGCAGAAGAAGCAAATATGACTTTTTTAATATTTGGATTATATGTTCGAATTGCTTCTAATATATTGACAGTAGCATCTATATTAATACGATTGGATAATTCTGGCTTTTCGATAGTTTCTACTACACTCACCATAGCAGCTAAATGAATGACAAAATCAAATTGTTCTTTTTGTATTAACTGTGTTACAAATTCAAAATCGGTGATGTCTTTAATATAAATATGTTCATTGTTCACAAAAGGTATATTCTTTAAAAAACCGGAACTTAAATTGTCAATAACATGTACTTCTGTGTCATGTTTCATAAAATATTCTGCTACATGGGAGCCAATAAAGCCTGCTCCACCAGTGATAAGTGCTTTCATATATATACTTCCTTTTCTAGATGTCGGTTAATTGTGTTGTGATTATTATACTTTATTTTATTTAAATTATAAATTATTTATATAATAGAGTGTATTGATAGGGCTACATTAGTATTTGAATAAAAGGTCAAACAAACAATTTTGTAAGCGGTTGCAAATGAAGGAGTAAGCATAGTAAAATGAAGTTAATGATAGAAAATATCATGATTAAGAAACAAAGGGTTAGAGAATGAATTTAAATACTTAAAAACATATAGGGGGTAATGAAGTATGGTAGTACCTTTCAAAAATGAACCTGGTATTGATTTTTCTGTACAAGAAAATGTTGAAAGATTTCAAAAAACGTTAGAAAAAGTAAAACATAGTTTAGGTAAAACGCTTCCTATTGTCATTGATGGTGAACATATCATTAAAGATGATACATTCGATTCAATTAATCCAGCGAATATATCTGAATTAGTAGCTAAAGTGTCAAAAGCGACAAAAGACGATGTAGATAACGCATTTGAATCTTCAAACAAAGCTTATGACGCATGGCGTAAATGGTCACACAAAGATCGTGCTGAATTAATGCTTCGTGTCGCAGCAATAATTCGTCGTCGTAAAGAAGAAATTGCAGCAGTCATGGTGTATGAAGCGGGTAAACCTTGGGATGAAGCAGTTGGAGATGCGGCTGAAGGTATTGACTTTATAGAATATTATGCTCGTTCAATGATGGAACTTGCAGATGGTAAACCGGTCTTAGATCGTGAAGGTGAACACAATCAATATTTCTATAAACCGATTGGTACAGGTGTAACCATTCCACCCTGGAACTTCCCATTTGCAATTATGGCAGGTACAACATTAGCACCAGTGGTTGCAGGTAATACAGTGTTATTGAAACCTGCTGAAGACACAGTGCTTACTGCATATAAACTGATTGAAATTTTAGAAGAAGCAGGCTTACCTAAAGGTGTGGTAAACTTTGTGCCTGGTGATCCTAAAGACATTGGTGACTACTTAGTTGATTCTGTGCATACACATTTTGTGACATTCACAGGGTCTCGTGCAACAGGAACACGCATTTACGAGCGTAGTGCAGTTGTGCAAGAAGGTCAAACTTTCTTAAAACGTGTGATTGCTGAAATGGGTGGTAAAGACGCGATTGTAGTAGATGAAGGTGTAGATACAGACTTAGCTGCACACTCTATTGTAACGTCAGCGTTCGGATTCTCCGGTCAAAAGTGTTCAGCATGTTCACGTGCCATTGTGCATAGTGCTGTTTATGATGAAGTCTTAGAAAAAGCAATTGAGTTAACAAAAGATTTAACAATAGGTAATACTGTCAATAATACATTTATGGGTCCTGTTATTAATAAAAAACAATTCGATAAAATTAAAAAATATATTGAAATTGGTAGTAAAGAAGGAAAAATTGAAATTGGTGGAGAAGTGGATGATTCAACAGGTTACTTTATCCATCCAACAATCATTTCAGGATTAACATCTTCTGATCAAGTGATGCAAGAAGAAATCTTTGGCCCTGTAGTTGGCTTCACCAAATTCGATAACTTTAATGAAGCCATTGATATTACAAATGATACAGATTATGGCTTAACAGGAGCGGTCATCACAAACAATCGTGAACATTGGATTCAAGCTGTAAATGAATTTGATGTAGGTAACTTATATCTAAATCGTGGATGTACTGCAGCTGTTGTAGGTTACCACCCATTTGGTGGTTTCAAAATGTCAGGTACAGACGCTAAAACAGGCAGTCCTGACTATTTATTAAACTTCTTAGAACAAAAAGTCGTATCAGAGATGTTCTAACATAACTAAGTGGTAGGTGCTGTGGAAAGTCGAATTCGTTCGATTTTCCATAGCTTTTTTTATATTCTAAATAAGAAAATAAATACGCTAAACAATGTATGAATCGTATATAAAATTTATGAAAAATGAATAAATAAATGATTGTAAAAGTAAGTGAAAAAGGTTATCATTTAAGTGTTGAGAATGATTATTAATTACAAATAGAAAGTGTGACTGGAATGATAAATGTAAGCACTGCATCAAAAGATAAAAAGTATGTAGTTAAACAAATTGATATTCAAAATAAAAATATGCTATATCGTTTAGGTGCCTTTGGCTTAAATGTAGGTAGTAAAATCAGTATTAAACAAAAGTGCTTGTTAAATGGACCAAGTGTTGTTGAAATTAATGGCCAATGTGTAAGCATTCGTCAACGTGATGCACGTTTAATTATGTTAGAGGAGTAAGCCTATGCACGAAAGCTTCTGTATATTAGGTAATCCAAATGTAGGAAAGACATCATTGTTTAATGCACTAACCGGTTCGTATGAATACATTGGAAACTGGAGTGGCGTTACAGTTGAAAAGAAAGTTGGACAATTAAAGAAAGATATTGGCAATTTAATCGATTTACCGGGTATTTATGATTTATCACCTATTTCTAAAGATGAAACAGTCGTCACAGACTATCTGATGACAAATACATTTACAGGTATGATTAACATTATTGATGCCAGTCAATTAAAGAGAAACCTTCAACTTACAATACAATTAATGGAATTAAATGAACCTATTATCATTGGATTAAATATGGTAGATGTGGCAACGCAAAGAGGTATTAAAATTAAATATGAAGGTCTAATGAGAAAACTGAAAGTACCTGTATTTCCCATTGTTGCTCGTAAAGGAAAAGGTACGGAGGAATTGCTAAATGCATTGTCTTTTTTAAATCCAAAAGAAAAACGTAACTTCAAAATCAGTTATGGTAAAGAAACTGAAGATGCGATTAAGCAAATGACTTCTATCATTCAAGCACATACAGAATATCCTTCAAAACGTTTACGCTTTATAGCAATTCAGTATTTATTAGACAATCCGGAAATTGAACGAGAACTACCTTCAGTCATTTCCGAACAAATTGAACCTATTAAAGAGAAGTTAAGTCAACACTTAGATATATCAATACGACAGCATATCGAAATAATTCGAAATCAATACATTGATCGTCTATTAGATGGTGTCGTTGAATATCCGAATGAAGAACAGCAATTTTTAACTGAAAAACTCGATAAAATAATAATGAATAGATACTTAGGTATTCCAATATTTCTAGTCATTATGTGGCTGATTTTTCAAACGTCCTTTACTTGGATAGGAACACCATTATCAGATCAGCTCGATGCTTTCTTTAGCGGACCGCTCACAGACTGGTTAAAGGCAGGCATGCATTATATACATGTTGCGCCATTTCTACAGAATTTGATTACAGATGGTATTGTAGCTGGAGTAGGTTCAGTCTTAGTATTTGTGCCACAAATTATTGTATTATTCTTCTTTATTTCACTTTTAGAAGATTCAGGATATATGGCACGAATTGCAGTTTTAATGGATAGAACAATGGAATCAATAGGATTAAGTGGTAAATCATTTATTCCAATGATTATTGGATTTGGTTGTAATGTACCTAGTATTATGGCAACACGGAGTATTGAAAATGAAAAAGAAAGACTCATCACTATTTTAATTGCACCTTTCATGTCATGTTCGGCACGATTGCCAGTATATGCTATTTTTGTAGGAGTATTTTTTGAAAAGTATCAATCTCTTGTAGTGCTAAGTTTATATGTATTAGGAATTGTAGTGGCATTAATTGTAAGTACATTACTTAACAAGTTTATTCTTAAAAGTGAGAATTCCGTATTTATTGTAGAACTACCTACATATAGAGTGCCATCAGTTAAAACGTTATGGAGAAGTACTTGGGAAAAAGCAAAAGGATTTGTTAAAAAAGCAGGTACATTTATTTTTGGTGGTTCTGTAGTCATCTGGGCATTGAGTTACATCGGTCCTCATGGGGTGAATGTACAGATTGATGAAAGCTTCATGCATAGTATTGGAGAATTCTTTGGACATCTAATTGCTCCATTAGGATTTGGTAGTTGGCAAGCAGGCGCTACGTTAATTCCAGGATTCTTAGCCAAAGAAGTCATTGTAAGTTCTATGGCTATCCTGTATTCTTCTAGTGAAGGTGGTTTAGTGAATGTCATTCAACAACAGTTCACACCTTTATCTGCCTATGCCTTTATGATTTTTATATTATTATATGTGCCATGTATTTCAACTGTTGCAACAATTCGTAAAGAAACAACATCATGGAAATGGACACTTACAGCATTAATTTATCCAATTTTTACAGCGTATATATTAACATTTGCATTTTATCAAATAACAAAACTATTTATATAAGGATGATGACAATGACAATGACTTTATTAATAAACGTAATCATTTTTGTTGCTATTTTTGGTTACGCTGCGTATACATTATATAAATTCTTTAATCGCTCTACTCAAGGAAAATGTGGTGGTTGTGATACAGATTGTAGTTGTGATATTAATGCATCTAGCGAGTTAAATGAATTAAAATTAAATCATATAAAAAACAATAATTAATAATAAATAAAACCCGTTGAATTAATTCGACGGGTTTTATTTACTAAAACGATATAACGATTGTTTGATCATTAATTAATCGTTTTAATATTAACTAATTTATGAAAAATTTCATCCATTTCTTTAGGTTTAAGTGTTGTCTCCTCATTTTTTTGCCACTCTAAAAAACCATCTATAATTGAACCAAAAACATAGAAAACTAAGCTTTTAGGAATGGTTTCTTCAAGTGCTATCCGATCCATATTTTCATAAAAATCATTTTTGATAATATCTATAAGAAACTGATTTCTAACTTTGTTGTATTCATTATCCTCTTCTTGCATGTATTCGATTCTAGACAATGTTTCACGATTTAATGAATTAGACAAAACTTGAAACGGACGATTAATACGTTCCTTAATATCAATTGCAAAGTAATTTTTCCCAATGACTTCAAGTAAATAGACGAGTAGTTCATATTTATCATAAAAGTGTTTATAAAATGTAGTACGATGAATACCAGCATTTTCACAAATTTTATGAACTGTAATAGAAGAGAAGGGTTCTATTTCTAGTAAAGCATATAAACTACTCGTTAACGCTTTCTTAGTCTTTATCACTCTTAAATCTTTATCATTCATGTCTTTCTCCCCTAACATGTAAACTATAAAATATTTATATAGAGATACATAATATATGATTATAGAATAGAAATATCTATAAATAAATAGAGAATAACTAATAAATTATAATTTAATAAAAGAAATGATTTTTTATGTTTAGCATTAAATAATTTACAATATAGAAAAGTTTTAACTAGGATGAATAGGGTATACAAAATTTAAAGAAATTAATTAGAATTATAAATAAAAATTAAAAAATTATAGAAAAATAGTATTATTTATAGAATGATTCAATGTTAATTCGATAAAAGATAAAAATACTCTATACTGGAGGATGGTATAATATGAAAGGTAGTAAAAGATTAGATCAAATTAAAGAAGATAATAAAAAGCAACTTAAAAAATTATTTAAGTATGACAAAAATAATGCTTTATCATTTAGTAAACAAGATCGTGAAAAAGTTCAAGATAAATTTGGTGTATATGTTATTTTTGATAAAAAAACACCAATATTTGTAGGTCAAACTGGAGGATATTCAACAGGTTATCAACCTATTACGAAAGACTTATTTAATAAAATGGGACAATATAACTTAAAATCTGGTGTAGGCACAACAAAATTTAAAAAAGGCTTAGCTCAACAAAAAGGTGTAAGCGAAGACGATATTAAATCAATCACAGCTGAAGATTATGGATTAAAATTCCAATATGTAAATGTGAAAGATGAGCCAGCGTTTATCAATATATTAGAAATTTTAGCATTAGAATATGCTAAAGATAAAGGTTATGAATTATATAACTTCAATTAAGAATTATTGTGTTATTAAAATAAACTTAGTATTAAAAAGTTATTAATAAATGTGTCAGAATGGATTAATGGGAGCGAGAAGAGGAATTCAAATGAATTCAGTCTCGCTTCTTATTTTTTATTACAATACAATAGAGTAAGGAGGAAGCTATATGTCTTATTCAATGCTTTATCAATCTCCAGTAGGTAATTTAGAAATCATTACAGACGGAGAAGTAGTGATGCAATTAGAATATTTATATCAATACACACATTTACGTTTTCCTACAAATCATGAATTATATATTTTTAAAAAAGTAAAACGATGGCTTGATGACTATTTCTTAGGAAATAATCCAGAGATTGATTTTCCTTTACAACCTCATGGTACACCTTTTCAACAAGAAGTATGGGCTTATCTTAATACGATTCCATATGGAGAGCTTACTACTTACGGAACGATTGCCAAACATATCGGTCAATTATTAAACAAACCAAAAATGTCTGCACAAGCTGTAGGTGGAGCGGTAGGAAAAAATCCAATTTCTATCATCATTCCTTGTCATCGCGTTGTAGGAAAAGATGGTAGTTTAACAGGATATGGTGGAACAATTGATAATAAAATTAAATTGTTAGAAATTGAAAATGTGAATATGAGTCAATTATATCGACCATTATACACAACTAAACCATAAATAAAAGGCGCCTAAGACATAATTCGTTGTCTTAGGCGTTTATAATGTGTTGGGGAGATGGGATGACGAATTCATTTTGAGTTCGTCGTCCCATCTTTTTTAATATCTGAGTGATATACATTATTCAGGAGAATGATAATATCTAATATCATCTTCAATGTTTTCTAAATAAAAGATATTTTTATCGTTTTCTACGTTTTCAATCTCATGATCGAAAGATAAATCATCAAAACGTCTGAAGAATGATTCGTATTCTTTTACAGATACTTCTTGACGCTCATTTAATAAAGTTTGATGTGCTTTTTTATCTAAGTGTTGTTCAAAACCTTCCACTACTGTGGCGCTAAAAAATTCTCCCACAGACCCAGAACCATAACTAAATAATCCAATTGTTTGACCGGGAGTTAAAGTTCTGTTTTCAAGTAATGAAATTAAGCTTAAATAAAGTGATCCAGTATATATATTACCTACATAGCGATTATAGTATACAGCATCTTCATAACCAGACGTTAATCGAGATTGAGTCGTTTCATCAGTATCATTAATGATAGAATCTAATGCTTTTTTGCCCATTTTAGTAAAAGGCACGTGGAAACATAATGATTCAAAATCGGATAATGATTTATCTTCACGACGTGCATACTCTTTCCAACTTTCTTGGAATGATTCAATATATGCGTCTTTTGATAACGCGCCTGCAACAAGTGGATATTTATGGCCAGTCGGTCTCCAGAAATCATACACATCTGCTGTATAAGCAACAGCATCATCGTTTAATTGTAAAATACGGGGCTGATGTGAAATTAACATTGCCACTGCACCAGCACCTTGTGTAGGTTCACCGCCTGACTCGATACCATAACGTGCTGTATCACTTGCAATGACCAATACTTTTTCGTTAGGACGGTTTGCAAGATAATCTTTAGCAAGTTGAATTGCAGGTGTAGCTGCATAGCAAGCTTCTTTCATTTCAAAACAACGTGCAAAAGGTTGGATATTTAATAAATGATGAATTTGAACTGCTGCAGCTTTAGCGTTGTCGATAGCAGATTCAGTAGCAACGATAACCATTCCAATATGTTTTTTATCATCTTCTGTTATAATATCTTTAGCAGCATTGGCTCCCATTGATACAATATCTTGAGATACTGGACTTACTGCCATTTGTGTTTGTCCAATCCCAATTAAAAATTTGTTTGGATCAACTTGACGAGCTTCTGCAAGCTTCGCCATGTCTACATAGTATTTAGGGACATAAAAATTGATTTTATCGATACCTATATTCACAGGCATGTCATCCTTTCGAATAGTCTAATTTTAACAATACAATACTCTGTATTTTACCAAAATAAATTACTAAAATACAATTATATATATACTACAGGCAAGGAGATAAAGAATGAAACAAATCGCTATTGTAAGTGCTAAAAGAACGCCAATTGGCAGATATAAAGGGAAATTGAGAAATTATTCAGCTGTTGAACTAGGTACAACAGCTTTAAAAGGAGCTATTGAATCAATTGATATCGATCCAGCTCTTATTGAACAAGTTATTTTCGGAAATGTCTTACAAAGTGGTATAGGACAAAATTCTGCACGACAAATTGCTATTAAATCAGGTATTCCTGATACAACTCCAGCGATGACGATTAATGAAGTATGTGGTTCAGGACTGAAAGCAATTATTTTAGGGAAGCAACTTATTCAGTTAGGGGAAGCTAAAGTCGTTGCTGTTGGTGGTGTTGAAAGTATGACTAATGCACCTAAACTTATTTTAAAAGACGGAGAAGATCCTGTAGAAAGTTTTATGCATGATGGATTAACGGATGCTTTCCACTATGTTCCAATGGGTGTCACAGCAGAAAATATAGCCGAAAAATATCATGTAACACGTGAAATGCAAGACGAGTTTGCTAACCATTCTCATGCTAAAGCTGCAAAGGCAGTTGAAGAAGGTAAATTTGATAATGAAATTATAAAAATGACAGACGCTGAAGGTAATGAGATGACTTCTGATGAAGGTATAAGACCAAATAGTAGTGTCGAAAAATTATCTACTTTGAAAACAATATTTAAAGAGAATGGAACAGTCACTGGTGGTAATGCTTCAAGTATTAATGATGGATCATCTGCCCTTATTTTAATGGAAGCAACATTTGCAAAAGAACATGGATTTGAAATTCTTGGCATAGTAGGCGATTACGCTGAAGTAGGTTGCGATCCACAATACATGGGGTATGCACCTTTTTATGCAGTAGAAAAATTATTAGAAAAAACACATCAACACATTAATGATATTGATATTATAGAAATGACTGAAGCATTTGCAGCTCAAAGTATACCTGTTAAGGATCATTTAAAAATACCTGATAACATTTTAAATATTTATGGTGGTGCCATTGCGCTAGGACATCCTATTGGTGCAAGTGGTGCACGTCTTGTTACAACACTTGTGAATGCTTTAGAACAAGAACATCAACATACAGGTATCGCAACAGCTTGTATTGGCGGAGGACTAGGTATTGCTTTAATGATTGAAAAGGGAGTACATTAATATGAAAAGTTTAGATAAAAACTTTCGTCATTTATCAAGAGAAGATAAATTAAAACAATTAGTAGACTACGGGTGGTTAGATAAAACGAATTATCAAACATTATTAAGCAATCCAGTTATTGATGAGGAAGTGGCAAACAGTCTCATCGAAAATGTCATTGGCCAAGGCACATTACCAGTTGGATTATTACCTAAAATTATTGTAGATGAGAAAGAATATGTGGTACCTATGATGGTTGAAGAGCCATCAGTTGTTGCTGCTGCGAGTTATGGATCGAAACTTGTTAACCAAACTGGAGGATTTAAAACGATAAAAAGTGAACGCTTGATGATCGGACAAATCGTATTTGATGATGTTAAAGATACAGAAGACTTAACACAACGTATTCAAAAACAAGAAAACCAAATTAAACGTATTGCAGATGAAGCCTATCCTTCTATCATCCATCGTGGAGGTGGTTATCGTGGTATTGACATAGATGCATTTCCTAATGAACAGTTATTGTCTCTTAAAGTATTTGTTGATACTAAAGATGCGATGGGTGCAAATATGCTTAATACCATTTTAGAAGCAGTGACAGCCTATCTAAAAAATGAGTTAACAGATCAAGAGATATTAATGAGTATCTTATCTAATCATGCAACGTCTTCTGTTGTAAGGGTAGAAGGTGAGATTGATATCAATGATTTAAATCGCGGCGATTATTCTGGTGAAGAAGTAGCTAAGAGAATGGAACGTGCGTCAGTGCTTGCACAAGTCGATATTCATCGGGCAGCAACACATAACAAAGGAGTCATGAATGGAATTCATGCCGTTGTTCTAGCTACAGGTAATGATACACGAGGTGCTGAAGCAAGTGCGCATGCTTATGCAGCACGCGATGGTCAGTATAGAGGTATTGCTACGTGGAAATATGATGAAGCCCGAGGACGTCTTGTGGGCACAATTGAAGTACCGATGACTTTAGCCATTGTTGGCGGAGGAACGAAAGTATTACCAGTTGCGAAAGCGTCTTTAGACTTACTCAACGTTGAGTCTGCTAGAGAATTAGGACATGTAGTAGCTGCAGTAGGTTTAGCACAGAACTTTTCAGCTTGTAGAGCCCTTGTTTCAGAAGGTATTCAAAAAGGACATATGAGTTTGCAATATAAATCATTAGCGATTGTTGTAGGCGCTAAAGGTGAAGAAATTTCAAAAGTTGCTGAGCAACTCAAACAAGAACCTAAAGCGAATACTGAAGCGGCTGAACGCATTTTAAAATCAATACGCCAATCTTAAAAATAAGCCATGAGAATTTAGAAATGAAAGAGATTCCATCACTAAACTTTCATGGCTTATTATGTTGTGTCAATTAATAAATGTAATTGTAATTACGCGCAGCAGATGCACTAATATAACGCGTACTGTAGGCTAGTGGACGGTTATAATTATATTCTGAAACAAGAATCTTTCCATTACTGTAAACACGTTCAACGATGGCAACATGACCGTAATATCCTGCAGTTGATTGCATAATAGCATAGCGTTTAGCCTTATGTCCTGTTCTATAACCAGCAAGCTGAGCTCTATAGTACCAGTTTTTGGCATTACCCCATTGATTTGAAACCGGTTTACCTAATTGAACACGACGTTGATATGCCCACCAAGTACATTGATATTTATTATAATAGTTATAGCCAGCTGCTTCAGAAGTATGTGTATGTTCAACATTTTGATATGTATAAGTTCCAGTAAAAATAATTGCCGTAGCTAATATTAGACGTAAAATGAATGTTTTAATTTTCATTAAGTTCTCCTCAAAAATTAAATAATTTAAAGTCTAAAATAATATTATTATTTAAAAAGTTGTAATACAATATAAGAAATGAATTATACAAATAACTGTAATACTTCTGAAATATATGTAATACATTGTAACTAAATCTTTGCATAAAAAAAGACGCCACGAGGGCGCCTTAGTGAGATGATACTTCCATGTAATGTATAACTACATTTTATTGAAATCATACATCTGTGAATTGGTTAAAAACAGCTAATGCTCTTTTAACACTAGTCACCGGTATGTTTTCAAGACACGGATTTGTTCGAAAATATAGCAATATTTCGTTTTGGCTCTTCACGTCTTTAGGAAAAGTGTTATCTTGATTAATCCAATTTACCAATTCACCTAATGGTGTGTCATCGCCTATAAAATTTTGCATAAATTCGTAAAAGCTCAATTCATCACCTCATATTCACTTGAGCCGATTTTGATTATAACATTTTTTGTAATTTGAAAATATAGTTTTGTTTATATGAAAAATAATTTATTTATAAATATTATTTTTCCATAAAGTATACATATTTAAGTAAGTTATCGAATGAATTCAAATTGAATGAATTTACATTTTTCTTACAAAAATAATGTATAATAAAAAAAAGAATTTTTTAAGAAGGTGAGCAATTGGATATCAAGCATATGAAATATTTTATGGAAGTTGTGAATCAAGGTGGTATGACAAATGCTTCTAAATCTTTATATATTGCTCAACCAACTATAAGTAAAGCAATAAAAGATATTGAAAATGAATTAGACATGCCTTTATTCGATCGACAAAAGCGTTATTTAGTTCTTACAGATGCAGGAAAAGTGTTTTATAAAAAATGTGAAGAGATTTTAGCATTATATGATAATATTCCAAATGAAATTAATGGCTTGCTTGGTTTAGAAACAGGTCATATTAATATTGGAATGTCAGCGGTGATGGATATGCAACAATTTATTAATATTTTGGCGGAGTTTCATAAATTATATCCAAACGTTACTTATAGTCTTAATGAAAGTGGCGGTAAATCGATTGAAAATCGTTTGATTAACGATCAAATAGACATTGGCATTACGACCATTCCTATAGATGAGAACACATTTGATTATGTGTCTTTATATAGTGAAGATTTAAGACTTATAGTGAGTGAAGAACATCAGTTAGCTAAGCGTTCATCTGTGACTATGGCTGATTTGAAAAATGAAGATTTTATATTATTCAATGAGGACTTTTATCTTAATGATAAAATTATAGCTGCTGCAAAAAATGCTGGTTTTATCCCAAATACAGTGTCCAATGTATCACAATGGAATTTCATCGAGTATTTAGTCATAGCACGATTAGGCGTTAGTATTTTACCAGAACATATTGCCAAGATGTTAAAAGATGAGATTAAAAGTATAAAAATTGAAGACTCAGGTATGAGCTGGGAACTTGGAGCAATTTGGAAAAAAGATAAACTTTTAAGTTATGCAACTTCTAAATGGATAAAATTTATGACTGAGAGATTGGAAAACAAGTAAACGGTTCATTTTTACAAATAGTGAAAAACCTTAACGTAGGTTCTCTCACTATTTTTTTATTTTTAAAACGGTTCCATAGAAAATAACTATAAGTTATATATAAAATCAATATTTTTATAATCTATCAATATAGATTACAATTTTGAATATAGACTAAAAAATCGCTGTAACAAATTCGACAAATTTATGGAGGTCAGTCGTTTTGAAAAAAGCATTAAATATTATAGAGATTATTCTTCAAATCGTATTGGTGGTAGCGATTAGTATTATAGGTTCACTGCTACAAAAATGGCTACATATACCATTAGCAGGAAGTATTATCGGTATGATATTATTTTATATTTTATTACATTTTAAAATTATTCGTGTTGAATGGGTTTCTAAAGGAGCCGACTTCTTATTAACTACAATGGTCTTCTTCTTTATTCCTTCAGTTGTAGGAATTATGGATATTGTTTCTAATATCACTACAAGTTATATTATTTTCTTCCTCTTGATTATTATTGGTACAAGCTGTGTGGCACTTGTTTCTGGATTTATTGCTGAAACAATGTCTAAGAAAAAACCTCATACTAAGAAAGGAAATCATTAAAAATGGATATATTAAAAGGCGTTTTAATGATATTATTAACTGTTGTAATGTATAAACTTGCTCAAATATTACAACGTAAATATAATAACCCATTATTGAATCCAGCATTAATCGGTTCACTTGGAATAATTATTGTTTTACTTTTAACACGTCAAAACTATCACGATTACATGATTGGCGGTCAATGGATTAACCATCTATTAAATGCCACTGTTGTATGTCTTGCTTATCCACTTTATAAAAATAAAGATAAGATTGTAGAAAATATTGGGGTCATTTTTTCAAGCGTCATGGCTGGCGTGATATTGAATTTTGTGTTAGTGTTTAGTTCGTTAAAGTTATTAGGTTACTCAGAAGAAACAATCGTAACTATACTACCTAGATCAATCACAGCTGCTGTAGGAATTGAAGTTTCTCAAGAACTTGGAGGTACAGATACGATTACAGTACTGTTTATCATTACTACTGGATTGATAGGTAGTATGATGGGTTCAATGCTACTTAAGGTTGGTCAATTTAAAACATCAATCGCGAGAGGTTTAACATACGGAAATGCATCACATGCTTTTGGAACTGCAAAAGCGTTAGAACACGACATCGAATCTGGCGCATTTAGCTCAATTGGAATGATTTTAACAGCAGTTATTAGTTCAATTCTTATTCCAATTATGATTAAGTTGTTTTACTAAAGGGAATACAGAAATAAAATGTATATTTAGGAAAGGGGCTATTTAATCAAATGGCGAAGATTAAAGCAAATGAAGCATTAGTTAAAGCATTACAAGCTTGGGATATTGATCACTTATGGGGTATTCCAGGTGACTCAGTTGACGCAGTAGTAGATAATTTAAGAACAGTTAGAGATACTTTCAAATTTTATCATGTACGTCATGAAGAAGTTGCAAGCTTATCAGCTGCAGCATATACAAAGTTAACAGGTAAAATCGGTGTAGCTTTAAGTATTGGTGGACCTGGGATTGTTCACTTATTAAATGGTATGTATGACGCTAAAATGGACCGTGTACCTCAACTTATTATTACAGGTCAAACGAATAGTACATTATTAGGTACAAAATTCTTCCAAGAAACTAACATTTCTAAAATGGTTGACGACGTAGCAGTATTCCATCACCAAGTTCAAAAAGGTGATGACTTATTTGAAATTACAAATGAAGCGATTCGTACTGCATATGAAAAAAATGGTGTAGCCGTTATTATTTGTCCAAATGATCTATTAACTCAAAAAATTAAAGACACTACAAATCGTCCAGTAGATACGTCTAGACCAGTGTTACCAACACCATCTTATCGTAGCATTAAAAAAGCTGCCAAATTAATTAACAAAAGTAAAAAACCAGTTATGCTTGTTGGTGTAGGTGCAAAAAATGCTTCAACTGAATTACAAGACTTCATTGAAGCAGCTAAAATCCCTGTAATTCATACATTACCAGCTAAAACTGTTTTACCTGATTCACATCCATACAGTGTGGGTAACTTAGGTAAAATTGGTACAAAAACGTCTTATCAAACTATTCAAGATGCTGATTTATTAATCATGGCTGGTACTAACTTCCCTTATGCAAATTACTTACCTAAGAAAAATATTAAAGCGATTCAAATCGACACAAATCCAAACGTAATTGGTGAACGTTTCGATATTAATGTTGGTATTGTTGGTGACGTTAAATTAGCATTCCATCAATTAACTGAAGCAATCAAACCAGTACCTCATCGTTCATTCTTAGACAAAACGTTAAAACGTAAAGCTGTATGGGATAAATGGATGGAAAAAGACATGAATAATACAAGTGCTCCAATTCGTCCAGAACGTTTAATGAAAGCTATCAATGATTACAGTAAAGATGACGCTGTATACTCAATCGATGTTGGTACTTCAACTGTTTGGGGTACACGTTACTTAGACTTAAATGTTAATAATAAATTTATTATCTCAGCTTGGTTAGGTACAATGGGTTGCGGTCTTCCAGGTGCCCTTGCTTCTAATATTGCTTACCCAGGTCGTCAAGCAATTGCAATTACTGGTGACGGTGCATTCCAAATGGTAATGCAAGACTTCGCAACTGCTGTTCAATACGATTTACCAATGACAGTCTTCGTATTAAATAACAAACAATTATCATTCATCAAATATGAACAACAAGCTGCTGGTGAATTAGAATATGCCATTGACTTCTCTGATATGGATCATGCTAAATTCGCTGAAGCTGCTGGTGGTAAAGGTTATGTATTAAAAGACCCTAACCGTATTGATGAAATTGTTGAAGCAGCGTTAAATGAAAATGTACCAACTGTTGTTGATGTACATGTTGATCCAAATGCTGCGCCATTACCAGGTCAAATCGTTAACGAAGAAGCATATGGTTATGGTAAATGGGCTTACAGATCTATCACAGAAGATAAAGAATTTGACTTTGATAAAGTACCACCAATCTCTGTAGCTGCTAAACGTTTCTTATAAGAAATAGATTCGACACACTGACGAAAGTAATGCTTTTGTCAGTGTTTTTTTATGAATATTTAAATTATAAAAAATGTAAAATATTAGTAAAAAAGATATTGAAAACGCTTTATATTATAGGTATAATTAAATTGTTAAAAAAGAACTGCGTGTTACTATTTGATTAGGCATGAGCAGATAAGCTATCATTATTTTTGTCATAAATGATGGGCTTATTTGGTCATGCTTTTTTAATGCGTAAAAAAGATATATTGAAAGGATTGAATCAAAATGTTTAAAAAGCTATTTGGACAATTGCAACGTATTGGTAAAGCATTGATGTTACCTGTGGCAATTTTGCCTGCAGCTGGATTATTACTAGCAATTGGAACAGCTTTTCAAGGTGAAGCATTACAGCATTATCTTCCATTTATTAAAAATGGAGTAATTCAAAATATTGCTAACATGATGACAGGTGCTGGTGGTATTATTTTTGATAACTTACCTATCATTTTTGCACTCGGTGTAGCAATAGGACTAGCAGGTGGAGATGGTGTAGCAGCCATTGCAGCTTTTGTCGGATTTATTATTATGAATAAAACAATGGGAGCATTCTTAAATGTTACGCCAGCACAATTGGAAGACCCATCTAAAGGATTCGCAAATGTTTTAGGCATACCTACACTTCAAACTGGAGTGTTTGGTGGGATTATTATAGGGGCTCTAGCAGCTTGGTGTTATAACAAATTTTATAATATTTCCTTACCATCGTATTTAGGGTTCTTTGCGGGTAAACGTTTTGTGCCGATTATGATGGCAACGACATCGTTTATTTTAGCTTTCCCAATGGCTTGGATTTGGCCATTCATTCAAAATGGATTAAATGCATTTAGTACAGGTTTGTTAGAATCTAATACTGGATTGGCAGTATTCTTATTTGGATTTATTAAACGATTACTTATTCCATTTGGTTTACATCATATTTTCCATGCGCCATTCTGGTTTGAATTTGGTTCTTGGAAAAATGCAGCTGGAGAAATTATTCGAGGAGATCAACGTATCTTTATTGAGCAAATACGTGAAGGTGCTCATTTAACTTCAGGTAAATTCATGCAAGGTGAATTTCCTGTTATGATGTTTGGATTACCAGCAGCAGCATTAGCAATTTATCAAACAGCTAAACCTGAGAATAAAAAGGTAGTTGGAGGTTTGATGTTATCAGCAGCTTTAACATCATTCTTAACTGGTATTACTGAACCGTTAGAATTTTCATTCTTATTCGTAGCACCATTATTATTCTTTATTCATGCAGTACTTGATGGGTTATCATTTTTAACACTTTATCTATTACATTTACATCTAGGATATACATTCTCTGGAGGATTCATAGATTTTGTTTTATTAGGTATTCTTCCAAATAAAACACCATGGTGGTTAGTGATTCCAGTAGGATTAGTTTACGCTGTTATTTATTATGTAGTATTTAGATTCTTAATTGTTAAATTCAACTTCAAAACGCCAGGTCGAGAAGATAAACAAGCCTCTGTAGCTAATACATCTGCAAGTAAATTACCATTTGATGTGTTAGATGCAATGGGCGGTAAAGAAAATATCAAGCATTTAGATGCTTGTATTACACGTTTACGTGTTGAAGTCAATGATAAGTCTAAAGTAGACGTTGAAGGACTAAAAGCTCTTGGTGCTTCAGGGGTGCTTGAAGTAGGAAATAATATGCAAGCGATTTTTGGTCCTAAATCAGATCAAATTAAACATGATATGGCACGCATTATGAATGGAGATATCACAAAACCTAGTGAAACCACTGTGACTGAAGATACATCAGATGAGCCAGTACAGTTGGAAGAGGTAAAAGAAACGGATATCTATGCACCAGGTACAGGTCATATAATTCCATTATCTGAAGT
The DNA here is from genome assembly GCF_001808085.1 of Staphylococcus sp. HMSC14C01. Classification (NCBI taxonomy): domain Bacteria; kingdom Bacillati; phylum Bacillota; class Bacilli; order Caryophanales; family Staphylococcaceae; genus Staphylococcus; species Staphylococcus sp. HMSC14C01. The sequence continues at coordinate 111,711 of NZ_KV792011.1, forward strand.
GCCAGATAAAGTATTCTCAGAAAAAATGATGGGTGACGGTATTGGATTTGTTCCTGAAAAAGGCGAAATTGTAGCACCATTTGATGGTACAGTTAAAACGATTTTCCCAACGAAACATGCCATCGGTTTAGAATCTGATACAGGAATTGAAGTATTAATTCATATTGGTATCGATACAGTGAAATTGAATGGTGAAGGCTTCGAAAGTTTAGTCGATGTCAATGAACCTGTCACACAAGGTCAACCATTAATGAAAATTAATTTAGCATACTTAAAAGAACATGCGCCAAGTGTCGTTACACCAGTGATTATTACAAATCAAGGTGATAAAACATTAACATTCGATGATGTTGATTCAGTAGATCCTGGTAAGCGTATTATGACAATTAAATAATAAAACAAGCCTGGGACATCATATGTGTCTCAGGCATTTTCAATGTATTGGCGGTCGATGACTGAATTGAAAAGGTGTTGTCTCAAGGTTTTCAATGCTAGTTCTCTTTGCCATAGCAGGGCGACGAATTCAAAAAGAATGCTGTCCCCTTTATTTTTTATTTAATACACAACATTATTCAGTTATATCATTCTCAATTAATAATTTGATTGCTTTATGATCTGTAGCATTTCTAAATAAGTCATAAGCATTTTCAATTTCGCTTAATTTACTATAATGTGTCACGAGTTGTTCAGGTTGAATGATTTTAGATTTGAGAGCTTCCAACAATTCTTCAGTGGTATTAGCAGAAACTAAACCAGTTGTAACGTTGATATTTTTAATCCATAATTTTTCGATATCAAATTGAACGGGTAAGCCGTGAACACCAACATTAGCAATTGTTCCATCGACGCCAATCAACTTTTGACATAAATCAAATGTTGCTGGAATACCAACTGCTTCAATAGCAACATCGACGCCACGATGATTGATATCTTTGATTTGTTTAATTGCTTCATTCACATTACTAGAATTAATTGTATGAGTCGCTCCAAATTTTTTGGCTGTAGCTAAACGATGATCATCTAAATCAATCATAATTATTTTTGAAGGTGAGTAGAATTGAGCAGTTAATAAAGAAGCTAATCCAACTGGTCCAGCACCTACAATAGCAACAGTGCTACCAGGTTTTACTTTTCCTTTTAATACACCAATTTCATAACCAGTCGGTAAAATATCTGAAAGCATCACGAGTGCTTCATCAGGTAAAGAAGTAGGAGCATGATATAAAGAATTATCTGCAAAAGGGACTTTCACATATTCTGCTTGCGTACCATCAACAAGATGACCTAATATCCATCCACCGCCATTTTCACAATGAGCATAGATACCTTTTTTACAGTAATAACATTTGCCACAAGATGAGATACAAGACACAATGACTTTATCGCCGACTTTGAAGTTATTGACATTCGAACCAACAGATTCAACAATACCAATACCTTCGTGACCTAATGTCGTATATTGAGGAACTTCAGGTGTGTCCCCTTTAATAATATGTAAGTCAGTACCACAAATTGTTGTTTTGACCATTCTAATAATAGCGTCAGTACTTTCCGTAACAACTGGTTTTTCTTTATCGACGAGCTTAGCTACGCCAGGTTTTTCATAGATGTAAGCTTTCATGTTGATTCCTCCAATATAAATTGTGAATTATTTCACAAACATTATAACATTAATTTAATAAGATGTATTCTATTTTGAAGAGAAAATCATTGAACTATTGTTGAACGTATTTAACAAGAGGATTTAGATGAAAAAATAAGTGTAACATCGTAAAATAAGTATGTATAAGAGAACGAGACCGTTAAATTAAATAAGTAGGTGAAAATATGACTAAAAATATTGAAAGTATTGAACAATTTCATCAATTTATTCAAACGCATCGATTAGTAGTGATTCATGTTATGCGGAATCATTGTTCAGTATGTCATGCGGTATTGCCACAAATTGAAGATATCGTCAATGATTATTCTAAAGTCCATTTTGCTGTTATCAATCAATCTAATGTAGAAGCTATTGCGGGAGAACTATCTATATTTACTGTTCCAGTGGATTTAATATTTTTGGACGGAAAAGAAATGCATCGACAAGCGCGTTTTATTGATATGCAAGATTTTGAGCACCAATTAAGTTTAATGCATGAGAGTTTAAAATAAGTTAAGAAAGCCTAAACACGATAAATGAATTGTTGTGTTTAGGCTCTTTTATTACTATTTATTTAAAATTGATTCAATGAGAGCATCAGCACGTTGTTGATGCTCTAAAATAATATGACTTGATTGTTTGAAACGAGTAAGTTCATCTTCTTCCAATTTCAGTTCAATGACACGATCAGCACCATTACCGTTAATCACTGTTGGCGTTCCAATATAAAGGTCATTTAGTCCATATTCACCTTCAAGATAACTTGAAACATTCATAATCACATTTTTATTAAATAAAATAGCTTCTACAATACGTACTAAACTTAATGATATACCAAAGTTTGTAGTACCTTTTCGAACGTAAATATCATATCCCACTTGAGTGGTTTGCGAAGCGATAGATTGTTTGAACGTGGTTTGGTCTACTCCTTTATTCAGTAAATCAAGGACAGGTTCACCGGCAATTTGAGCATGAGACCAAACAGCTACTTGAGAATCGCCGTGTTCGCCAATAACAGGCGCATAGACATTTTGTGGTGCCACATCAAACGTGCGACTTAAGAAAAATTCGAAGCGAGCTGTATCTAATGAAGTTCCTGATCCAATAATTTTATTCTTAGGAAATTGAGACACACGTTTTATAACATAACTCATAATATCGACTGGATTAGATGGAAGTACAAAATAACCATCGAAACCATGAGCAATGACTTTTTGAATCATAGGCACAAAGATATTCACATTATCTTCTAATAATTTTAAACGTGTGTCACCTTTATCTAATTTTGCACTTGCACAGATCACGACGATATCAGCATCACTACAATCACTATACGAACCAAGATGTACATCTACAAACTTATCACCAAAAGGTGTAGCATGATTTAAATCCCATACATCTGCTTTTGCTTTATCTTCATCAATATCAATAATAGCTAGTTCATCGACTAGTCCTTTAGCTACAACTGCATGTGCAAACGCAGAACCTACGAATCCACTACCAATCAGCACAATTTTATTTCTTTTCATTCAGCATAACCTACTTTCTAAAATAGAATAAAAATTCTGATAATTATATTTAGAATAGCACTTATCACTACTTTTTTAAATATTTAAAAGTTGAATAAGCGATTTACTAAAATATAACGACTCTGAGGTATATAATAATATAGAGTATAGGAGGTCAAAAGATGAAAAAACGATTATTAACCGTAGCGACATCTGCAATTCTTGGAACTTTAGCTTACATTAAAGTAAAAGAAAAACGCAGTTATCAAAGCTTTATTACTGAAAAATATATTCGTATGTCTGGAATGAAAAAAACATTTGAAAATACGAATGATGCTAAAAAAGCATTAGAGGAAGTTAAACCTTTAACAGCTGGTAAATATGATGGGACGGATTATGAATTTAAACATCGTGCGCATACTAGAAGTATTAATGGATCTGTCACATATATTGTTAATGATAAAAGAGAACCTCATCAAGATGTTGTGCTTTACATTCATGGTGGTGCTTGGTTCCAAGATCCATTAGATAATCATTTTGATTTTATTGATCAACTTGCAGGAGAATTGGATGCACGAGTGATTATGCCTGTTTATCCTAAAGTACCTCACAGAGACTATCGAACAACATTTGAATTACTAAAAAATATTTATCAAAAAGAAATATTGGAAGTTGAAAATCCGCAACATATGACGATAATGGGAGATTCAGCAGGCGGTCAAATCGCTTTATCATTTGCACAATATCTTAAAAAAGAAACACAATTACCACAACCAGGACATATTGTGATGCTGTCTCCAGTTCTTGATGCAACATTTAGTAATCCTGAAGCTAAAAAATATGAAAAAGTAGATCCTATGCTAGGAATTGAAGGAAGTAAATATTTCATTCAATTATGGTCTGGTGATACGCCAATAGAAGACTATAAAATATCGCCAATTAACGGAGATTTAGAGGGTCTTGGTCGTATATCTATTTTTATAGGCACAAAAGAAACGTTATATCCAGATGCATTAAAGCTCTCTAAAATGTTAAATGATAAAGGAATTGAACATGATTTTACACCTGGTTATAACTTATTCCATATTTATCCTATTTTCCCATTACCAGAACGTCAAAAGTTCTTTACACAACTGAAAAATATAATGGGAAAAGATTAAATACTAGTTTGAACATTGGTGTTATTTTTAAAAGCACTCGAATAAAGAATAAAACATCTATGATAGCACATATGACTAGGCTGTTTTTTTAAAAAGATAATAATAAAATAATGAGTAAAATGAATATCATTCTAAGAATTTGAAATGCATTGAAAATCGAATGTTTAGGTTGTAAAATTTCAGCAAAATTCAATAAAAACATGTCACTTATTAATAGTCTAGCAGTAAGTAACATATTAATTCGCATTTTATATAAACATAAAAACAGATACTAACTTGTATTATTCTCTAGAGTTAGTATCTGTTTCTTTATATTCAGTATTAATAGTATCGTTATGTGAAGATAGGGCATCTTCTTTTTCTATTTCAGTAAAATTTGAAGTCGAATGTGGTGATTTGTTTTTATTGATTGTCTCGTGAGAAGATTGAGAACTGTTGTTGATATAACGATGATCAGTATCTAATACAGAATTACTCATGTCATTTCCTTGTAGACTGCCAATCAAAATAAAGATGAGATAACTAGAACAAGCCAGTAAAACTAAAGAAAGATAAATGCCAACTGCAATTTTAACAGGTTTAGCCATAGATTTATCCATTTATGTCCTCCTAGAGTCATAGCAATGTTTACTTATAAACTAACATGAGAGTTTTAAGTAAATGTAAATAAGAAGTAAATATTTATCGATTTACTATTAATAAATGTAAGGTAATTAAATTTGTCGATATTAATTTGAAATAATCAATAATTTATTCGAGAAAATATTGATATTCTATTAACTTTTTTATAATTTTATACTATTTTTAACTGAATATTTACATTTTTAAAACTGACTAAATATTAAGATGATAGCATACCCTTATTAAAGTGTTTAACGCATTCATTAAGATAATATTAAATGAAAGAAAAAATATGTTTAAAGAGAGGGACTTCAGTTTGATTCTCATTATCATTTGTATCGCTTTGATATTATTTCTAGGAATTAGAGAGAAAAAGCGACATACACACCGTTTAAATAAGATTCCTCTACGAATAAATATTAATGGTATTCGTGGTAAATCAACTATTACAAGAATGATTTATAGTATTTTGCGAGAAGATCAATATCATGTCATTGGTAAAACAACAGGCACTGATGCCAGAATGTTGTATTGGTTTACAGAGAAAGAATATCCTGTCCTTAGAAAACCGCAAGGCGCCAACATAGGAGAACAAAGAGACATTGTGCAAAAAGTAGTTAAGCAAAAAGGCAATGCGCTTGTTAATGAATGTATGGCAGTGAATCCAGATTATCAAATTGTCTTTCAAGAAGATTTAGTAAAAGCGAATATTGGTGTCATTGTCAATGTTATGGAAGACCATATGGACGTATTAGGGCCGACACTTCAAGATATTGCTCAAGCATTTACTGCAACGATTCCCCGAAATGGAAAATTAGTAGTCATGAAGGATGAGTTTACAGACTTTTTTGCTAAGGAAGCTAAAAAACGTAAAACTGAACTTATTGTTGTAGATAAAAATGATATACCTGAATCATACTTAAGGAAATTTAATTATTTAGTATTTCCTGATAATGTCGCTATCGCTTTAGGTGTAGCGCAAGCTGTAGGAGTTGAAAAAGACGTTGCACTGCGCGGCATGTTAAATGCACCTCCTGATCCAGGAGCGGTTGAAATTAAATATTTTAATGCAAATAACACAAAAAATGTATTTGTTAATGCGTTTGCTGCTAATGAGCCTCAGTCTACGAAAGCGATATTAAATAAAGTAGAATCATACGATTATCCTTATACAAAAAAAGTAGTGATTCTTAACTGTCGTTCTGACAGGGTGGATCGAACGCGACAGTTCGTTGAGAATTTTATTGAGGACGTCGAATTCGATACCTTAATTTGTACAGGAAAAAGCACGCAAATGGTTACAGATTTAATGCAACATCTACCTGAAAAAACATACATAAACCTTGAAAATCATGATTTTTCAGATATAGAAAAAGCGATTCTTAGTGAATCACATCAGGCACTCATATTTTGTGTTGGAAATATTCATGGTCCAGGTGGAAAAATAGCAGAATTTATAGAAGGGATAGAATAAAATGATAGGTTCGGAATTATACTTTTCCCTATTTGTTGGTATTGTATTAAGTTTAATTTTTGCAGAAAAATTTGGGATTAATCCCGCAGGTCTTGTTGTACCTGGTTATTTAGCACTTATTTTTGATCAACCCATTATGTTACTATCTGTGTTGGTCATTAGTTGTCTCACTTATTTTATTGTTACGTTTGGTATTAGTAGATGGGTCATTCTTTATGGTAGACGTAAATTTGCAGCGATGATTTTAACTGGTATGGTTCTAAAATTTGTTTTTGATTTAATTTATCCACTCACTCCATTTGAAGTTGTAGAGGTTTCAGGTATCGGAGTTGTTATTCCTGGTATTATTGCCAATACCATTCAAAAACAAGGTGTTGTAATTACATTAGCTACGACAATGTTATTAACATGTATTACTTATGTCATCTTGTTCTTATATAGCTTTATTAATTAATCGCGAGCGAGGAGCGCATAATAATGAAAAAGAAAAAACGATTATCAGCGAGCGAATGGTTACTTAAGCAATCGAAACGACATAAACGAAGAAACTTTTTGTATACGTTTATTGTCTTAGTTATCACAGTAGTACTTCTAATTTTTGCTATTCGAGCTGTTAAAGTTGAACCTGTAGAGGCGATGCCACATTCGGGTAATAGTATTAGAAATACATATTTAGGAAATATCACTTTGAATAATGACATCAGAAAAGTCAATTTAAATGATGTTTTTAAAAGTTTAAGACAGCCATTACAACAAAGTGATTTTTCCACAGCTTCTTTATATGTGAACCAATTTTCTAAAAATCCTAAAGAAAATATAAACAAAAACATAGAAAACATTATGTTTTTAAAAAAACAAAATATTAAAAGTATCAATTTAATTAATAGCACTATAGATAATGTACAAGCGCAAGATTTATCCAAAAAAGTTGAAGCACAAACAGATTATAATTTTTTAACTGGAAATGGTTCGAATCCAATTAATAGTAAAACAGTGCAACAAAAAGTTAAAAATAAAAAAGTCGCTAATGTTTCGTTCACAGATATTGAATCGTATTATGAAGATCCTTTAAAAAATACGACATCTATTAGCTTAGATCCCAAAATTTTTGTACCATTAATTAAAAACTTAAAGGAAAACAATGATCTTGTAGTTGTGAACGTAGATTGGGGGATTCCTAACGAACGTAATGTAACAGATCGCCAAAAAGCTTATGCCCATGCATTAGTTGATGCAGGTGCAGATGTAATCATTGGCCATAATACAGTTATACAAAGTATTGAGAAATATAAACATGCTAGTATTTTTTATAGTTTAGGAAATTTAACCTCTGCTGATTTTCTATCAAAAAATCAAAAAAGTATAGTTGTTCAACATGATTGGGATGGTCAGCATCATCAATTTCAAATTACACCTGTTCGCTCTGCAGATGGAAAATTAACAAAAGATCATATGAATAGTATGGAGTCACAACGTTATTACAATAATATTAAAGATAAAACAATTCATCTGAAAGAAAAGAATGGGGGGTATTCTTTTGAATATTAAACAACATTGGTTACCTATTGTTACAACACTCATTATTATTGCTATTTTATTAATGGTTACATTTGCTAGAGCAAATGAAGGTCTCGATAATTACGAAAAAAATGAATTAAATAAAGCCACGGAGCAATATTTATCTAAAGGGGCCAAGTAGTATGAATATCTATAATAAAGTGACACTATCAGTCATTTTAGTGATTACAATTTTAATCTCATTTATATTTTATTTTTTTAATAAAGAAGATAAACTTGATAAAGATGATCTATATGAAAACAAGATTGCTAACCGTAAATCAGCAACCTCTGATGAGCAAAAAACGTATGGTGTCGCTTCAAACAATGCGATCGCAACACGTGTAGGTAATAAAATTATTGAAGATGGTGGTAATGCAGTTGACGCAGCGGAAGGTGTCGCATACGCGCTTGCAGTAACAGAACCTCATTCATCTGGATTAGGTGGTGGCGGCGCTACACTTACCTACGATGGTAAAAATGGTGAAGAACCTCGCATGTATGAATATAAAACAACATCTTCATTTAATTACAAAAAGGGAGATAAAATAGGGACACCTGGTTTTGTACGCGGTTTACATGATATGCATGAAAAAGAAGGTAAAATGGATGAGAAAAAAATCTTAAACTATGTCATTCCATTAGCTGAAGATGGCTTTGAAGTAGATTCAGAGTTAGAACGTAGCTTGAAATTATTTGGTTCTGACATTGATCGAAACTCTCCCTTCTTTAAAGGCAAGCGTACAGTTCGTGAAGGTGCAATTGTAAAACAACCTGCTTTAGCAAATACTTTAAAGAAAATTCGAGATAAAGGACCGGATTATTTTTATAATCATATTGGAAAAAGTTTATCTAAACAATTAAAAAATCAACTCACTGAAGAGGATTTTAAACAAGTAAAGACAGAAGAAAAGAAACCTATTAGTACAAAATATTTAAACAATACTGTTTATGCTGCATCTAACCCATTAGGTGGAATCTTAATGGAACAAGGTTTGAAGATTGATGAAAGCGTAAATTCTGCAAATGATCGTACAGATTATATTACAGGGATTGTCAAATCTCGTGATATTATGTATCGAAATAGAGATATTGTTAATGGCAAAGAATCTAGTAGCAATACCTACTTGTCTCAAGATTATTTATTAGATAAGATTAACGGTATCAATTTTGACGAACAAGGTAGTGACTTCAATACACAACGTATTGATAACACAAGTACAACACACTTTGTAGTGATTGATAAGAACGGTAAGTTAGCAAGTACTACAAATACATTATCAAGCTTCTTTGGAACAGGTAAATATGTTAAAGAAGGTTTTTATATGAACAACTCGCTAACAAACTTTTCAACAGATCCAAACAGTCCAAACTATGGTGAGAAACATAAAGCACCACGTTCTTATACGTCACCTACTATTATTGTTGGACCCGACTTCTATATGGGTATTGGTTCGCCTGGAGGAAATAAAATTCCAACGATTCTTAATGAAGTCATTGTAGATTATTTAAGAGGAAATGGGACGTTACAAGAATCTATTAATAAGCCACGTTTTTATAATGATGGTGGAACAATCTTCTATGAAAATGCTATGGATGATAATGATGTCAATATTTTCAAAAGTCTAGGTTTTGGTGTAGAAGAAAAACGTAACGATCCTAACTTTGGTAGTGTTCAAGGTGCGGTTTATAACAAGCAAGATAGAACAGTGGAAGTTGGACAAGATGTAGGAAACAGATAATAAAAAGGGACAAAAATCAATCGGTTTTTGTCCTTTTTTTATTTACTTAAAATAAGTATTGAAATAATTATTTAAAACGCTATCATAAATACATAGATAGCTAAATTTAATTTATATATAATAGAAAATATAAAAATAATAAATTGTCATTAATATAATTATATGAATAGTGATATAAAGGGTGAGTCGTATGAAAGAAGCAGTATTAGGTATTGATCTTGGAACTAGCGCAGTTAAAATTATTGCGGTAAATCAATCAGGCCATGTGATTACTTCAACAAGTGTGCCTTTAAATTTAATACAATCCCAACCTGGATATAGTGAACAAGATCCAGAGGAATGGTTTAATGCAGTTAAAACAGGCATATATCAGTTAAATCATTCTGATGAAATGAAATTATATAAAGTGAAGGGTATCTCATTCTCAGGGCAAATGCATGGGCTAGTAGCTTTAGATAAAGAAGGTCACCCTGTACGACATGCTATTCTTTGGAATGATACACGTAATTCAGAACAATGTAAGCAAATTAGATCGGTTTATGGAGAGCGATTAAATGGAAATCCGATTCTTGAGGGTTTTACACTTCCTAAGATGATGTGGGTAAGTACTCATGAACCTGAACTATGGAAGAAAGTAGATGTGTTCGTTCTTCCTAAAGATTATGTACGTTATCGTTTAACAGGTAAGATTCACATGGAATATTCTGACGCTGCAAGTACGCTCCTTCTTAATCCAGAAACGCATGATTGGTCAAAAGAAGTTGGAGATACATTTGATATAGGAGATGTTTATCCCTCACTTGTGAAATCCACAGACGAAGTTGGAACTATTCAAGAACCCTTAGTGAGTGAACTGGGTTTTACATCTTCGGTAAAAGTATTTGCTGGGGGTGGAGATAATGCTTGTGGTGCAATTGGTGCAGGTATAATCAATGATAATGATACATTATGTAGTATTGGTACTTCTGGTGTAATCGTAAACGTAGAAAAAAGTAATCAAACGCACTATAAAAATAATATACATTTTTTTGATCATAGTGTTCCAAATACATATTATGCAATGGGAGTAACGCTGGCTGCAGGATATAGTCTTAATTGGTTAAAGAGAACATTTTTTGAGAACGATACGTTTGATGAAATTGTTAAACAAGCGAGTACCTCTTCAATAGGTGCAAATCGTTTATTATTTGCACCTTACCTAGCTGGTGAGCGTACACCACATGGCGATGCATTTATTCGAGGAAGTTTCATTGGCATTAGCGGTAACCATTCTAAATCAGACTTTGCACGAGCGGTACTAGAAGGTATTACCTTTTCTTTATATGATTCAATTCAATTGATGCGAGAAGCGGGAAAAGAAATTACACATATTACTTCAATTGGTGGAGGAGCAAAAAGTGAATTTTGGCTTCAAATGCAAGCTGATATTTTTAATGCATCTATACGTAAATTGAAGCATGAAGAAGGACCAAGTATGGGGGCAGCAATGATTGCGGCGTATGGGTTACAATGGTTTGATTCTTTTGATGACTGTGTAGCGCAATTTATAGACGTTGAACATATATATGAACCAAATTTGCAACGACATCAACAATATGAATCTTATTACAATATTTATAAACAAATCTATCAACATACACATCAACTTACAGAAGCATTATTAAAGGTTTAAAGTGTTTAGCACATGATTATTTAGAAAGAAACTCGAAGAATCAGATGATAAAGTAGGGACAGATATCGTTTTTATGTCCCTACTTTTTAATAGTAAATTCCCATTAATATCCCTTATTATAATTAAAATATTATATTTTTTAATAAATATATTGACAAAAACCTAATATAGATATTAAATAATATATATAAATTCCTCATTCCAAATAACATTATCTGTTAAGTATGGAAAGGAGTGATAGTTATGAACAATACTCATTTCATTGATCAACTATCACACGTAAATATGATTGAGACGCTTTATTTAAATTCCAATGATTTAAAACCCTCTATGAATCTTTTCCTAAATTTATTATTTAAACGATTATTACTAGAATACTATGTATACATTCGTACAATTTATAATAAGTATGCATGTTTAGAAACGCCATTTCTATCCTTTCAACTTTTTTTCAATAATTTTCATGAGTTATTTTATATCATGTATACACTCATCGATACGCAAAATATAACAACTTATTCTAACGTTTTAGAATAGTAAAACGATATAGTTAAGTATGTTTGTGTGTATAAGAGATCCACCCCATTAAGAAATAGAGTGAGTAAGAAAACAATAAATAATTGATAAAATTCAATCAAGTGGTGAACATTCATATTACTAAAAGATGTATTATAACTGAGTGTATTTATAAACATCTTTTTCAGTAGAAGTGAGTATATTTCTCGTTTCTACTGTTTTTTTATGAACAAAATTAATATTTTGCGTCTAATTTTTTTTACATGAAAATTAAATTCGTTAAAATACTTAAAATGTGAATTATTTCACAAATAAATTTTAGATTTACTGTATTAGGTGTTGAAAACGTTTTCCAAGGGGTGTACTATGACATTGGCTAGGAAATTAGAGAGAAAGAGGTTATCGGGAAATGAATATTATTTTAGGCGTTGGGACTCTTGTATTAGTATTAATTGTAATGACACTTTTCTTAAACTTTGCACCATATGGGAAACAAGGATTACAAGCACTGTCGGGAGCAGCGTGTGCAACTTTCTTGCCACAGGCATTCTTAAGTTATGCGATAGGTGGCGTTTTCCATATTCACTTCTTCCAAGTGATTGGAGATTTAGCAGGGAGTTTAGCTGGCGTTGCAGTAGGAATTTTGACATGTGTTAATTTAGGTATTTCACCAGTATTTGCAGTTATCGTTGGTTTAGTATTACATGATTTTAAATTATTACCAGCATTTATTGCAGCGTATATTATTTCATTTGGTATTAAATTTATTGAGAAAAAAGTACCAGAAGGTTTAGACTTAATTGCAGTTATTTTAATTGCTCCAGCTGTTGCATTTGGCTTAGCAACAGTCATTAGCCCAGGAGTAATGGCTGTATTGCAACAAATTGGTGGTGCAATTACTGCTGTAGGAGATAGTCATCCATACGCTTTAGCAGTGATACTTGGATTAGTCATTCCAGTTACAGGTATGACACCATTAAGTTCAATGGTACTGACAAGCTTATTAGGTTTAACAGGTGTACCAATGGCAATCGGTGCATTAACTTGTACAGGCGCTTCATTTGTTAACTACGTGATGTTTAGTAGATTAAACATTGGTGGTCCATCTAAAGCATTTGCAGTTTTTGTTGAACCGCTCACTCAAATTGATTTAATTGCTAAATATCCATTACAATTATATGGAACAAATGCCTTGATTGGTGTAGTAAATGCATGTATTGTAACATTTAGTGGACTAGTAATAAATGTAAAAGGTATGGCTACACCAATTGCTGGTGCAATTGTATTGTTTGGCTTTAATACACCTATGAAAGCAGTAATTACAATCATTGCTGTAGCAATTTCAAGTATCATTTTGGCGTTCGTGATCAGTACATTGATTAAAAAATTCAATCTCATGGATTTATCTATCAAATTACCATCTAAACAAAAACAACCTAAGGAGAGTGTTTAAGAATGGCTACTAAAAAAAGTTATGACTATCAAAGTGCGTTTGATATTATTGGACCAGTCATGATGGGACCTTCAAGTTCTCATACAGCTGGAGCAGTAAAAATAGGGAATGCTGCTTTTAATGTACTCGGAGGCATTAAACCAGAAACATTAGCAATTCATTATTATGAATCATTCGCAAAAACACACCAAGGGCATGGTACAGATTTAGCAATTGTAGGTGGTGCAATGGGTTATAGTACGTTCGATAATCGAATTAAAGATTCATTAACTATTGCTAACGATTTAGGTATTCATGTTGACATTATTGAAGAAGATGGAGAAAGTATTGGAGAACATCCAAATTGTGCTTATTTAATTGCTGAAGCAAATGGACGTCATATTGAAGTGATTGGTAATTCTATAGGTGGCGGTACCATTAAATTGAGAAGAATTAGTGTTGAAGGTATAGATGTTAACTTTAATCATGGCTTACCCATTTTAGTCATGGATGGATCTAAAAATAAGTCGGAAGTGAATCATTTCTTAAATGAAGTAAACGAACTTGGCGTAAGTATAGACGAAGAATTGGTTGAAACAGATGATGATAATAGTTTAGTTGTTTTACCGTTAACAAAAGCAATCAAAGAATCAACATTAAATCAAATCAAAGAAAAATATAATCACTTAAATATATCCTATATAAAATAAAGGAGGATTAAAAATGTTCGATTCAATTAGAGAAACTATAGATTATGCTGTTGAAAACAATATGTCATTCGCGGATATTATGATTCAAGAAGAAATGGAATTATCAGGTCAATCACGTGATGAAGTTAGAGATTTAATGAAAGAAAATTTACAAGTCATGCGTGATGCTGTAGTTAAAGGGACTACAGGAGATGGGGTAGAAAGTGTCACAGGTTATACAGGACATGATGCAGCTAAAATCCGTGATTATAACGAGAATTATCATGCTTTATCAGGCCATGAAATGATGGAAGCAGTTAAAGGCGCTGTAGCAACAAATGAAGTCAATGCAGCAATGGGGATTATTTGTGCAACACCGACAGCTGGTTCCTCCGGTACGATTCCGGGCGTATTATTTAAATTAGAAAAAACACATGGTTTAACAGAAGATCAAATGATTGATTTTCTATTTGTTGCATCATTATTTGGACGTGTGGTTGCAAATAATGCGAGTGTTGCTGGAGCAACGGGAGGTTGTCAAGCAGAGGTAGGTTCAGCATCAGCTATGGCAGCAGCAGCTGCAGTATCTGTCTTTGGTGGTGAACCAGAAGCTTCAGGTCATGCGATGGCATTAGCTATTAGTAACTTATTAGGCCTTGTGTGTGACCCAGTGGCTGGACTTGTTGAAATTCCATGCGTCATGCGTAATGCCATTGGTTCAGGAAATGCATTAATTTCAGCTGATTTAGCTTTAGCTGGTGTGAAAAGTAGAATTCCAGTCGATGAAGTCATCGAAGCGATGGACAAAGTAGGGCGAAACTTACCTGCACAACTTAGAGAAACTGGACTAGGTGGTTTAGCAGGTACACCAACAGGAGAAGCCATTAAACAAAAAATCTTTGGTAATGCAGAAGACCCAGTCAATAGTTTTTCATAACATTTAAAATCCTAAACCATTCTTGAATGACAACATATTCAAGAGTGGTTTTTTTACGCCTTAAATTATCAGAAAATTTCAAAAAAAGTAATTGCAATATTTCACTTTTGGATATAAAATAACTCAAAAGGGGATGATGATATGCTTAGATTATATCTCTTATTTTTAGCCTTCATCATTAATACAACGTTAACGCGTGTATGGACGATCGAAGGAACTTGGGAGAATCTTTTACTTCAATCAATGTCCATGAGTATAATGTTTGTATTTCTTTTTTACTATGTGTGTTTTATGCTTGAAAATAGAAAACATGAAAAAATAGATAGCCTTAGAGATGAAGAATAAACAAAAAAGTCGAGACAGTTATGTGAATAACAAGATCTCGATTTTTTTATGAGTTATTTATCCGTATTTAAATCATATTGATAGAAAGCTAAATCAAGCCAACGTTCAAATTTATAGCCTACGTTTTCAATCGTACCAGCATGTTTAAAATTGAATTTTTCATGAAGTTTAATACTTGCTTCATTTGATGCATCTATGCCTGCAACTATAGTGCGATACTGGCGGTGTTTAGCATCATCAATTAAATGCTCGAGTAAATGTGATGCCACGCCTCTTCCACGATAATCTTTATTTACATATATAGAATGCTCAATAGAATATAAATAGGCAGGCCAATTTCTAAATTGACCATACGTGGCAAACCCAGCAACTTTATTATCTATTTCAAATATAAATATAGGTTCGTTTGCAAGCACTTTTGTTTCGAACCATGCTTCTCGTTCAGCAAGACTTTGTGGATTATAAGTATATACAGCAGTTGTATTCAGTATGGCATCATTATAAATATTTAATATATCAGGTAAATCTTTACGTTCTGCTTTTCTAATCATGATAAGCACCTACTTATAGTATTTATTGTTAATTTAAGCACTTGCATGAAGTTAAATCAAATATATGTCATATAATCTAACATTTTATTTAGAAAAATAAATGATATACTATGAATTAAGAATTTTAAAATTAAAGGAGTACTACTTAGTGAAAAATTGGACAAATCGACTCATGACCATTATTGGTGTGATTTTGATATTAGTAGCAGTATATTTATTTGCGAAACCATATATTGATAATTACTTACATCAAAAAGATAATGACGATAAAATAGAACAATATGATAAAAATGATAAAAGCAATACATCAAAAGAAAAACCTACGATTCCAAAAGATAAATCGAAAATGGCAGGGTATATCAGTGTACCCGATGCGGAAATCAAAGAACCTGTTTATCCTGGTCCTGCGACACCTGAACAACTTAATAGAGGTGTAAGTTTTGCAGAAGGTGATGAATCACTTGATGATCAAAATATTTCTATTGCAGGACATACATTTACTGATCGTCCACATTACCAATTTACAAATTTAAAAGCAGCAAAAAAAGGCAGCAAAGTTTATTTTAAAGTTGGAGATGAAACTCGAGAATATAAAATGACAAGCATTCGAGATGTAGATCCTGAAGATGTTCAAGTATTGGACGAACATAAAGGGGAAACTAATCAACTGACATTAATAACGTGTGATAATTATAATCAACAAACAGGCGTTTGGGAAAAAAGAAAAATTTTCGTAGCTAAACAAATTAAATAAATATTTTAGTTGACCGTTCATCTTCTCATTGATGAGCGGTTTTTATGCATAAAATTTTATTCTTTGTATGTAATTTCTAAATGTGAATATAGTTTCACTCTTCAAGTACTGACTTCAATCCCAATCATAAGGTGGATATAATGGACGATGAAAAGTATTGTAAGGGGGAAACCACTCATGATTAGAGCCATTGCAGTAGATATGGATGGGACATTTTTAGATACAAATAAAGAATATGACAAAGCGCGCTTTGAGATAATTTATCAAGAATTAAAACGAAGACATATTGAATTTATTGCAGCCAGTGGTAATCAATATGCTAAGTTAAAGTCTATTTTTGGAGAGCGAGACATGTACTTCATTTCTGAGAATGGTGCAGTGATTTATCATGGTAATCAATTGTATAATTACCGTAGTTTTGATCAAACCATATATGAAAAAGTAGTGAATTATATTCATCTTGATCAACATATCGACGAATTCATTGTATGTGGACTTAAAAGTGCATATATTTTAAAAGATACGTCAGAAGCCTTTAAAAAAGATGCCCATTTTTATTATCGTCAATTAGAAGAAATAGATACATTTCAACCTTTACCTAATGATGAATATGTGAAGATTGCATTAAATATTAATCGTGAGACACATCCCACTTTGGATACAGATTTAGAAACAAAGTTTAAAGAAGAAATTAAACTGGTTTCAAGTGGCCATGATAGTATTGATATTATTATGCCTAATATGACAAAAGGCCAAGCGTTAAAACGTTTGTTAAAAAAATGGGAAATGTTACCATCTGAATTAATGGCATTCGGTGATGCTAACAATGATAAAGATATGCTAGAATTTGCAGAGCATAGTTATGTTATGGCAAATAGCCATGATCAATCATTATTTGATATTGCAAAATTTATAGCGCCAAGTAATGATGAACAAGGGGTACTTCAAATTATAGAAGAAAAAGTATTAAAGAGTGAGACAGAATAATTCGTCGTCTCATTCAGTAGTCGACTACTAACACATAAAAAAGGCCTAGGACATCATAAGTTGTCCCAGGCCTTTTTATATATTAAATCTTAGTTTAATTGAGTGTCACATTTACCTGTGTTAATTACAGATAATGCAGCATTTAATCCACCTTCAACTAAGTTTCTAACTGCTTCATCTGAGAAGAAAGCAATATGAGGTGTCACTAAGATGTTTTCATTTTCAATTAATTCAAGTAACGTTTTATCTTCAATTTCTTTACCTGTCCAGTCATATGTGAAGTAATCAGCTTCATTTTCATATGTGTCAATGGCAGCACCGTATAAAGTACCATTATTTACAGCATTAATTAAAGCTGGTGTATCAATAACAGCACCACGAGCGGCATTTACTAATACAGCGCCTTTTTTCACTTTGCTAAACATGTCAGCATTGAATAAGTGGAAGCTTTCTTTGTTAGCAGGTACATGTAAAGAAATGATATCAGCATCGGCAATGGCTTCTTCAACTGAATCTTTATATTCTAAGAAATCTAATGAGTTGTTTGGATATGCATCATAGCCTACTACTTTTGCGCCAAAACCAGCATAAATTTTACCAGTTGCAGCACCAATACGGCCTGTACCGATAATTGCAACAGTCATGTTTTTAACAGGTGTAGACATGATAGGTGCAGCCCATTTGAAATTATGTTCTTGAACGCGTTTTTCAATTGCAGGGAATTTACGTACTAATTGTAAAGCGATTGATACTGAGTATTCAGCAATTGTTTCAGGTGAATAACTTGGTACGTTAGAAATTACAATATTGTGTTTTTTTGCAAGATCTAAATCATACATATCAAAACCAGCAGTACGTTGAGCGATTTGTTTAATACCGTATTTTTCAAGTTTAGGATAAACAGAATCTGATAATTTACCGAATTGCATTGTAGTTACGCCATCGAAACCTTCTAATTGATCTACTGTGTCTTCGCTTAAAATTTCTTCAGAAGTAACAACTTCTACATTGTGTTCTTTACCCCAATTTAAAGCGTCTTTTTTTTCGTAATCACGAGTTCCGAAAAACATAATTTTTGTCATTAAAATAACCCCATTTCATTTTGTATAAAAAAGTTAAAATTTAATAAATACGTAAGACTAAAGTTAAAGTAAGAGATTTGGTACAAAATCATTAAATATTATCTCTAACAAAACTTACAACCCTATTATATTGTGAATTAGTTCACAAATCAATTAAAAAGGATTTTTTATTTTGTATAATGTGAAATTATATACATAAAATATCATTTAAAATGAAATATTACAACTTAGAATTAGACAAATCATTTTGAGCTAATTATTTTGGCTAAAATAGTTTGTATTTTATAATTTGAGTAAGATTTTTAATAGAGGAGTGGATGACTATCAATCAGATTCAAAATACCATTATAGATGCGTTTAAATTTAGATTTGCTACTAAGGAATTCGATACAACAAAAAAGATAAGTGATTCTGAATTTAATACAATTCTTGAAGCAGGACGATTATCTCCTAGTTCGTTAGGCCTTGAGCCTTGGAGATTTCTTGTGATTCAAAACGAAACGCTGCGTGAGAAATTAATACCTTATAGTTCTGGTGCACAAAAGCAACTTAAATCTGCCAGTCATTTTGTACTAATTTTAGCTCGTAAGAATGTAACACAGACGTCTGATTATGTACAGTCATTTATTAGAGGGATTAAGCAGTATGAAGAGAGCACCATTCCAATGTTTGAAGATAAAGTACAGGGATTCCAAACACGTTTTCATATTAATGACAACGCTAGAACCATTTTGGATTGGGCGTCTAAACAAACCTACATTGCATTAGGTAATATGATGACAGCAGCTGCATTAATGAATATTGATTCCTGTCCAATGGAAGGTTTCGATTTAGATGGCGTAACTGAGTTATTAGAACATGAAGGAATCATTGATAGTAATCAGTTTGCACCTTCAGTTATGGTAGCTTTTGGTTACAGAAAAGAGAATCCTACAAAACCTAAAACACGTCAACCACAAGAAGATGTAATTGAATGGTTAAATTAAGCATAGTTTTGTAAAAAAAGGGTAAATAATAAATATACAAAACGTATCAATGATGAAGTGAATTTAACATTACTTTATAGAGAGTTACGTTATGATTTATTTATAAACAAAGAAAGAGGGATGAAAACGTATGGCAAAAGTAAATGTTAGAGATTTTTTAGATGAACAATATGATTTATTTATAAATGGCGAATTCCAACCAAGTGAAAGCGGAGAAACACTTACGGTAACTAACCCAGCAAATGGTGAAGAATTAGCTAAAGTTGCTAAAGCAAATGAAAAAGATGTTGATAAAGCAGTGCAATCAGCACATGATGCATTTGATAGCTGGAGTAAAATTTCTAAAGCAGAACGTGCAGATTATTTATTAGAAATTAGTCGTCGTATTGAAGAAAATAAGGAACATCTAGCAACAGTTGAATCACTTCAAAATGGTAAACCTTATCGTGAAACTTCAACGATCGATATTCCTCAAGTAGCTGAACAATTTAAATATTTTGCAGGAGTATTAACGACTGATGAAGGTTCGGTTAATCAAATAGATCATAACACTATGAGTTTAGTTGTAAATGAACCTGTGGGAGTAGTAGGTGCAGTAGTAGCATGGAACTTCCCAATCTTACTTGCATCTTGGAAATTAGGTCCAGCATTAGCAGCAGGTAATACAGTGGTGATTCAACCATCATCTTCTACACCATTAAGCTTAATTGAATTAGCTAAAATTCTTCAAGATGTGTTACCTAAAGGTGTAGTCAACGTCATTACTGGTAAAGGTTCAGAATCAGGTGATGCGATTTTCAAACATGAAGGTGTAAATAAATTATCATTCACTGGTTCAACTGATGTAGGCTATGGTGTTGCTAAAGCAGGTGCTGAACGTATTGTGCCGACTACATTAGAACTTGGCGGTAAAAGTGCTAATATTATCTTTGATGATGCAAATTTAGATCAAGTCATTGAAGGCGTTCAATTAGGTATTCTATTCAACCAAGGTGAGGTATGTAGTGCCGGTTCACGCTTATTAGTACAATCATCTTTATATGATAAATTATTACCAAAATTAAAAGAAGCGTTCGAAAATATTAAAGTAGGTGACCCATTCGCTGAAGATACAAAAATGGGTGCACAAACTGGCCCAGAACAAATTGAAAAAATTGAAAGTTATATTAAATTAGCAGAAGAAGATGACAAAGCAAATATCTTAACGGGTGGACATCGTATTACTGATAATGGTTTAGATAAAGGCTATTTCTTCGAACCAACAATCATTGAACTTTCAGATAATAGTCATAAATTAGCACAAGAAGAGATTTTTGGACCTGTTGTTGTTGTTGAAAAATTCGAAGATGAAGAAGAAGCAATTAACATTGCTAATGATTCAGAATATGGTTTAGCTGGTGGTGTCTTCACTACAAACTTACTTCGTGCATTAAATGTTGCAAAAGCAATTCGTACTGGACGTATTTGGGTTAATACGTATAATCAAATTCCAGCTGGTGCGCCATTTGGTGGTTATAAAAAATCTGGTATCGGCCGTGAAGTTTATAAAGATGCAATTAAAAACTATCAACAAGTTAAAAACATCTTTATTGATACAAGTAATGAAACAAAAGGCTTATACTAATTAAAATATAATTAAATAGTTTAATAAATGTTTTGAAATGTCGACAAAGGTGTATACTTTGTCGGCATTTTTTTATGAAGTATGATTAAGAAATAGAAAAGTATGACGGATTTTATTTTGAAGTTGTATAGTCTTTTAAATAATCTCAATCCCACTTATATGAAGATGTTCTGATGAAAATCTAAATATTAAGATCTTCAAACTGAAATCAAAATTTAATATAAATTGTATTTTCAATTTAAATATTGGTGGTTAATATATTATAAATACGTCTTTATATTTTAAGTTTGATAAAGTTTAAATACATTATATATTTTGAAAAGGAAAAATGATGAAACGTTTAAAATTTTTAGTTATTTATTTAGTTATTACAATTATAGTAAGTGGTTGTTCAAACATTGACAATGTAAAGCATCCTAAAGAAGCATATACACCTAAGTCATTAACTGTTGGGTTTATCCCATCTCAAAATGCTCAAATTCTTAACGCTAAAGTAAAACCTTTGCAACAATTATTATCTGATGAGCTGGAGGTTCCTGTAAAAGTACATATAGCAACAAATTATAATACAATGATAGAAGGATTGAAATCGAAAAAAATCGATATTGCTTTTATTTCTCCTGTTTCTTACACATTAGCTCATGATGCTCATGCAGCAGATGTATTGTTAAAGTCAAAAGGTTACCTAGTAGATAATAAAGGGAATCAAACACATCACCTTGTAGATTACTATCGATCTCAAATTGTGGTTCGTAAAGATAGTAATATTAATCATTTAAAAGATTTGAAAGATAAGAAGATAGCATTGCAAGATGTGGAATCAACGTCAGGATATATTTATCCTTTAGCAACATTAATGGAAAAAGGAATAAAAAAGTCTGATATTCAAATTCAACAAGTGAAAGGTCATGATCAGGGATTAATTGCATTATTAAATCATGATGTAGAAGCTGTTGCTACATATCAAGATGCTCGGGCAGATTTAAAAAAAGATGATCCCGATATTTATCAAGAAACTAAAGTGATTTATCGTACAAAGAAAATTCCTAATGATACCATTTCAGTACGTAATGACATGAGTAACAAATGGAAAAATAAAATTAGTCAAGCATTCATTAATATAAGTCATACAAAAAAAGGTAAACAGATTATTAGTGATATTTATGGTCATCAAGGTTATGAAAAAGCAAAAGATAGTGACTTTGATACTGTAAGAAAATATCGAGATATTGTAGATTAAAAAAGGTTGGATGACAATCATCCAACCTTTTTTAATCAGGAACCACACTCACATCTCCATGAATAGTCATACTAAAACCTTCAGGTGATGTTAAATTTGTTTCTTTAGCGTGAGGTTGATAGATATCAATATGTGTTAATCCATAAGTGTTTTTATTGTCTGGATTCACTTGATTAGATTGCCATGTATTCACAGCAATGTGATGATGATAGTGTTGTGTAGAAATAAATAAACTTTGAGGGAGATTTGAAATATGTTCAAAACCAAGTTGATCAATATAGAATTGACGAGCCTCTACCAAATTATGTGTTTTTAAATGGAGATGTCCTAGTTTTCCATCTGATGGAAAACCTTGCCAACCATTTTCAGTACGATGTGAAATTAAATCTTGTACATCAACTTCAAGAGTATCCATTTTAATAAAGCCATTCTTCCATTCCCAACCACTAGAAGGGCGATCTTGATAGACTTCAATACCATTACCTTCTGGGTCATTGAAATATAGTGCTTCACTTACTAAATGGTCACCGCCACCAACAGGCTGATTTAAACTACTCATATGATATAGGAAGTTAGCTAAATCTTGTCGTGAAGGTAATAAATAAGCGATATGAAAAAGGCCAGCTTCTCTAAATTCAGGATGACGTCCATGATCTAAAAGATGAAGCGTTAACGTGTGACCATGTTCTCCAACATTAAAAATAGTTTGTGTGTCAGTTTTCTTTTTAATAGAAAAACCGAGTACTTCAGAATAAAAGTGATTCATTTTGTTTAAATCTTTAACATTTAAAGTGACGTTCGTCACTTGCATTGCTTCTTTTGAATGAAATGTAGTCATGTATCATAGCCTCTCTTTTTTATACTAAGTATATTAAATATACTAGAATAGTTACTAAGAGACAAGATAAATAACTTGATTAAAAAATCCTCTAGAGAATCATTCTCTAGAGGATGATATTTTACTTTTATCCTAAATAAACATCTTGGTAACTATCATTTTTTTCTAATACATCTTTTGCAAATGGACAAGAAGCGATAATTTTTAAGTTATTTTGACGAGCATGTTCTACAACTGCGTCAACTAATTTAGTTCCTAAACCTTGACCACCTAATTCATCAGATACACCAGTATGATCGATTTCAATTTCATTGTTATCAACTTGTTTGTAAGTGATTTCTGCTTTAGGATTATTTTCGTCTTCACCTACATAAAATTTATTGTTACCTTGTTTAATTTCTTCAGCCATATTACTTCACTCCTTATATAATGTCTTAGTATTATTTATCACATTTCCGCTAAATTAAAACATTACATAAATAAAATTTAGAATATAAAAATTATAAAAAATTTAAATACAAAGTCATTGCTTTTTTATAAAAGAACAGATATAGTTGAGAACGAAATTATTACGTTTTGGAGGGGTTTGTGTGAAGAAGATGATCGCAATCATCAGTTTAATGTGTTTGTGCCTCATATTATCTGCTTGTAGTACAAATCGCGATATCACTCACAAACATAAAAAGGTAACAACTGAGAATAAATTGAAAATTTATACTACGGTTTTTGCGTTTGAAAGCTTTACAAAACAAATTGGTGGTAAATATGTGGATGTAGATACGATTTATCCACCGGGTGCTGATATGCATACATATGAACCTAGTCAACGCGATATGATTAATATTGCAAAGAGTGATTTATTTGTTTATTCAAGTGATCATCTTGATCCAGTAGCGGCTAAAATCACAAAATCAATGAATAATAATGATATGAAATTGGCGGTTGCAAATAGTTTAAATAAACAAATCCTTTTGAATGAAGACGATGATCACGATGAACATGGACATCATCATGAAGCAACATCATATGATCCTCATGTTTGGCTTGATCCAATACTAGATCAACAATTCGCAAAGAAAATTAAAGATGATTTAGTTCACAAAGATCCTACACATCGTATATATTATGAGCATAACTATAAACAATTAGTTGAAGATTTAAAACAAATTGACCATACATTATCTAATATAACGACGCGTCCTAAACGAGATAAAGTAATTATTTCTCATGATTCATTAGGATATTTAGCGCGACGTTATCACTTCGAACAAAAAGGGGTTAGTGGTATGAATAATAAAGAGCCAAGTCAGAAAGACATCTTAGCGCTCATTAATCAAATAAAAGACACACATGAACCGTATATTTTATATGAACAAAATATTTCTTCAAAAATAACCGATGTGATTCGTCAAGAGACACAAACACAACCTGTAAATTTTAATAATTTAGCAGTATTGTCTCAATCTCAATCAGAAGACCAAACACTCACGTTTCAATCTATTATGAAAAAAAATATTCAAGCCCTTGATAAAGCATTAAATAAATAAAAAGAGAGCAAAAAAGAATGTAACGCCATTCTTTCTTGCTCTCTTTTTTTATTTTTAATTTACCATCTAATATAACTTACAGTTGTATTGTAATATTCTTCAAAACCATGAATACCATCTGCACCACCAAGGCCAGATTCTCTCCAACCTGCGTGATAACCATTGACTGCTTCTTCTGCCTCACAATTCGCATACACTTCTCCAAATTTTAAACGTTCAGTAGCTGTCATAATTTCTTTTAAGTTTTCAGAGAAAATATAAGATGATAGACCAGCGTTAGTATCATTTGCCATATCAATAACGTCATCAAAGTTTGTATACGTAGTTATAGCAAGAACAGGACCAAAAATTTCTTCTTTAAAAGCACTATCAGTCGTTTTTACATGATCTAAAATAGTAGGAGCGTAGAAGAATCCTTCACGGTCTAATTTATAACCACCTAACACTAAATCTGCTCCATTTTTTACTGCTTCTTGAACTTTATCATCAATACTATCTAATTGTTTTTGATTAATGATTGCACCATAGTCAGTGTTTTCATCATATGGATCTCCAACTTGAAGCGCATCCATTTTATCTTTCACTTTGTTAATAAAGTCATCATGTACATCTTCATGAACAAAGATACGTTCTGGACATGTACATACTTGACCAGCGTTATTAATACGTGCAGTAACGATATAATCAACAGCTTTATCTAAGTCAGCGTGTTGTGTGACAAGAACAGGCGCATTTCCACCTAGTTCTAAGTTAAGTTTTTTAATGCTGTCAGCTGCGTTTTTGAATACAGCTTTACCTGCTCCCATACTACCTGTTAATGAAACAAGTTGAATATCTTTATGAGTTGCCAATTGTGTTCCAACTGTTTCGCCAGTACCTGGAACGATTTGAATAAGACCAGCTGGAATAGTTGAATCACGGAAAAGTTCAGCGATTTTTAATGTTAATAATGTTGTTTCTTCACTTGGTTTGATAACGACAGAACAACCCGTTACAATAGCTGGAATCACTTTACGCATAAGCACTAAAATTGGAGCATTCCAAGGTACAATACCAGCCGTCATACCGATTGGTTTTTTTGTCAGTTGAATAGTTTCATTTACTATACTATTTTGTAATACTTCACCTTTGTTACTCATACTTAAACTTGCCATATAATCAATGAATTCTATTGATTTATCAATTTCACCTTTAGCTTGTACTATTGTTTTACCTTGTTCTTTAACGTATAAATGAGCAATGTCATCTTTATGTTGTTCAAGTAAAGGAATTAATAATTTTACATGCTCAGCACGTGTAGGAGCTGGTACTTTTTCCCATTCAAGTTGAGCGTGTTTAGATTTTTCAATTGCGTCGTTTACCTCTTCTTCAGTAGCGAATGTAATCGTATCGATTGTTTCTCCCGTAGCAGGATTAATCACGTCCATTGTTTCGTTTGACTTACTTTCTACAAATTCATTATTAATAAATAGTTGATTGGTCATTAACGACACCTCCATACCTATTATTCCCGTAAAGTATTAAATTTAATCTATAAAAATAAAAGATTCAAAAGGAGATTAATGTGCTCCCTTTGAACCTTCTTTTTTTGAATATTTAAAATGTCTAACCCCTTTATATAAAATAGGAATGAGTAGAATAAAGCCAAATAACCCCATAATTGGAAATACTTTGCCAATGAGTGAAATAAAGCCGATAAATGTACAAATGAACGTCACGATTGTCATGACGATAATAAGTACAAAATATTGTTTTGAAAACGGTGTTGTGAAACGAGAGGCGAATGCGTACATTAAGCCTACAATAGTATTATAAATAACTAGAATCATAATAATAGACATGATAGTTCCCAAAATAGGTGAGATATGTCGTGCCAATAATAAGGTTGGAAGCGCTACGGATTTAATATCATTAAATTTTGTAATTAAGCCTAAATTAATCATTAAAAGTAAAAATGTAATAATGACGCCACCAATTAATCCACCCCAAATAGAAGCACGTTGGTCATGTAAACGTCCCCCCATTACACTTAGAAAACTGAAGGCAGCAGCAATTTGTAAACTGGCATAATTGATACCATCAAACCACCATCCAAGTGAAATAGATGATTTATGCTGTGCATATTGATTTGCACTTTCAAAGTCAAGATGGCCAGTTGCAAGATAATATATCGCAATAATTGTGACGACGATAACTAAGAAAGGTGTAACGATACCTAGTACTGCAATTAAACGATCAAATTTTAAAAATAATGTAACCAAAATAAGACTTACGAGAATAAGTGAACTAAGCCAATAAGGTAAATGAAAACTTTCTTGAATTGTAGATGCACCGCCCGCGCTCATAATAATAGCGAGTGAAAACAAGAATAATGTTAGAACAATATCAAATAATCGAGCAATCATAGGATGCAAGTAGTAATGAATGGATTCTGAATGATTATGTGATTTTATGTTGTAACCAGTATTTAAGACGAACATACCGCCAAGTGTGATGATTAATCCTGTAATAATAATCCCTAATACACTGAATTGACCGTTACTTGTGAAAAATTGGAATATTTCTTGACCCGTAGCAAAACCAGCACCAACGACAACACCTACAAAGGCAAATGCTACGATCATCGATTCTTTTAAAACTTTCATTTTTAAAAATCCTTTCTAAATCAAACACATGAGAATATATTAATCTATTTTAAAGGACATTTTGTTAAAAATAAATATTAAAGTTTACTTGTAATGAACATTGTATTTCTCAAAAATACATTCGAAAGAATTTGTATAAATTTTAAGTTATATGGGGTATATAATAGTTTATAGTTCTCATATAAATGTTATTAAAAAATGTAATAAATATACTATACAGTATTCAGTAAAGTTTGATAGGATATTGCAATATATTCAATTTAAATAAGGAAGGTGTAGATATGTTATTTGATTTACCTGTAATGCTAGTTATTGTATTATTTCTTGCATTAGGTATCTTCAGTCAATGGTTAGCAAATCGAATTAAATGGCCTTCGATTGTAGTAATGTCGATTGTTGGTTTATTAGTGGGACCCATATTAGGACTAGCAAATCCTGAGCATACGCTAGGTTCAGAGGTATTTAGTCCAATTGTATCTCTTGCGGTAGCAATCATATTATTTGAAGGAAGTAGTAATTTAGATTTTAGAGAATTAAAAGGCATTTCTAAGGCGGTTATACGTATTATTACGCTAGGCGCCACAATTGCATGGGTGCTTGGCGCCATTGCCTTACATAAAATTTTAGGTTTTCCTATTTCTATCGCTATTGTTATGGGAGGATTACTTCTTATTACTGGGCCAACAGTGATTCAGCCACTGTTAAAACAAGCCAAAGTTAGAAACAGTGTAGATACTGTCTTACGTTGGGAAAGTATTATACTTGATCCACTTGGTCCAATACTAGCATTAGCTGCATTTTATGTGTATCAAATAATTGGACAAGGTTTTGGTTTCCAATTACTCTTTATATTTATTTTTAAAATGTTGGTTGTAGCATTAATTGGTTTTGGTGCTTCATTCTTCTTCAATTGGCTCATCCAACGCGATGTCATACCACAAAATTTAATGCCTTCTATTCAGTTGGTGTTTATATTGCTCGTGTTTAGTATCTGTGACCAAATTCTCGATGAATCTGGTTTACTGGCAGTAACTATTTTTGGATTAATGATGGCACGTTATAAACGACATGATTTAATTTATAAAGAGTCAGATCATTTTATTGAAAATATGTCTTCTATTCTAGTTTCAACGGTGTTTATTTTAATTACATCATCATTAACACCATCTGTATTGATGAATGTATTATCATGGAAGCTTGTGATTTTCTCACTTATCATGGTTGTGTTAGTACGTCCAATTGCGGTTTTATTATCTACCATTGGTACTGAAATCACTAAAAAAGAGCGTGCGCTTGTAGCCATGATGGCACCAAGAGGGATTGTTGTATTAACTGTAGCACAATTTTTCGGTGGATTATTCTTAAATGATAATATGAAAATGGCATCTTATATTACACCGGTAACATTTGGTTTAGTATTTATTACCGTAGTCATATATGGTTTTAGCTTTACACCAATAAGTAAAATGCTTGGTTTAGCAAGTACTGAACCTCCAGGTGTCATTTTAGTAGGTGAGAGCGAATTCTCTTATCACTTAGGTACACAGTTACAATCGCATGGTATTCCAGTTATGGTGTTTAACTTGTTTAGTAACACTTCTGATAAAGCTGAAGAACTCGGTTTTGAAATTTTTAAAGGAAATTTATTATCAAGTAGTGATCGTATGTATGCAGACTTAATTCGCTATAACAAATGCTTATTAATGACTAAATCATTTATTTTTAATAGTCTTGCATTTAATGAGTTAGTTCCAGAATTTGGATTAAATAATGTAAATATGATGCCAGTATCATTTACAGATGATCAAGCACGTAATAATTTAAATGGACCGCTTCGTAATCATATTTTATTTGATGAAAAGCATAGTCCAAGATGGTTTGACAATGTGATTACTAATCAAAATATTGTCGAAGTTCCAGCCTCTTCATATCATGATATTACAGATAAAGATATGATTATTTATCACATTAGTGACGATAAAGAAGCAACATTCCATAGGAGTACAAAATCAATGGATGAATATGACAATGGAACATATGGTATTTTAAGAAACGTATATCAATAATAAAAGCGCCCGGCGACCGTTCATTTGAAATGTCGCCGGGCATTATTATAGGTTTATTTTAAATATCTGTCGTGCATTAATAATTTTAACATGCGAATTTGTTCCATAATGTCTTTACCGACATTCGTATCTCTAATTTTTTTACGTTGTAATTCTTCATCAACGACACGTCGTATTGATAGTTCATCAGCACCATCAGATAAGACATTCTCTTTAGAATCAAAGAATTGATGTGCTACAAGCTGCATACCAAATGAATTGTAAAGTAACGTGTAACCTGCGATACCTGTAGTGGATTGATACGCTTTTGAGAATCCACCATCAATGACTAACATCTTACCATTGGCTTTAATAGGATCTTCGCCATCGATTTCTTTTACTGGTGTATGTCCATTGATAATACGACCTTCATCAGGATTAAGTCCGAAATCTTTTAGCATTTTGCGAATCATATCTACATCTTCACGTAAGTAATAATACGGGTTTTTCGGTTCTTTATGAGACGCTTTATCTTCAATGAAGTAGCGCTCAAATGTAGTCATGGCACGTTTACCAAATAAAGAACTATATTTACCTGTCCATAAATACCATACAAGATCCGTAGATAAATCATCTGTTTTCTCTTTGTCGCTAAATGCTAAGCGTACGTGACGTTCAAAGACATCTAATAAATCACGGCCTTTATGTTTTACACCTTCAATTTCAAAAGCTTCCATTTCACCATGATCATCTACAGGAATGCAACCATGAATAAGAAGATTACCATTATAAGGGAGGTATAATTTACCTTTTTGCATTAGAAAGGCCATATGACGTTTTAATTTTTCAGATTGTTGGAAAGACAGTAATAATTTATTAACAACATCTTCTTCTTCTGGTAATAATGTTGCAGGATCTTTAGGATCCACAGTACTAAAGCAAGTATCTTTTAAAGGATACGTTTTACCATAAATTGTAATTTCGTTTGTATCATAATTTATTTTTTCTAAAACTAAACGGTCTTCCATTTCAAAACTTGGGCGACGTTTAATAATTGGCATTTCAAGCTTAAATTGAATCATTGCAATGGCTTGGTGAATCTTAGTGATTTGTGCTTCTTCGTGTTTAGATAAGCCCACTTTTTTATCCGGACGTTTTTTCGGTTTGAACGCTGGGTTATCGCCATCGTAATGTTTTTCAGCTAAAGTGAGAAGGGGTCTTAAATTAATACCATATGCATCTTCAATAATATCTAAGTTATCATAGCGTGCACATATACGTAGTAAATTGGCTAAACACACTTTAGAACCTGCATAAGCTCCAAT
This sequence comes from Staphylococcus sp. HMSC14C01, assembly GCF_001808085.1. Lineage (NCBI taxonomy): Bacteria > Bacillati > Bacillota > Bacilli > Caryophanales > Staphylococcaceae > Staphylococcus > Staphylococcus sp. HMSC14C01. The sequence goes on from NZ_KV792011.1 coordinate 142,630, forward strand.
CCAAAGTACATCATGATTACCCCATTGAATATCAACAGAATGGTAGTCAATTAATGTATCCATAATTTTGTCAGGTTCTGGACCACGGTCGTAGATATCACCCACAACATGAAGGTGATCGACGACAAGACGTTGGATGGTATACGATAATCCAATAATTAAATCATCTGATTGCTCAAGCTCGATAACTTGATTTAAGAGTGTTTCATAATACGATTTTTTATTATTAAATTCGTTATTTTTATAAAGCAACTCTTCAACGATATATGTATACTCTGAAGGTAAGGCTTTACGTAGTTTTGAACGCGTATATTTTGAAGAACAATACGTGATTAAATCAATCAAGCGTTCGATTGTTAAGATATACCATTCATTTAACTCACGTTTTGAATTAAAGTCATTCTTAATGAGCTTTAATTTTTCTTCTGGATAATACACTAGCGCAGCTAAATCATCTATTTCTTTTTGGGATATATTACCTGCAAAGATATCGTTAATTTTAGCACGGACATTACCAGAGCCATTTCTTAATACGTGTTGGAACGATTTATATTCACCATGAAGATCGCTGACGAAGTGTTCAGTACCTTTTGGTAATTCTAAAACGGATTCTAGATTAATAATTTCTGTTGCAAGTTTTTCAGGACTATCAAATTGCTGAGATAGTAAATCTAAATACTTTTTCTTTAATTCACTTTCCGTAGATTGAGACATTTGATTTCACTCCTGTATGGGAAATTTATTAGATAGTAAGCAAAGTAATAAAACCGCTTACATAAATTATCGTTAAAAAGCATCACTTTTTCAACAGTGATGCTTAAATTGTTGTAAATTTAATTTGAAAGTAAAAGTAATGTACTTATTTAGCGTTATTTTTTTTGAAGAATAGACGATAGAGTACATATAGAATAATAATGATAAGAATCACATACATAAAGTAAGAATAGGTATGAATACCAGACATTAATACGTCGAAACTATCGCTAAGAAGACGACCAAGTAAAATTAAGGCAAAGTTCCAAATCGTTGTACCTAGTAATGATAACATCGTAAATGTTGCAACGTTCATTTTATTGATACCTGCTGGAATAGTGATTAATACACGTAAAACAGGAATGAAACGACATAATAGCACTGCCCACGCACCATAACGTTTAAACCAGTCGTTAGCACGTTTCACATCATTTCCTTTAAGTTTGAACCATTTACCATATTTATCAACAAATCGATAAATACTTTCTTCTTTAATTAAACGACATAAATAATACAAAATAAGTAAACCAATAAATGAAGCGATTGTTGAAATAATAAATAAAACTAAAATTGAAAGACCTGATTTAACTGACATTAAACCTGCAAATGTTAATATAATTTCAGAAGGAACAACAGGTAAGACATTTTCTAATAAAATAAGAATAAAAATGGCTGCATAGCCCCATTGGCCTATAAAATTGGTAATAATTTGTTCCATTATAAAATTAAAAATCCTCCGTTATTAAACATTACTCGAATAAAAAATTCATAGTAAATTCATTATATAGGAATTTACTATGAATTGCTTGTTATAACATTATATGGATTGTACAACTTATTTTAAGGCCTTTAAATATTGATGATACAATTGTTCTGCTTCATTATCATCTTCAACGCCATAAACATTCATTCTACCATCTTTGAATAAGGTGATTTCATAATTACCGTCTTTAATTAGTTTTGCAAATGAGGTTGATTTTACAATATCACCTGGGAAATGTTCAGCATAGTCAAAAGCAGTAGGTTGATATCTAAATAAATAGGTTTTTCCACATAAGCTTTCAATCTTCTGTTGTTGTTTCGTTTCTAATAATTCGTAATGAGCTTTACCACATACGTCACATTCAGCATCTTTTAAAACATCGATATTCATTGCTTTATAATCAATGTTAAATGCATCAAGAGTAATTAACTTATGAGAAAATCCATGACCAGATAAATAACGAATCGCTTCTGTGACCTCATAGCTTGCTACTTGTGTAATCACAGGTGGTAATACGCCGTTAATAGCACAACTCTCTGCACTGGTTGGAATTTGTTTTAATAAACATTTCAAACAAGGTCCTTTGAAATCAATGCCGTAAACGGTACCTTTACTGCCTACAGCAGCACCATACACCCACGGAATATGATGTTTGTGACAGGCTTCATTAATAAGATAACGAATTTTGAAATGATCCATACCATCAATGACAATATCAGGATTGACGGCTTTTAAAATATCCTCAATAGTTGTAGAGTCAATTTCTTGATAATAAGTTTGAACATTTACATTTGAATTAATGTGTTCAATCTTTTGTTTAACTGCGTGAACTTTAGGGACCATATGATGAGCATCATCTTCAGTATAGAGTGCTTGGCGATGTAAATTAGATAATTCAACGATATCCATATCGACAATGGCTAAATGATGTGCACCCATACGTGCTAAAAGCTCCGCAACGTGACTTCCTAACGCGCCTGCACCAAGTATTAAAATGGTTGCATTGGAGAGGGCAGTTTGGCCATCCTCTCCAAATGCATGGTAACGCAATTGACGGTTATAGCGTTGCATTATAAGAATCCTAAACCTTCAGTAGGGCTTGATGCTTGGGCTGTATATTTTACTGGAATACGTCCTGATTCATATGAGAGACGACCTGCATGAATACCAAGTTTCATTGCTTCAGCCATTTTAACAGGGTCTTTTGCACCTGAAACTGCAGTGTTTAAAAGAATAGCATCAGCGCCTAATTCCATCGCATGACACGCATCTTTTGGTGAACCAATACCAGCATCCACAATAACGGGAACATTTGAATTTTTAATAATGTAACTTAAATTAAGTTGGTTATTAATACCACGTCCAGTACCAATTGGAGAAGCAAGTGGCATTACAGCATGAACACCTAATTCTTCTAAACGTTTCGCTAATACGACATCATTAGAAATGTAAGGACATACGATATAACCTTTTTCTAATAACACTTTACATGCTTCATATGTTTCAAATGGATCAGGTAACAATGTTTCATCGTCACCAATCACTTCGACTTTAATCATGTCACATACGCCAGCATGTTTTGCAATTTCAGCGATACGAATCGCTTCTTCAGCAGTTTTGGCACCGGCTGTATTTGGAAAAGTAATAAAGTCTTTAAGATTAATATTTGCTAATGGATTAGGTAAGTTTTTATCATATAAATTCATACGTCTTACAGCAAAAGTCAGCACATTCGCTTCTGCTGCTTCAATCGCTTTTGTTTGCGTAGCTTCATCTTCAAATTTTCCTGTACCTAATAATAAACGAGATTTAATTTCTAATGGTCCAATTTTAAACATTTTATCCGCCTCCAACAAATTCTAATAATTCTAATCGATCATCTTCACGTACTGTATGTTGATCGTAGTCTTCTTGTTTAATTAAAGTTTTATTATGTTCGACAATGACACGTTTAGGATCTAATTCAAGAGATTCAAGTACAGATGTAATAGATTGTTCTGAATCAAAATTGAATGTGTCCCCATTAATGATACACTTCATGATTTAACCTCCTTGAAGCACTAAATGATTCATATCGACGCGGTTTAACACCGGTGAGTATCCAATTAGCGATATCACGACCAATAATAGGCGAAAGTAAAATACCGTTACGATAATGACCAGAAATCACATATAAATCTTCATCAATACGGTCCATTATCGGTATTTCTCCTTCAGTATATGGACGGACACCAGACCATTGTTTAATGACTTTGCCGTGTGCGAGTTCTGGTATACGTTCATTTGCAAAGTGGTGTAACCAAGAGATACCATCGTCTGTATTACCAACTGAATAGTTATCAAACTCGCTTGTGGCACCAATTAAGAAACGATTTGGATATTTTGGTACGATGTAACAGCCATTGGTCATAAATACGGTTTCTTTTAAATCCAAATGATCATTTTCAATCAGTAAGACTTCACCTTTTACACCGACTACATCTCTAGGTAATGAGTATTGATTTAATAATTTAGATGTCCATGCGCCCGCTGCCACAATGACTTTCTTAGCTTGTAATGTGCCTTGTGACGTTTCAACATCGTAGTACCCATTTTGGCGATGAACAGATTGTACCTCTGTATTAAAATATCGCTTAATTTGACGTTGCTTTAAAGCTGTAAATAAAGCTTTAGTGTAGTGATTGGCATTAATTTGTCCATCTTGTGGAATGTAAATAGCCATTTCACTTGATGTTACTGTACCATTCGTTAAATGAGTAAGTTCCTCATCTGAAAGAACAATGACGCTAGAATCTAAACCGCTTAAAAATTGATACTGCTTTTCTAAACTTTCAACATCTTCAGGACGATTAGCCACTTTAATTAATCCTGAATTTTGAAACTGAATATCAATACCTGTCTCATCTTCTAAATCTTGACATAATTGTGGAAAGAGACTTCGTGATTCAAGAGCAAGTCTAAATAAATCAGTATCTTCAGTAAATTCATTTTGAGCACCTAACATACCACCTGCTTTATATGATGCGTGTTTACCTGGCACGTCACGATCGATAAGTGCAATGTCAAGGTGAGATTGGCTTAATTGTCGCGCAATAGACATGCCAATCACGCCCGAACCTATGATTAAAACATCATGCATCTTTCAACCACTCCTTTCGCAACAGTTCAATTTGTTGTAAAGATGCGTTCATAAAAAAAGAAATCGCACAAATTCCTTTAAAACCATGAGGTAATTGAGGAATCGTTTTTTCAGTGATACCTCCAATGGCATAAATTGGAATAGGAATCTCTAGCACACGTTGAATCTCTGCTTTTGATCGAGGCAATTGATTAGGTTTTGAAGGTGTCTTAAAAATGTGTCCAAAAAAAACATAATCAAGATCGTGTTCATAAGCTGCTTTAACAGATTCAATTGAATGTGTAGACATACTCACTTCAATCTCTGGATGTATGGATTTATAGCTAAATGCATCTTCATCCATTTCTCGAAAATGAATATGAGAGAGATGAAGTTGTTCAAGTAAATGTACATCACTATGAATAATGATTTTTGATTTAGGAAATCCTTTTTCTATAAGTGTTTTTAAAAATGAAGACAAGTCACTTGATGACATGGGAGTACGAAACAATAACCCATCTATTCCATCCGAGATATCAAGAAAATGTTGTAAATCATCATTGGTTAAATCTTTATATTTCGTTATCGCTATAAAAATGAACATCACTCCTTAGTAAACAAAAAAACGCTATTTCCCTGTAGTAGGGAAATAGCGTTTTGCTTAACTTTATGATATCCTAGTCGCCACTTTCCTACGCCAGTACAAACTGGATCAGGTTCCAGGAATTATAAAGTTCGTTCTTTACTCTCAGCCTTAAACAAAGGCACTTCCAGTGGATCGTTTATTCAGTTGTGTTTAAAATAAACATCAGCATTTTTGCTTCATTTTTATTCTACAACCTTTTTTAATAGAGTTCAAATACAAAAATAAATTAGATTTATAGCGATATACTTTTTAATCAAGAAAACACGTTTTACATAACATTGAATTGAAAATACATGCTACCTCTCTTCTTCCTACTGTTTTCTTTTTATAATAGACGGGTAAAACGTTATAATTATATTTGGAAGGTGATTATATGATTATTATTAATGCGAAACTTAAAATTAAAGAAGATGTGCGTAATGACTATTTAGATTTAATGAACAAATTAGTTCAAAGTTCACGTCAAGAACCGGGTAATACATTTTATGCTCATTATGAAGATGTAGCAGAACATAACACATTCGTTGTTGTTGAAAATTATAAAGACCAAGAAGCGGTTCAAGCACATAACCATTCAGATCATTTCAAAGCATTTAGTGAAAATATAGGAAAATATGTCGCTGAAGAACCTGTCATTGATGTAGCAGAAACAAAATAATAACTAAACTTGCCTTGTCTAAGTGATATTTGTGCTTAGGCAAGGCGTTTTTCATGTTATGATAAGATGTATGAAAAATGAAAGGAAAGATATAGTGGGACATGTGATTGCTTCATTAATAAGGTTTGATAAGCCTAAAATTAATCTATGGAAAGGTATACGCCAAGGATTATTAATGATTATCCCAACATTGATAGGGTATTTACTAGGACATTTTAGTTTTGGTCTACTCGTAGCAACTGGAACTTTGGCACATACTTATGTATTTAAAGGTTCAGCACAATCCATGTTAAGAACAGTCATTATTTGTACGTTATCCTTTACCATTTGTATGATGCTTGGAACATTAACTGTCAATCAGCCAGTTCTGTACGGCGTATTATTATTAATCGTTACTGTCATTCCATTCTATGTATTTAATGTGTTAAAAATTGCGGGTCCTTCATCCACATTCTTTTTAGTTACATTTTGCTTATCCAGTAACTTACCTGACGCTCCAGAACAAGCACCGATTCGTGGCTTAGCGATTTTTATTGGAGGAATGTTAGCGACATTAGTCGTCATTTTAACTATTGTATTCCAAAAACAAAAAGCTGAAGATCGAGCGATTACCTCTGACTTTCAGACGATTAATAATTTAATGCATCACTTTAATGATGCTGAAAAATTTAAAGACATTTCACAAGACACAGTAACGAAATTTAAAAATTCAGAGAAACTATTGATTACATCGACTACTGCGATGAGTGAAAAGTTAAGTTCTCGCTTTGAAAAGTTATTGCTTCTTCATACATCAGCCCAAGGAATTTATGCCGAGTTACTTGAGCTAAATGAAAAAAATATTCGTCCCATCCCTCAAGAACTGATTGAGATGATGGATATGATTACAAGAAATGCCTATAAATTATCTTCAAAACGAGAAAAATGGACGAAAAAAGTCGATGTGGATAAACCATTTGAAAGTCTGATGCAACACATACTTAAAATAGATGAAATTGCGCAATTACAACCGGAACAAATAGAATCTGAAGCGAGTATTCGTAAGCCATTATATAGTAAACGTATCGTTCAAAACTTAACACTCGATTCCATTATTTTCCGTAATGCATTAACGTATGCTGTTATTATGGGCGCGGCTATTTTTGTCTCGTTATTTTTCAATATCCAACGCTCATATTGGATCCCATTATCCGCTCATACAGTATTATTAGGATTAACGACGATTCGGATGTTAGACCGTTCATTAGCACGGGGTCTTGGAACAATTGTAGGGACCTTACTTCTATCAGCCATACTCTTTTTCCAACCTCATTTAATTGTTGCAGTCATTTTAATGGGACTGTCTGCTATGATGACAGAAGGATTTGTCGCAGCAAATTATGCGTTTGCAGTTATTTTTATTACAACGCAAGTCATCCTGTTAAATGGTCTAGCCTCTGGTAATTTATCCATTGATATTGCCTATACACGAATTGTTGACGTATTGATTGGGATTGTGATTGCGGTCATTGGTGTTTTAATCATTAATCGAAAAAATGCTTCAACCATGTTACCTACTGTGATTGCAGAAGTGGTACGTAAAGAAGCGGTTATTTTCCAATATTTATTTTCAGAAAATAAATATCAAGATACAGCACGTGATAGAACAGAAAGTTTATCATTATCTGTAAAAATGAATAACATGACACAAGTGTACAATTCAGCCAATGGTGAATTATTCTCAAGTAAAGAGGCCATTCGTTATTATTATCCAAGTATTTTTGCCTTAGAAGAAATTAGCTTTATGTTAATGCGTGCAATGCAAGACAAACAACGTCAACGCATTTCAGATAAACAAATGGGAGAATATCTTGTCACATTTGAAAATGTAGCAAAACACTTTGAATTGCGCGGTAGTCTTAATGAAAAAGAATTGACGGATTTACCACAGTATAATTATTTAAAATCGGCCTTAATGAAGTTACAAGATAATTGTGTAGCAACACGTAAAGACGTTGATCATACAAATCATCAGAAAACGGTGGACGCTTAATATCAATGTATGACGTTTCATTATAGCGTAGGGTGGTAAAGCTTACTAAACACTATAGAGGAGCGTGACATCATGCCTTGGACAATGAATGATTATCCACAAACTTGGAAACATTTAGATGAATTAGAGCGTAAAAAAGCAATTGATATTGCAAATGCGATGTTAAAAGACGGCTACAAAGAGGGAGACGCTATTCCTATTGCAACAAAACAAGCAGAAGAATGGTACAAAGATGCCAGTAAAGAAGAATTAGAAGAATTAAAACATAAACATATTACTCAACATCAAAAAGATCCATCAGCACGACCTGAACTTAATGATGAAGATGTTCATGTATATTATGAAGATCATGAATGGAAAGTCAAAACAGAAGATGCAAAACAAGCGTCTGATACATTTAGTACTAAAAAAGAAGCAAAACAACGTGCTAAAGAAATTGCTGATAATCGTGATACACAAGTGATTGAACATAAAAAAGATGAATAATGTATAAAGTCCGAATAGCAATTAAACCTGCTATTCGGCTTTTTTTATGACTAAATGACTCAGACTAAATGAGTAGCGTAAAGTCTAGGTTATCATTTTTAGTTCACTTAAGAGTTAGATATAATATACAGTGATGATTAAAGGAGGCAACAAATATGTACGTAGAGAGAAAACCATCATTGTACATTGAAGAGTTACGCAGTGAATTCAAAGAAAATATTAATAAGTTTAAGAATGGAGATGAAGCATTCGATAAACTCGTGGGTTTCGTAGAACTCGATCATTTATACTCTTCTGCATTAAAAGAGATTAGTACAAAATTAGATATTTTAGATGACAATTTTAATCATATTTACAAACATAATCCAATTCATCATATGGAACGTCGCGTCAAAGAAATGACGAGTTTAGTTAAAAAATTGCAACGTAAAGGTTTAACTATAGATGCAGAAACAGCGAAAGCCAATATTTTAGATATCGCTGGTATCCGTGTGGTGTGTAATTATCTTGAAGATATTTATGTGATTGAGAAGTTATTATTAAAACAAGAGGACGTTAAATTACTTAAACGTAAAGATTATATTGAACATCCAAAAGAAAATGGTTATCGCAGTCTTCATATAGTCGTGTCGATTCCAGTTTTTCTAGCCGATAGAGTAGAGGCTACACCAGTAGAAATTCAAATTCGAACAATAGGTATGGACATGTGGGCAAGTTTAGAACATAAAATTCGTTATAAAAATAATACCAATACTGAGGACTATAAAGATAAACTTAAAGAATGTGCAGTAGAAATCTCAGATGTCGAAGCAAAAATGCAAACCATTCACTCAGACATTCAAGATAAAGATAAATAGTTTAGTAATATAGCGAAACGATAGAAACGTATAGCTATTGTTTCGCTTTTTTATGTAAGATAAAATGATATATTTTTATGATAAAATAAATGAATAGTAATATATATTTTTTTGGAGTTTTAAAATGATTGAGCAGAATTTTAAGTCACAACGATATGAACTAAAACAATTTAAGGGTGAACACATTGAAGTCGCATTTGCCGGAAATAAGGATGCAGATAAAACCATCGTATTTATACATGGAGCAATGATGACATATCGCATTATGTTGTTGTTTGAACCTTATTTTAGAGACAACAACCTGATTTTTGTTAACTGTCCAAGTAGAGGCGAAAGCTCTAACATTGTAAGAGAACAACATACGTTAGATGATTATTCTGAGCGTATCAATGATGTGCTTTCACAAGTTATAGAAACATACGGTATTAAAAATTTAGTTATCATAGGTTATTCTATGGGAGGGATGATTGGCACACGCTTATTAAAATTTAATACTTTACCTATTTCACATCTGGTTTATTTAAATAGCGCCGCACGTATTACACCAAATCAAAGCATGTTGTCACGTTTATTTACTTCAAATAGTAAAAGAGATCATTTTAAAGATGAGATGATTGCTTTTAAAAATTTACCACAATATATCTTGAAAAAATCTTTTCATAACAAAAATAATAGCATTCGTAATTTATTTTCATATATTGCACCAATTAAAACGATTATTACAGATATCATTTATTCTACAAACGCAGATTACCTTCCAGATATAGAAGAAATAGAACAATTTCCTAAACTGTTATTTATTTCAGGTGAAGATGACGAAATCATTCCTTACACGGATTCACAAGAAACAATGAAAATGTATAAAAAATATGGCGGTGAAGTAAATGAGGTCGTATATTCTGGTATCGGACATATCGACTTTCCTGCTGTCTTGGATAATCTGCCTAATGGAACAATAGGTATTATTGACCACATTAAACAGTGGATTCAAGAAGAATAAGACCACCGGCAGACTGCATAAGCAAATGTTAAAATAATACTTGCTTATGACGTAGCGTCATTAGCTATGTTAACAGTAGGAGGTGAATGATATGTCACACTATACGATTGGAGAATTGGCAAAACAGAGTAAAGTCACGATTCGAACATTACAATATTACGATCGAAGAGGATTACTTATAGCTCATCGACAAACTGACTCTAATCGCAGATATTATACTGACGAACATGTAAAGCAGCTTGAACTGATTTTAGTATTAAAACAATTAGGATGTACGTTAGATGAAATAAAGACATTACTTGATGAAGATACAAATATGAACACGTTTAAAACATTACTTTCATTGAGAAAAGATGCGTTACATTCAAAAGTAGAGATGTACAGTCATACATTAAATCAAATTGAAAAGGTCGAAACATACATTTCTGAACAGTCAAGTGCGCCTATAAACCATCTTACTGATATTGATGATGCTATGAAACAAGAATATAAAATAACATACTTTAGAAAAAAGATTTGGATAAGTGTTGGCATCTTAGGGATAATACAATATAGTGGTTTGCTATTAAGTCTATTAAGACGTTCAATTAAGCCATTGATTGTTATATTACCCATCTTAATCACATATGCCATTGTGCTGACAGCAATATATTTAAAAAAGGTGTTATATCTGTGTCCGAATTGTCACCATACATTTAAACCTACATTAGGTGCCTTCGTAAAAGCGAAACATACACCTAAAACAAGACAATTAAAATGTCCCAACTGCCATCAAACACATTATTGTATCGAAGTATATCAAAACGAATCGTAATAAACACCTGGCTTATCATGAGCTAGGTGTTTTAAATTACAAAAAAGTAAGCGCTTGCAAAAATAGGGTGAGTGTATTACTATACTTGTATACAAGTTAACGTATTGAGGTGAAAAAATGGAACAACATTATCCGAAACAATGGAAAAACAGAATGACTACAGGGGAAAGTATCGCTGCGGAACTCAGGTTTCAGATTGTTAACAGTACACTTGAACCCGATACATTACTAACTGAAAATCAAGTGGCTAAACAATTCGATGTGAGTCGCTCTCCAGTTAGAGATGCATTTAAATTGCTGCAAACGAATCAACTCATTCACCTCGAGCGCATGGGTGCAAGGGTTCTTGAATTTGGTGAACAAGAAAAGAAAGAATTATATGATTTAAGATTAATGCTTGAATCCTTTGCATTTTCAAAATTAAAGCATATTGATAGAAAAAAAGTGATTAAAGAAATGAAAAAACATTTAGAAATGATGAAAGTCGCTGTTCAATTTGAAGATGCTGAATCCTTTACGCAACACGATCTTCAATTTCATGAAGCATTGATTCATGCCTCTCGACATCATTATCTTCAAACATTTTGGAACCATTTGAAACCCATTGTAGAAGTACTTGTATTATGTTCAATGAGAGAGCGAATGAGAACAAATAAAGAAGATTTTGACAGAATACACCGTAATCATTCGGTATTTATAGAAGCGGTAGAACGTTATGATACGGATACGTTAAGAGAAGCGTTTCATTTAAACTTTGATGATGTAGGTAAAGATATTGAAAGCTTTTGGTTACAATAAATAGAAGGAAGAAGGAATAGGTATGAAATACATGATTGGAGTAGATATTGGAACAACAAGTACGAAGTCAGTACTTTATGATGAGCATGGTCAATATATTACAAAACATCATATTGGCTATCCTTTACATACGCCAAACGTTGATGTTTCAGAAGAAAATCCTGACGAATTATTCGATGCCGTATTAATGACAGTCAAACATGTGGTTCGCGAATCTGGGGTGCGTAAAGAAGATATTAAACTCATTTCTTTTAGTGCGCAAATGCATAGCTTAATTGCATTAGATAGTCAACACGAGCGCTTAACTGAAAGTATAATTTGGGCGGATAACCGTGCGAATCAATATGCTGACTTGATACATGAACAATATGGGGGACATGACATTTATAAACGCACAGGTACACCCATTCATCCTATGTCACCACTCTCTAAAATCTTTTGGATGAAACATGAACAACCAGATATTTATCAAAAAACTGCAATGTTTGCGGATATTAAAACATATATTTTCTATCAACTTTATGGAGCATACGTGATGGATCACTCTATGGCTTCAGCAACAGGTATGTTTAACTTACAGCAATTAGACTGGGATCAAGAAGCACTTGAATTACTCGGTATTTCAGCCTCTCAATTGCCTCAACTTGTACCAACAACACACATTTTAAAAGGGATGAAAAAACGTTATGCCACATTGATGGGTATCGATGAAAATACGCCGGTTGTGGTTGGTGCAAGTGATGGGGTGTTATCAAATTTAGGCGTTAATAGTTATAAAAAAGGTGAAGTTGCAGTCACAATTGGGACATCAGGTGCGATTCGTACAGTCATTGATAAACCTCGTACAGATTATAAAGGCCGCATTTTCTGTTATGTCTTAGATGAAGAGCATTATGTGATTGGTGGACCGGTCAATAATGGGGGTGTCATTCTTCGATGGTTACGAGATGAATTACTCGCCAGTGAAGTTGAAACAGCAAAACGCCTGGGAGTGGATCCTTACGATGTACTTACTAAAATAGCGAGTCGTGTTAAGCCAGGTGCAGATGGCTTAATTTTCCATCCGTATCTTGCGGGAGAGCGTGCACCCTTATGGAATGCGAATGCACGGGGTTCATTCTTCGGGTTAACATTATCACATCAAAAAGAACACATGATACGCGCTGCACTTGAAGGGGTGTTGTACAACCTTTATACCGTCTATTTAGCACTTGTTGAAGTAATGAATGAAACGCCAAATACGATTAAAGCAACAGGTGGCTTTGCGAAAAGTGAAGTATGGCGTCAAATGATGGCAGATATTTTTGATACTGATGTTATCGTACCAGAAAGTTATGAAAGCTCTTGTCTAGGTGCGTGTGTCCTTGGTTTAAAAGCATTAGGAGACATTGAAGATTATTCAATTATCGAAAATATGGTGGGTACAACTCATGCACATCAACCCAACCAAGATACAGTAAACGTGTATCAACAACTTGTAACGATATTCATAAACTTAAGCCGTACACTTGAAGATCGCTATGAAGAAATTGCAGATTTTCAACGTAAACATATGAATTAATCGACGTATTTAAATCAATGAAACGTCAAAGGGGAGAAGACAAATGGGAACAATATGGACACTAGCAAGTGTTGTTATTGGAATCGTATTACTATTGACACTGATTATTTTCTTAAAACTAAACACATTTATTTCATTAATTATTACATCGATTGTCACGGCCATCTTATTAGGTATGCCTTTAAATAAAGTAATGGAAACGATAGAAGCAGGTATGGGCGGCACCCTTGGTCATATTGCACTCATCTTTGGATTAGGCGCAATACTTGGTAAATTACTGGCAGATGGTGGAGGCGCCAATCGTATTGCAGATACACTGATTGATACATTTGGACAAAAACACGTTCAGTGGGCGATGCTGATTGCAGCTTTCATCGTTGGTATTGCATTATTCTTTGAAGTAGGACTCGTATTACTCATTCCACTTGTTTTTACAATTGCTAAACGTGCGAAAGTGTCACCACTGAAACTAGGATTACCTATGGTAACAGCATTATCTGTGACACATGGTTTTTTACCACCACATCCTGGTCCTGTGGTCATAGCAAAAGAATTAAAAGCGAATATTGGACATGTGTTACTATATGGGATTATTATTGCCATTCCAGTGACACTCATTGCAGGTCCGATTTTCAATACATTTGCCCAAAAACTTATCCCTTCTGCTTATACACGTGAAGGAGATATTTCAGCACTTGGTTCACAAAAAGAATTTAAAGCATCTGAAATGCCAAGTTTTGGTTTAAGCATACTCACTGCTGTATTACCTGTTATTTTAATGTTATTATCAACGGTTGTTCAATTAGTGACTGGACATGAAAATGCTAAAAATCTGTTTGAACAAATCATTTACTTTATCGGTACAGCAGGTACAGCGATGTTAATTTCAGTCATCTTTGCTATTTTTACAATGGGCTTACATAGAGGAAGAAAAATGGATGACATTATGAAATCTGTGACGAATGCTATTTACCCAATTGGGATGATGATTTTAATTATTGGTGGTGGCGGTACATTCAAACAAGTTCTCATTGATGGCGGTGTAGGGGATACGATTGCTAAGTTATTCGAAGGTTCAACCCTGTCACCTATCTTACTAGCATGGATTGTCGCTGCAGTATTACGTATTGCACTAGGTTCAGCAACAGTCGCAGCGATTTCAACCACAGGTATCATCTTACCATTATTACAACATTCAGATGCCAATGTGGCACTTGTCGTACTTGCCATTGGTGCAGGGAGCGTTATCTTATCACACGTTAACGATGCTGGATTCTGGATGTTCAAAGAATATTTCGGATTGACTGTGAAAGAAACATTCTTAACTTGGTCATTACTTGAAACCATCATTTCAGTATCGGGCATCATCTTTATCTTATTCATTAGTTTATTTGTATAACTTATCAAAGAAGTGAGAGAGAAATCATTGAATTTCAATCTTACTTCTTATTTTTTATATCATGGAAGAATACAGTCAATCGCTATGAATGACAATAAAAGAATGATAAACTTACTTATAATATAAAAGACAGAATGCGCAAAGGAGATACTCGAGTTTGAAACAGATAAAGAAAGCCATCATACCTGCGGCTGGTTTAGGAACACGTTTTTTACCAGCGACAAAAGCCATGCCTAAGGAAATGCTTCCTATTTTAGATAAGCCAACGATTCAATATATTGTTGAAGAAGCGGCACGTGCAGGCATTGAAGATATTATTATTGTGACTGGTAAACATAAACGTGCGATTGAAGATCACTTCGATAATCAAAAAGAACTAGAAATGGTCCTTGAAGAAAAAGGGAAAACAGACTTACTAGAAAAAGTACATTATTCTACAGATTTAGCGAATATCTTCTATGTACGCCAAAAAGAACAAAAAGGATTAGGACATGCCATTTATACTGCGCGTCAATTCATTGGTAACGAACCGTTTGCAGTATTATTAGGTGATGATATCGTAGAGTCTGAAAAGCCAGCAATTAAACAATTAATGAATGTATATGAAGAAACAGGACATTCTGTTATTGGAGTGCAAGAAGTGCCTGAAAATGTGACTCACCGTTATGGCATAATTGATCCATTAGAGAAACAGGGTCGTCGCTATGAGGTAAAACAATTTGTTGAAAAACCTGAACAAGGTACAGCACCTTCTAATTTAGCGATTATGGGACGTTATATTTTAACGCCAGAAATTTTCGATTATTTAAAAACACAAAAAGAAGGCGCCGGTAATGAGATTCAATTAACCGACGCAATTGAACGTATGAATAGTGCTGTTCCAGTGTATGCATATGACTTTGATGGTGATCGTTATGATGTTGGAGAAAAATTAGGATTCGTTAAAACGACAATAGAATATGCGTTAAAAGATCCTAAAATGAAAGAAGAACTTGTAACTTTTATTAAACATTTAGGATTATAATAATTAAAGTGCCTAAGACATTGAAGAACAAGTGGTTATTCTTCAATCTTCTTAGACACTTCAATCTCATCAAAACTAAACCTAAAAACAGGACACACCCTATTTTCCGCTAAGGCGTGCCCTGATTAGAGAAGATATAAATTGTCGACAAACACTTCTCTAATCATAAATCCTCAACATCCCAGAAAATTTTTTTCTGAGAAACTTTTCCTCAGCGTCTTAGGACTTCTCCTAAGACATTTTTATTATATAATATAAAATTTGAATATCATAGATGTTGCAATAGCAATAATTCAACTAATAATATCACTTTTTAGAAAAAACAAGATAAACTTAATTAATAATAAAGTGAGTTGATTATATGAGTGAGTATAAAACTAAAGAAGCAGTTCACAATAGAGCTAAAGAGGCAGTAGGAAAAACAATTAGAGAATTAAATAATGATGCTCCAGTGTTAGGATATAAGAGTTCGGTAGGTGATGCCTTTGAAGCTTGGTTTGGAAAAACAAAAGATAGTGAAAGTCGTCCGGATATGGAAGAAGCTGGCGTAGAGTTAAAAGCAACTCCTTTTAAAAAATTAAAAAATGGTAATTATAGTGCAAAAGAAAGATTGGTTTTAAATATTATAAATTATGAAAAGGTAGCTAAAGAATCATTTGAAGATAGTTCATTCCTTTATAAAAATGGAACAATAGAACTAGCTTTTTATGAATATGTTAAAGATGTTGCTAGAGATGATTGGAAAATAAAAGAAGCAGTTCTATATGAGATGAAAAAAAATCCAGTAGATTATGAAATTATAAAAAAAGATTGGAATATTATACATGATTATATAACTCAAGGTAGAGCACATGAATTAAGTGAAGGCCTTACTGATTACTTAGCTCCGTGTACAAAGGGAGCTAATTCTAAGTCAGTTCGTAAGCAACCTAATTCTGATATTCTTGCGAAACAAAGAGCTTTTTCATTAAAATCTGGATATATGACTTCTATATTAAGAAGGTATATTTTAGGAGAAGAAAAAATTGATTCTATAATTAAAGATAAATTTGAAATTAAACATAAGAATATTGAAGATATTGTTTATGAAACATTCAAACCTTATTATAATTGGACAATTGATGCATTATGTGAATACTTTAACATTGAAAGGAAAAGTAAAAACCTTAATTACAGAATAGCTTCAGCAATTCTTAACTTAAAAGGAAAAGTTAAAAAAAATGAAAAATTCCCAAGAGTTGAAGAATTTGAAAAAGCTTCTATTGTCGTAAAGACAGTTCAATTTAATGAAAACAATATAAATAAGGAGAGTATGTCATTTCCTACTTTTAAATTTAGTGATTTAGTCAAAGAAAAATGGGAAGATACTAATGGAAATCCTCAAGCGACTTGGCATAATTTTTTACTAGAAACGAAGTTTTTATTCTTTGTAGTAAAAAGCGAAAGTGAAAATGATGTATTTAAAGGAATTAAATTTGTAACTATACCTGAAGAAGATATAGAAGGACCTATTAAAAAAGTGTGGGAAGATACTGTAGAAAAATTAAAAAAGGGTGTTACTCTTACTGCCAGATATAAAAAAGACGGATCTCTTTATAGAATAGAAAATAACTTTATTAACAATTCAGATGATATGATTTGTCATGTTCGACCTCACCAATCAAAATCGGATTA
Organism: Staphylococcus sp. HMSC14C01; assembly: GCF_001808085.1. Lineage (NCBI taxonomy): Bacteria > Bacillati > Bacillota > Bacilli > Caryophanales > Staphylococcaceae > Staphylococcus > Staphylococcus sp. HMSC14C01. The sequence goes on from NZ_KV792011.1 coordinate 160,213, forward strand.
CAGAGAAAATGGGCAATGTGCAGATTATCTACCTTCTCCAGCTAAATGGATAAATAGACCTGAAGACAAGATAAAATATTCAAGTCAATGGATGACAAAACAATGTTTCTGGATAAATAACACGTATATAAAAAAACAAGTTGAAGATTTATTGTAGAAAGTTATGTTAAAATAATAGTGTTTATTTTGTATTTAGAGCGAACGATCGTTCGCTTTTTATGTTATAATTTAATTAATACTGTTAAAGGAGGTGCTCTCATGAATGAAATTAAAGTAGCTGAGCTTTTTGCAGGAGTGGGTGGATTTAGATTAGGTTTGGAAAATACAAATGAAAAAATGTTTAATGTTACTTGGGCAAATCAATGGGAACCTTCTAAAAAGATACAACATGCCTTTGATTGTTATAATAGTAATTTTTCAACTGGAGTACATATCAATGAAGATATCGCTTTAATAAGTGATGAAGAAATGGCAAAAACAAGAGCCGATATGATTGTAGGAGGCTTTCCTTGTCAAGATTATTCAGTAGCGAGAAGTTTAAGTGGAGAGCTGGGTATACAAGGTAAAAAGGGTGTTTTATTTTGGCAAATTATTAGATTTATTCAAAACACTTACCCTAAGTATATTTTACTAGAAAATGTAGACCGCTTATTAAAATCACCGTCAAGTCAAAGAGGAAGAGACTTTGGTGTCATGTTATCAACATTAAATGAACTTGGCTATAATGTAGAATGGAGAGTAATTAATGCAGCTGACTACGGAAATGCTCAAAGAAGAAGAAGAGTTTTTATTTTTGGCTACAAACAAGATTTAGATTATGCTAATTTAATAGATAAACATTCACTTGAAGAAATAATATATAAATATGGAATGTTTGCAGAAGCTTTTCCGATACAAAGTGAACCAAACAAAAATAGAATTAATTCTATTGCCATATCAAAGGATATTGTAGAAATATCAGATGAATTTAGTTTTCAGTTTTATAATAGTGGCATCATGAAAAATGGTAACATCTTAACAATTGATACTATTCCTAAATATGAAAAATCAATAACGTTAGGTGAAATAGTCTTAAATGAAGTAGATGATAATTATACTTTGTCGAAAGAAAAAATTGAGAAATTTAAATACTTGAGAGGTCCTAAAAAAATAAAAAGAACTTCTAAAGATGGTCATGAATACTATTTTTCAGAAGGTGGAATGTCAGAATTCGATGCTTTGGACTTACCTGCTAGAACCATGTTAACTAGTGAAGCGTCAGTTAATAGAAGCTCGCATTTTTTAAAAATTAATGAAACATATAGAACTCTAACTCCTATAGAAGCAGAAAGGTTAAATGGTTTTCCTGATAATTGGACAGATACAATGCCAGATCGTATGAGATACTTTTGTATGGGAAATGCTCTAGTAGTTCCTATCGTTACAAGGATTGGCAATCAAATTGAAAAAATAGAAAAACTGACTAAAGATAAATTTAGTCAATTAAAACTTTTTTAAGAGTCCGGGACATAAAGTTTCTAGATAAGTGAAAAAAGACAATTTCTAT
>NZ_KV792012.1:0-41223 GCF_001808085.1 Staphylococcus sp. HMSC14C01
TTGTTAGGAATTATGTCCCAGCCTCTTTTTATTTATCGATGACTATTTCGTATTAAATCAATCGTATTCATCCAAACAATATGACCTAATAATTCTGAAATGCGTTCTTCTTTAGGTAAATCTTTAACTTGTGGTGTTAGATTTAATTTAGGCAGTATATATTCATGAAAAGCAATATGAATCAAAATACCGAAGAATGTACCTCTTAATGTCGCCACTTTTGGACACTTTTCAGCAAGTAATCCATATACCATAGCATTTGCAATTGAAAAGCCATAATGAATACCCATGACAGTTATAGGTATATCGTTCTCGTTATAACGGTACGTAGCATGTTTAACATTGTCAGGTAAATTCAATTTATGCAGTAATGTCATTGGTGGTGGTTCTTCTTCACGTTGTGGCGTTCTAGGAGGGATGAGTGCTTCCCATCCCATTTTAACTGCACCACTTAATAATCCGCCAATAACGCCCGTCATGATAACTCTTTTCGTTGATTGTTTCATTAATTTCACAACTCCTTATCTCACTATATATTATATTTACCCTTAATGATTACAAATTAAAAAGTGAGTTAATCACTTTTAACTCACTTTTGCATTCTATTTACTTAGCTTGACGTTGCTCTTCTTTGGCATGTACCATATTCGCTACAAATTGATTAATTGGCGCATCGATATGATGTTCTGAACCTAAGCGAGCCACTGCTCCGTTAATATAATCAATTTCAGTACGTCGATTATTATTAATCAAATCTTGATACATTGATGGGAAATGTGGACCTACTTTATCATTTAAATCGATAAGATAATGATAGACTTCATCTGCATTTAAATGTACACCATCAACAGTAGCAACTTCTACTATCTCTTTAGTAATGTCATATACAAGTTTTCTTGCATATTCACTTTCATTTAATGTTGATAAACGACATTCTAAAATTGTACATAGCGCATTTGCTGTCCCATTTACACAAATCTTCTTCCAAATAGATTGTTGCAAGTCTTCACTTTTATGTGGATTGAGCTTCGCTTGTTCTAATAGATTATATATCACTTCAACATTATTCTGTCCCTCTGGCACAAGAGAACCTATCTCTACTGGACCACTACCCATTAAATGAGTATGTCCAGGTGATTCTAAGCCGGCCGTCCACGTAGTTACACCACGAACAATACGTGATTTATCTACATAATTTACAATACGTTCTTCATGTTTTAGACCATTCATTGTACAAACCATAATTGTTGTATCATGAATATGTGGCTGGATATGTGTTAGCATGCTCTCAAGTTGCATAGCTTTTGTAAATAAAAATACAATATCAAATTGAAGATCACTTGGTATTTTTGTATCTTGATACATAGGAATATTTAAATGATAGTCTTCTCCATTTATATCAATATGTAAACCTTCATGTTTTACAGCTGTTGCTTGTGGCTCCCAACCATCAATGAGTGTCACATCATTACCTTGGCGATATAACATTGCACCGAAACCACTTCCCAACGCTCCTGAACCAGCAATTGCTATTTTCATAATATTCGACTCCTTCTTTTAATATTATTTTTAAAATACTACTTTAATAAAGTATCGTCAATAATATAAACAGAATATTCTAAATAATTTGATAAATTTAGAACTTTTTTTATTTTTCAATAATTGACGTAGAAGTCATTATCCCCCTGTATAAGGACTCATTATTATGTTTACATTTATTCTTTTATTCAATATAAAAAATCTGAGGTACTCTATTCGCACCTCAGATTTAAATTTTATTAATATCCAGTTTTAATTAAGCACGTTTAGCTTTATTTGGAATTAAGAAGAAAATGACAAAGAAAGCAGTTAAAACGATGATGGCATTAAAGAGTACGCCCGCTAAACCACCAAGTTCTAAATTCATTTTCGCTGCACAAACACCATAAATCGTACTTGATAAAGCTACACCAAATGCATTTCCTAGTGATGAAGCCATTTTATACAATCCAGAGGCAACACCCACTTTATCATCTGGCGCTTGATCAACTGCTGTATCTGTAGATGGTGTGGCATACATACCAAGCCCAATACCAAATAGTAGGTAACCAATAATACTTGAAATAATATAAAACAAATTAGGTAAGAAGGTTAGTGATAAAAGTAGTAACCCTAAAAATGTAAATCCACTACCTATAAGCAATGGCTTTTTAGCACCTAATTTTTGTAATAGTTTTTCACCTACACGAATCATTACAAGCACTGCTACTAAATAAGTGATAGAGATTAAACCTGCTTGTAATGAAGTGAAACCTAAATGACTTTGGTAATATGTATTTACTACGATAAGCGTACCACCTGCTACTCCATTTAGCATGAAGTTTGAAAGTGTAGCACCACTATATCCTTTATTCTTAAATAAACTAAAATCAACAAGTGGGTTCTCAGTTTTAAATTCACGAAGAACAAAGAATATACCAGCAATTAAAAATATTCCAAATAACGATAGAATGACAGGTGATAATAATCCACGATCAGAAGCTTGTGTTACCATCACATTGACACTTAATAATGTAATAACTAATAAAATCAAACCTATAAAATCAAATTTTGAACCGCTATTGTCTGTATCCGTATCTGGTTCATTTTTTGTTTCTGGCGTGTGTTTAATTAAGAAAAATGAAAGTATTGACAAAGCAATAGAAATAATAAAAATCCATTGCCATCCTATTGTTGAAGCGATAAATCCACCAAACAATGAACATATTCCACTTCCGCCCCATGAGCCAATAGACCAAAAACTTAATGCACGTTGTCTTTCTTTTCCCATGTAATATTCATTAATTATCGCAAGAGTTGATGGCATAATGAATGCACCTGATAAACCTTGCAAAGCACGTCCAATCAGTAATAACCATGGAACTGGTGTAATAATCAATAATAATGAACCAATGATATTTAAGCCTAGTCCCAAATAAGTCATTTTGACGCGACCAAATTTATCAGCAACATCTCCAGCACCTACAATAAACAAACCAGAAAATAAGGCAGATAAGCTCACTGCAATATTAATAGTACCCAAATCGGTATTAAATGATGATTGTAGTGTTGGCACAATATTAAGTAACGATTGCGCAAACAACCAAAATGTTAATACACTAATAATAATTCCAACGAGTAACCGATTATCTCCCTTAAATTCTTTTGAAGACTCCATTATAAAAAAATTCCTCCTACTTTGCCCAAAAACTATATAATTTTAAACTACATTAAAATTTTATCATAGCTTACTATAATGGGATATAAAAATCTTTTTTTCTTTTTAAATATTATTTTCCAAAATAAATTATCATTTAATATAAATTAAGTGCTAAGTATTTATAAGTAAACATTTTAAACTATCAACTTTAAATTTTCCATACTATAATAAAAAGTGTAGTAAAAATTTTGAATTTTATTAATATACTTAATAGGTGCAAAAATGTTTAATTTATTTATTTTATTACTTGAACGTGTAGGCTTAATTATTATTATTGCTTACATTTTAATGAATATTAATCACTTCAAGACGATTATGAGTGCACGTGAAAAATTACGTGCTCAAATAGAACTCACCATCTTATTTTCATTATTCGCAATTATTTCTAACTTTACTGGAATTGAAATTGAGCATGACAAAATTATTTCTAGTAATATTTACTATCATCTAAATAATGAAACGTCACTTGCGAATACACGGGTATTAACGATTGGAATGTCTGGTTTAATTGGTGGTCCTTTTGTAGCGATTATCGTTGGTATTATCTCGGGCTTATCACGAATCCTCATTGGTGGCGCAAATGCTTATATTTACCTATTTTCATCAGTCATCATTGCATTAATTTCTGGATTTTATGGATATCGCACCATGAGACATAATCGCTATCCAACTGTTTTAATAGGTGCCATGATTGGATTAATAAACGAAAGTATTCAGATGGCTTGTATTTTAATTTTTGCTGACGATGTTTCTAATGCTTGGGCATTGGTAAAATTTATTGCTTTACCGATGATATTAATTAATAGTATTGGAACTGCGTTATTTTTATCTATTATTCTGTCTACTTTAAAACAAGAAGAGCAAACACGTGCAATTCAAACTCATGACGTCCTTGAATTAGCAAACAAAACACTACCTTATTTTCGTTCAGGATTAAATGAAAAATCTGCTCGTCCTGTAGCTGAAATTATACTGAGGCTAATGAAAGTATCTGCTGTGGCAATTACCAATAAAACCGATATTTTAACACACGTAGGCGCGGGTAGTGATCATCATGTCGCTAAAAAAGAAATCATTACTAATTTATCTAAAGAAGTCATACGTACAGGCCAATTAAAAGAAGCCAATTCAAAAGAGGACATTGGATGTAATAATCCGAATTGTCCGCTTCGAGAAGCTATCGTTGTGCCCTTAATGACGAATGGAAACGTCGCAGGTACTTTAAAATTTTATTTTACAGACTATAACCATATTACGACATCAACTAAACAACTTGCTCGGGGTTTAGCAGATATTTTTTCAAGTCAATTAGAACTGGGACTGGCCGAAACGCAAAGTAAATTATTACGAGATGCTGAAATTAAGTCTCTACAAGCTCAAGTTAATCCACACTTTTTCTTTAATGCGATTAACACCATTTCAGCACTTGTACGTATTGACAGTGAAAAAGCACGCAAGTTACTTTTGCAATTGAGTCAATTTTTCAGATCAAACTTACAAGGTGCGCGTAATAGCACGATTACTTTAGAAAAAGAATTACAACAAGTCAAAGCATATTTATCATTAGAACAAGCACGTTTTCCAGATCGATTTACAATTAAATATCATATTGATGATGCCTATAAACAAGTATTAATTCCACCATTCATCATTCAAATTTTGGTGGAAAATGCAATTAAACACGCATTCAAACATCGACGAAAAGATAACATTGTTTGTGTAGACGTTCAATACAAAGAAGCCTCATTAAAACTATCAGTTAGTGATAATGGACATGGTATAGCGCCTGAAAAATTACCCTCACTTGGACAAATCAGTGTGGCTTCAGAAACTGGAACTGGTAGTGCACTAGAAAATTTAAATCGCCGTCTCACTGGTTTATATGGTTCTAATGCAAAATTACACTTTGATACATCTAATTACGGAACAACAGTATCCTGTAAGATTCCATATCATTTAATCAAGGAGGAACGTTAAATGAGGACACTTATTGTTGACGATGAGCCATTAGCACGTAATGAATTACATTACTTATTAAATGAAATATCTGATTTCGAAATAATCGATGAAGCTGAAAATATTGAAGACACTTTAGAAAAACTGCTCTGTCACACCTATGATTTAGTGTTTTTAGATATTAATTTAATGGATGAAAATGGGATTGATTTAGCTCATAAAATTCGAAAAATGAAACAACCCCCTTATATCATTTTTGCTACGGCACATGATACGTTTGCAGTCAAAGCATTTGAATTAGATGCAGTTGATTATATATTAAAACCTTTTGAATTAGAACGAATTGAACAAGCAGTTCAAAAAGTAAAACGATTATTAAACGCTAAACAACAGATTCAAACATTGTCAGACCCTATCCACTCTCCACAATCACAAACGAATACTTCTTCTTATACTAATCATCAAAGTGTACTTCCTATCGAAGTGGATGAGCGTATTTATGTCATCAATTTAGACGATATTGTTGCGATTTCTGTGAACAATGGAATTTCGACTATTACGACTTTAAAAAAAACATATGAAACGACAGAACCGCTCAATTATTATGAGAAGAAATTACCTAAGCAGTTGTTTATAAAAATTCATAGAGCTACGATTATTAACAAGCAGTATATCGAAAGTGTCGAACACTGGTTTAATTATACGTATCAAGTGACAATGACAACGAATGTTAAATTTCAAGTTAGTCGTTCATTTATGAAATCATTTAAACAAGAAATTGGTCTTGCTTAATATATATTCTAAGTTAGCTTTTAACCTAACACTTCATATGATCAAGTGTTAGATTAAAAGCTTTTTTAATGACATCACAGTTCATTTATTGTTCTATAAACACTTTCTGATTTTCAACTGGAAAATACTGCAACTCACCTATTAATTTTCGTAACTCACTTCTAAATATAACTCAAGAAAGCGGTTTCATTTTATACTAACATCAAGAGAAAAGAAAAAGAGGGAGAGTATCAATATGGCGAAAAACAATTCAACTACCGCTAATACTCAAGGAAATAAGAAAGCAGGTAAAACTTACAATTTCTTTATCCAAGTATTAACTATTGTTGCTGTATTATTTGTTTCAAAAATTATTGAATCATTTATTCCGTTTCCAATGCCTGCATCGGTAATCGGACTCGTATTATTATTTATTTTATTAAGTTCAGGAGTCGTAAAATTACGTCAAGTAGAGGGTGTGGGAACCGCTCTAACAAATAATATCGGCTTCTTATTCGTACCAGCCGGTGTATCAGTTATTAATTCGTTACCACTTTTAAGTCAACATCCAATTTTAATTATTCTATTAATTATTATTTCAACATTATTATTATTAGTCAGTGTGGGCTATGTATCACAATTATTTGTAACAAAAACATTATTCCCTACTGAAGAACAAAATGAAAAAACACGACTTAAGGAGGAAAACTAATGGCTGATCACTTAGGTATTACAACACCTTATTTTGGTATTTTAGTCTCATTAATTCCATATATTATTGCACAATATTTCTATAAAAAAACAAATGGCTTTTTCCTACTGGCACCTTTATTTGTAGCGATGGTGGCAGGAATTGTCTTTTTAAAAGTAACAGGTATTAGTTATGATAACTATAAAATTGGTGGAGATATTATCAACTTCTTCTTAGAAGCTGCAACAATTAGTTTCGCGATTCCACTTTATAAAAAACGTCAAGTACTTAGAAAATATTGGTTACAAATTTTTGGTGGTATTGCTGTGGGTACACTAGTAGCTTTAATCTTAATCTATTTAGTTGCAACATTATTCCACTTAGGTGATCAAATTAGTGCGTCTATGTTACCTCAAGCTGCAACAACTGCGATTGCCTTACCAGTATCTGACGGTATCGGTGGTGTAAAAGAATTAACATCATTAGCAGTTATCCTTAACGCTGTCGTTATTTCAGCATTAGGTGGAAAAATTGTAAAAATGTTTAAAATTTCAAATCCAATTGCACGTGGTTTAGCTCTTGGTACAAGTGGACACACACTTGGTGTTGCCGCTGCTAAAGAACTAGGAGAAACAGAAGAATCAATGGGAAGTATTGCAGTAGTAATTGTAGGTGTGATTATTGTTGTAATCGTACCACCACTTGCTTCACTATTATTCTAATAAAAAAAGCGTTGCTGACGAACTAAGTAACAACTTAGTCATCGTCTAAGCAACGCTTTTAATTTATCTTAAACTTTGTACTTGTTTACTAGAACGATGTGTGGGATCTAATTTTTTCTCTAATAAACGTAGACCAATATCAATTAAAATCGCAATTAATGCAATTGGAATCGCACCTGCAAGAATAAAGACTGTACCATCAGTAGAATTCGTTCCACGAATAATAATGTCTCCTAGCGTCGGTGCACCAATAAATGAACCAATAGCAACAATTCCTATTGCTACAACAAGTGCAATACGAATACCACCGATGATTACAGATAGCGATAGTGGAAGCTCAATCATACGCATAACTTGGTTATTGGTCATTCCCATACCTTTACCTGCGTCTTTAATATTGTAGTCAACTTCTGTAATACCTGTGTAGGTGTTTTTTATGATCGGTAGCAAGGAATATAAAAATACTGCAAATACAACCGTTGATGGACCGAGCCCTAACGCCAACATCAGTATAGCAAGCATTGCAATGGCTGGCACGGTTTGAATAACATTAGCAATAGTAATCACTGGCCATGCTATTTTTGAATAACGTGCAATTAAAATACCAATTGGAATGCCAATAATACATGCAAACAATACTCCATATATAGACATTAATAAATGTTTAAAAAAGAGTTCCATCAGATAGCCAAAATTCAAAGTGTAATATTCATAAAGCGAACTTAACAAATTCCCTTTCACTGTTATTGACCACCTTTCTTATCTTCAAAATAGTTATGTTTTTTAATAAATTCTTCTGCAATGACGGCTGGTTCTTTTCCTTTTCCATCTGCTTCATAATTCAGTTTTTGCATTTCTTTTGTACTTATTGTATTTTCTAATTTTGTTAAAGCTTTATCAATCTCTGGATGGTCTTTAATTAATTCTTCTGTGGCTAATGGACTGCCATCATATGGAGGGAAAAAGTTACGGTCATCTTTTAAGATTTTCAAATTATATGCCGCAATACGTCCGTCTGTGGAGTAACCAACGGCAATATCTAATTTTTTGTTTTTAAGTGCATCATACACTAAACCAATTTGCATTGGACGTGCACTTTTGAACTTAAAGCCATACTCTTTTTGGAAAGCTGGGTATCCATCTCCGGCACGATTCATCCATTGCGTATCCATACCCAAGCGTAACTGATCTTTATATTTTTCTAAGTCTGATACTTTTTCTAAGTGATATTTATCAGCAGTTTCTTTTGTTACCATAAACGCATACGTGTTTTCAAAGCCAAGTGAATGATAATATTTTTGATCATATTTCTTTTTAAATAATCGCTGTGACTCATCCATGGCTTTATTCGCATCTCTAGTTGGGGGTGCATCGAGTACACTGGTTAACTCTGTTCCTGTAAAACGCACCGCTGACATATTAGCATCTCCACGCATAAGTGCATTATGTTGAACAATACTTGAACCTAAATTTCCAATAATGATTGGTTTGATATCTCCATTTGTATAATGTTCAATCATTAATTTCTCAATATTTGCTACTATTTTGGTTTCACTACTTTCAGTCGCTGTAATTTTCACACTGTCTTTCGAATTACTGTCACCTAAACCGGGTAAGCCGCATCCAGATAATACTACGAGAGACAATGTAAGAACGATAAATATATATTTAATATTTTTCATAGCTGTTCATTCCTCCCTTTTAAACTATCTAGATACTTTAAGACCTTTAGGTACAGCCCATTTTTCAACTAAAGATAATAAGAAATCCACAATTAGTGCTAAACAAGTCACTAAAATTGTAGCACTAATAATCATTGGTGGTTCATAGAGAGTTAAGCCATTAAATACTAAATCACCTAGACCACCTGCACCAATATAACTCGCAAGTGTAGCCCAGCTAATGACATATACACTTGCAAGACGTATACCACTAATAATTAATGGTAAGGCAAGGGGTAATTCCACATCTTTCATTAATTGAAGTTTTGTCATCCCCATACTTGTTCCAGCTTCAATAATGTTTTTATCAATATTTTGAACTCCTAATACTGTATTATTTAAGATAGGTAATAATACATAGATAAATAAAGCTACAATTGCTGGTGTCTTACCTACACCAAAAATTGGAATCATAAGCGCTAAAATGGCAAGTGTTGGTACCGTTTGAAGTACACCTGCAATAGTCAATACAACATTCGCCGTACGTTTTGTTTTTGATAATAAAATACCAAGTGGTACAGCTACGACAATAGCAATAAGTAACGAAATAATAGAAATATAGAAATGTTCTATCGTTTTCGATACGAGTTCTTCTCCGTATTGTGCAAAAAAGTCTCTCATTAACGATCCACTCCCGTATCATCCGTATTATGGGTATGTTCTCTATCTGTTCCGTTCATAATATCTTCATGATAACGTTGTGTACCTTGTGTTGTTAAACGTTGTTGTGTTTCATTTTGACGTTCATTCTCTCGCTCAACTTCATTTGAATAGGTTTTAGAAGAGTGACTCGTTTCATTCTCTTCACCCCAAATGGAGTCATACACAATATCTACTAAGTTTGCTCGTGTAATCAGTCCAATTAATGTATCATGATCATCTACTACAGGCACATTACGTACATTACGCTTTAAAATAGTTCGTACTGAATCTTGTAGTTTTGAATCGATATGTACTTGATAAACATCTCGTTGCATCGTATCAATTAATTCTTTACCTTGACGTAATCCTTGATTTATATCTTCAATATCTAAAAACCCTAAAAGACGATGTTTATTATTCACTACAAAAATAGTGTCTATACGATGGGTTCTCATAATATTGACTGCATCATTAAGAGAATCGTCAGCCTGAATAGTAATTGGTTTGATCATTGCATCTTCAACCGTTCTCATGTTTGGTCGATCTTGAATCAGTCTATTTTGTCCAATAAATTCTCTAACAAAATCATTTGCTGGATATCTTAAAACATTGTCCGGTGTATCATATTGAACGATCTGGCCTTTCGACATAATACAAATTTTGTCTGCTAGCTTAATCGCTTCATCCATATCATGAGTTACAAAAATAAACGTTTTTCCTAACTTTTTTTGTAAATCTTTAACTAAATCTTGTAACGTATCTCTAGTTATAGGATCTAATGCACCGAACGGTTCGTCCATCAAAATAATGTCTTGTTCTGCTGCAAGCGCTCTAACTACACCAATACGTTGTTGTTGTCCACCCGACAGTTCAGACGGATAACGATCTAAGTAATCCTCAGGTAAATCGACTAATTTAATCAACTCTTTTGCTTTAGCATCTTTCTTTTCTTTAGACCATTTTAAAAGTTTTGGAACGAGCACAATATTTTCTCTGATAGTCATATGTGGCATTAATCCAATTTGTTGAATCACGTATCCAATACTACGACGTAATTCTACTGGATTCATGTTACGTACATCTTTACCATTCATTTCAATTGAACCCTCTGTAGGTTCAATCATGCGATTAATCATTCTTAATGCTGTTGTTTTACCACTACCACTTGTTCCAATAAATGCAACAAATTCTCCAGCTTCAATATTTAAAGAAATATTATCGACTGCTTTCTTATTTCCAGAATAAATTTTAGTAAGGTTCTTTATACTAAGCGTCATAGGATGTCCCCTTCTATCGTATTAATGATGGAAAATTTTAAATACAAAAAAGCCAAAGTATTCTATTTTTGATTGTCTCAATCAAGAACCATATGGCCATTGCGTAATAAAGTTTTAAAAAATTGCATTTTAATAGAAATCGTTAAAATTCCACCACCTATACTTATATACCCTTTATAATTTTTTGAAACATTATTTATATGTAATAATTAATTTTTTTACCTAATTATTTTTTTAAGTTTTTAAATTTAACATTACTTATATACAACTATTCTTTGTAAATAGTACATTCCAACTTTTTTATATTGTCTACAATTAAAGTTCGAAAAATTGTCAAATTTTTCTAAAGTGTTTAACAATTCATTTATATATATTTGAATTTCTGAGTTCCTAGTATTAATCTATAATTACAAAGTGTTTTTTATTATGAAAGGGATGTTATATATCATGAAAGCAGCAGTATGGTATGGTCAAAAAGATGTTCGCGTTGAAGATCGTGAACCAAAAGAATTAAAAGATAACGAAGTAAAAGTTAAAGTATCTTGGGCTGGTATTTGTGGTACTGACTTACACGAATATTTAGAAGGTCCAGTATTTATTTCAACTGACAAACCTGATCCATTCTTAGGTCAAAAAGCACCTGTAACTTTAGGACATGAATTCTCAGGTATCGTTGAAGAAGTGGGGAAAGACGTTACAAAATATAAAAAAGGTGACCGTGTCGTTGTAAACCCAACTGTTTCTGCACGTGAAAAAGAAGAAAATTTAGATTTATATGATGGGTATACATTCATCGGATTGGGTTCAGATGGTGGTTTCGCTGAATTTACTAATGCACCTGAAGACAATGTGTATCACTTACCTGAAAATGTGTCTGCTCAAGAAGGTGCATTAGTTGAACCAACAGCAGTAGCAGTGCAAGCTGTTAAAGAAGGTAACTTATTATTTGGTGATACAGTGGCTATCTTTGGTGCAGGTCCAATTGGTTTATTAACAGTCGTTGCAGCTAAAGCAGCTGGTGCTAGTAAAATCTTTGTATTTGATTTATCAGAAGAACGTTTAGCTAAAGCTAAAGAAGTGGGCGCAACTCACGTTGTAAACTCTGGTCATACTGATCCACTAGAATTCGTAAACGAACATACTGAAAACGGTGTAGATGTAACCTTTGAAGTAGCTGGTGTTGGCGTAACATTAGCACAATCTGTAAAAGTAACACGCCCAAGAGGTAGTGTTGTCATTGTTTCAATCTTTGCACACGAAGTTAACTTTGATCCAATGTTATTGACAAACTCTGGTGTTAAATTAACGTCTACTATTGCTTATACACCAACAACATTCCAACAAACAATTGATTTAATCGCAAATGGCAGCTTAGATGTTAAGAGCGTTGTAACAGATAAAATTGAATTAGCTGACATCGTTGAATCAGGATTCAATCAATTAGTGAATGATAAATCACAAGCTAAAATCCTAGTGAAATTAAATGGTGACCAAAAATATTAATTAAATGTTTTAACCCTGTAAAGCAGGAAAACTGCTTTACAGGGTTTTTTGTATTATTTCAAATCATACGATTCTATGCCTGTTATCTCTATTTTTATTTATCATTTATTCCCTTTCTACATCGGTTTCACTACATACTTTTTCATAACATTATCATCATTATATTATAGAAAAAATTTAATAAACTCCTTTTAATAATATTTTGAAATCTATTAAATATTTAGTTTGACTAATTAAATGATAAGCGTATAATTATATCGTGTTTTTTTTATAAAAAATAAAATAAATTAAAAGGAGTATTTATGGGAAAGAATAAAAACGATAATAAAATTAGCTTGACGCAACTCGTGTTACTCGGTTTAGGTTCGTTAATTGGTTCTGGTTGGCTCTTTGGAGCTTGGGAAGCATCTTCAGTTGCTGGACCAGCAGCCATTATCTCATGGGTCATAGGCTTCATAGTTATTGGAACGATTTCTTATAACTATATTGAAATAGGAACAATGTTTCCACAATCTGGTGGCATGAGTAACTATGCTCAATATACACATGGTTCATTACTTGGCTTCATTGCTGCATGGGCAAATTGGGTCTCACTCGTAACGATTATTCCAATTGAAGCAGTATCTGCAGTCCAATATATCAGCTCTTGGCCTTGGGACTGGGCTAAGCCAACTCAGGCATTGATGCATAATGGTTCTATAAGTACAGTTGGTTTATTTGTTGTTTACATTATCATCATTGTCTTTTCATTATTAAATTATTGGTCTGTAAAATTATTAACCTCATTTACAAGTTTAATTTCTGTATTTAAATTAGGGGTGCCACTCCTAACAATTATTATGTTAACGATCTCAGGGTTTGATTCAGGAAACTATGGTCATTCCTTGAATACATTTATGCCATATGGTAGTGCTCCTATCTTTGCAGCAACAACAACATCAGGTATTATCTTCTCATTTAATGCATTCCAAACGATCATTAATATGGGCTCAGAAATTAAAAATCCTGAGAAAAACATTGCACGTGGTATCGGCATTTCACTAATATTAAGTGCAATTTTATATATTATCTTACAAAGTACATTTATCACTTCAATGCCACAATCAATGATTCATTCACATGGTTGGCACGGTATTAACTTTAATTCACCATTTGCAGACATGGCAATTTTATTAAGTATTAATTGGTTAGCCATTTTACTTTATATTGAAGCCGTAGTATCTCCATTTGGTACTGGTGTATCATTTGTAGCCATTACTGGTCGCGTATTAAGCGCTATGGAAAAAAATGGTCATATTCCTAAATTCTTAGGAAAAATTAATTCAAAATATAATATTCCACGTGTTGCGATTGCATTTAATGCTGTCATGAGTATGATCATGGTAACGTTATTCCGTGATTGGGGCGTACTTGCAGCTGTTATTTCGACTGCAACATTAGTAGCCTATCTTACAGGCCCTACTACAGTTATTTCGTTACGTAAAATGGGACCTAAATTGCATCGTCCCTTCCGTGGTAAATTATTAAAAATCATGGCACCTTTATCATTCGTATTAGCATCACTGGCCATTTATTGGGCAATGTGGCCTACTACAGCAGAAGTTATTTTAATTATTATTTTAGGTTTACCAATTTACTTCTTCTATGAATA
This sequence comes from Staphylococcus sp. HMSC14C01, assembly GCF_001808085.1. NCBI lineage: Bacteria > Bacillati > Bacillota > Bacilli > Caryophanales > Staphylococcaceae > Staphylococcus > Staphylococcus sp. HMSC14C01. The sequence continues at coordinate 14,173 of NZ_KV792012.1, forward strand.
TAAAATGAATTGGAAAAATACTAAAAAACAAATTGGCGGTAGCTTATGGATTATTGTCTATCTTATTTTATTAGCTGCTATGTCATTTGTAGGTAGTAAGGAATTTAAAGGTATGAACTGGATTCACTACCCATATGACTTTATTGCTATTATTGTGTTGTCACTCATTTTTTATAAAATTGGTTCTTCAAGTCACTTCAATAGTATTTACTTCAAACGTGCTAAGAAAATCAATAAAAAAATGAAAGACGGCTCACCAGAAGAAGCTGAAGCAGCTGCTAAAGGTAACGAATAATCATTCAAACGTCTGAAATAAGTTAGAGAATAGTCTCAACTTGTTTCAGACGTTTTTTTTAATGTTATATTAGACATAAGATAAGTATGGAGATGATACTATTGACTTTAATTAAAACACATGCCGGAGATATTAAAGGCTATACTAAAAAGAAAATTAATTACTTTCTCGGGATTCCTTATGCTAATCAACCTATCAATGAACATCGATTTAAACACTCGAAATGCTTAAAAACTTGGGATAAGACCATTGAGGCAACATCGTTTAAATCTATACCACCACAACCACACAACAAACTCGAAACCTTCTTCTCATCACATGCTCAATTATTTAACCAAAGTGAAGATTGCTTATATTTAAATATTTGGTGTCAAAACAATCAATATAACAATAAGCCTGTCATTATCTATTTTTATGGTGGTGGCTTTGTGAACGGACATGGTTCTCAGGAACTTTATACACCTGAACATATCGTTGCTCGACATGATGTCATTGTAATTACATTTAATTATCGTTTAGGTGCTTTAGGGTTTTTAGACTGGTCTTACTTCAATAGCGATTATAATAAAAACAATGGTTTGTCTGATCAAATTAATGCACTCAAATGGGTACATACGTTTATTAAATATTTCGGTGGAGATTCAAACAATATAACATTAATGGGACAGTCTGCTGGTAGTATGAGTATTATGGCATTAATGCAACGACCAGAATTAGACAAATACTATCATCAAGTGATGTTATTAAGCGGAACGCTACGTCTTGATTCTCATTTATTAGGACAAAAGAAAGCAGCCCATTTTGCCTATCTGAAAGATACCTATTTTCCTAAAAAAAGAATGACTCACTTAACAACTTTAGATATATTATCATTAATGGCTTATGATGAAGCATCACGTGGGAAATCAAAAGGTCTTGAATTGATTTATGCACCTATTCAAGAGTCAAACATGTCTCGTCCCCTTTCTCAATTTACTAAACCAGTTGTTATAGGTACTACGAAAGAGGAAGGCAATATCTATATTCGTAATGAATCTAGAAAACTATCATCTGAACGCTTTGTAGAAGTTATGAAATTAAATGATATACACCTTCACATTTCTCAAGTTCAAACTGGTAAAGACCAAGCCCGTATGGTGACAACGCATTATTTTGAAACACCTGCGATTTCATTTTTAAATCAACTTGAAAACAATCCCCATTGTTGGAAATTACGTTTTGACTGGTGCCTTTCTAATGTATCACCGTTTCAATCTGCTTATCATATTTTAGATTTAGTGTTTTGGTTTGGAAAATTAGAGATTTTAAAAGCGCATGGTGTGAACTCATTAGAACATGAACGTCATCTCAGTAAACATATGATAGATGATTTAATCTATTTTGCAACATACCACACTATGCCGTGGTCATCTTATTCTCCTCAAACACCTTATTGTTATATATATAAATAAAAAGAAGCGGAACGATGAATTCAAAATGAATTCTGTTCCACTTCCTACTTAATTTTTTATATAAGACATATTTTTTAAACTTATGACAATAATAAGACCCATAGTTCCAACTATTGCGCTCACAATCGTGACTGCTTGAACAGAGATATTTGAAACAACGAGTCCTCCAATAATGCCTCCAAATCCTATTCCCGCATTCAGACTCGACATATTCCAACTCATCACTTGACTAGTATCACCTTCAACGTGTTCAATCATACCACTTTGAATTGCTGGATTGGTACTCCACTGTACAATATTCCATATAAACAATCCTATTAATAATATGGTAACAGTATGCAAAATAAGATTCATTATCAACATCATAACTATAAAAATAGAAAAGGCAATAATTAGCCAACGTTTACTGCTAAGTTTATCTGCTAATATGCCACCTAACGACGTACCAATCACTCCTGCAATCCCATTCACTAATAACGCCAATGATACAAATCCCATTTGATGACCATGATTCAAAATAAGAGGATTAATATAAACAAATGTCACAGAATTTGCTACTAAAATTAAAAAAGTAATCGCTAAATATTTGACTACCTCTGCTGGTCTTAAAATTTTAGATGTATTTAGCTGTTTATTTGAAGTTGAACCCCATTGACGTTGAACTTGATTTAATTCTGATGTTGATGGTAAATATACCATCATCAGTACACCGGCTATCACACTCACAATAATAATAAATAAGAACGTAAATCTCCAACCTATTGCATCCCCAATCATCGTACCGATTGGGACGCCAAATACGTTAGCCCCACTAAATCCAGTATAAACGACACCAATCATTTTCCCTCTATTTTTAGGTATCGTTAACATCGCTGTTAAAGCTAAAACTTTAACGATAATGAGTGAAGCGGCTGCTGAAGATAAGATACGTCCAATCACTAAGATAGTAAAGTTAGGCGCCATCGCAATCATTGCATTTCCAATGATAAATGCAACGAGTGTCCATATTAAGACCGGTCGTACTGCAAAGCGATTCGTAAGCTTAACAAGTATGGGTCCACAAATAGCGAAGGTTAATGCATATAAAGTCACAAGCTGACCAATAATCGCTTCAGAGACACCGAGGTCTTCACTCATTAAATTCATAATTCCTGCAACCATCATCTCAACCATACCGACGATAAACACACTAATAATGAAGGTTGCCACTCGCATGACAGACATGCATAGAACTCCTTTCTTTCTATATTTTGGCATAAAAAAACAGTTACGCAATGGTAACCTTTATCATTCGTAACTGTTTCATTATATAATAATTTCTTAAACTTTTGTGCGAAAAAATATGTCATTGAGATTTAGTTATTGTCTTTTATATTAGTTGTACGTGCTACGAGTTGATGACGTGCATTAAAGAATTGACCATAACTTAAATACGTTGCAATCAATGCAGACATAATCGTTGCAGTAGTATGAATAAACACAACAAGTAATTGGAATTTGATGGCTTGTAATGGTGCCATACCTCCAATAATTAATCCTGTCATCATACCCGGAATAGACACTAACCCATATGTTTTTACAGAATCAATTGTTGGAACAATCGCTAAACGAATACTTTCACGAATCGCCCCTTTAGACGCAAGCTTTGGCGTTGCTGCTAATGTTAACTTAGATTCAATATCGTCTACATCTCGAACGAACGCACGATCTAAATTTTGATATGCCAAATTAATGGCAATTAAACCATTATTTGCAAGCATACCGCCGATAGGAATGACATCATTTGCTTTAAAATCGATGGCACCAGCAAGCACTGCACATGCTAATGGAATTGCTGTTGATATAAATATAGAAACAAAAGAAATCCAAAACACATGATGCATAACAGGCGATGCACGATTAATGGTATTCCAAGAAGCGTTAATAATAATGACTAATACTGCAATCAATAATATCCATACTTGATCAATTTTAAAAATATATTCTAATATCAATCCTAAAATTAATAATTGAACCACCGCTCTAATCGAAGCGACGACTAAATCTTTGATAATATGTAAGCCTTCTTTATATGAAATAATAATAGGAATTAATAATAATAATGCTGTTAAACAAAGCGCTGTATTACTCATTATGATTTAACACCTCCTCATTTGTAATCTGACCATCTTTAATAGTAATCCTTCTTTGGAAATTTCTCATACTTTGATCATTACTATGCGTAATCCATAATATAGCGACGCCTTCATCTGCTAATTTAAAGATAATATCTTCAATTTTTTCTTTATTTTGCGTATCAAGTGCACTCGTTGATTCATCTAGAAGTAATATTTCTGGTTGATACATTAACTGGCGTGCAATAGCAATACGTTGACGTTCTCCGCCAGACATATGTTCTATTTTTGAATCTAGACTATAATTTGATAAGCCGACTTTATTAAGTAAATCATTCGCTTTATCTTCATCAAATTGATCATGATGCGTTAATGCTGGGAAAGCCATATTGTCGCCTACTGTCGTTCCAAATAATTCACTTTGTTGCATCATGTAACTAATTTTAGAACGTAATTCTTCAGGACGATACTCATCATATGGTTTTCCTTTAAATAATAATTCTCCTTCAGTCGGACTAATTAAATTGTTGAGTTGCTTTAAGAATGTACTTTTTCCGCTTCCAGAAGGACCAACTACTGCAACGGTTTCACCTTGATCTAATTTAAAATTAATATTATTGAGTATCGTTCGTTGATCTGCTTTGTAGGTCAGATGTTTTACTTCTAATAACACAAGCGTTTCCTCCTTATCTTTACTTTTTAATGGGATGATATATTCTTTTTTATCATAACAAAAAAAGAGGCAAAGTAATGAAATTCAATGTTACTATTTTTTGAATTTCAATGACTCTACCTCTTACTCTTAACCCCAAATGATACTCATAATAATCGCTATAAAAGAAACAAAGTTATTTATCATATGAAGGGTAATTGTCATCGCTAAATTTCGACCACTTAAGTGATATGCCACAACAAATCCTGTAGCCATAATTAAATAAGGGCCAACTTCAAATGGTGAGGATGCACTTGTCATATGTAATCCTGCAAATCCGAGCACTGACACGACATACATCACACCATACGTTAATTTTTTACCTAACTCATGAATTAACAAATGTCTAAATAATAATTCTTCTACAAAAGGTGTAATAATTACAATATCTAAAAATAAAACAGGCCAAAGCCAATTGATTTCAAACATTTTAATAATCATTTTGTTATTTTCTGTATCATCAAACTGATATTGTTTCGGTAAAAATTCCATTAAATAACCATATGCGCCTTGCAACAAATAAAGGGCCACCATCACAATGATAATGAGTGGAATATGTTTTTTTAAAGCTTTGAATCGTGAGATGGCAATAGGAATAATGGTTTTGCGATGCATTAAATAAAAGACTACTAATACAAGACATTGACCAATTAACGTAAAGACTTGGGCATATCCTAAATAATATTTTGTAAACTTACTTTCCGATATATGACCACCTGTGATGCCTGAAATTATTCCCATCACAATAAATGTAAGAATCAACGGAAAAACTATATTCATGACTAAATATGTAGGTATTAGCCAAAAATCACGTTTAACAATACGTTTTGAATCAAATTCATTTCTTATCGGTCGTTGCTCTGAGGTTTGGTAGTATGTATCATTATGTTCCGAAGTCATATAACTCTCCTATTCTTTCTATTTAAACAAGCTTATCAATCATTGTAATAATAAATATGATGAGTTGTACAGTACTATGATAAAGATAGGACGCTGCTAAATTTTTCCCACTTTTCATATATACAATCACTGCACCTATTGAAATAATCATGTAAGGCATGGCTTCCAATATTGAAATTAAATCATATATTTGGACAATGGTTTCTATTAAAACACTAACAATCATCATTACTAAAAGATTAAATTTTTTGCCTAATTCATGAATCAATAGATGACGAAATAGTAACTCATCAATTAAGGGTCGTAATAATACTACTGAAATAAAAGTGAATATCAGTGCACTTGGATGAATAAACAATCCTTCTAAACGACGTTGTGCTTGTGTGTCTACATAGCCAAAAGGATGCGGTAACATGTGTGCCAATGCATTAAAACCATAATATAACATCACACTAACGATTACGGTGATTATAATCAATTTCAAATACTGATGAATCGCAATACGATATTGTCGTCGTACAACACTCGCAATATAAAACTTATGTAATGTGAAAAATAATCCTAACACAATACATTGAGCAATCACAAAACTTAAACTTAGCATCACATTATATAAATAAGATGGCGGTGGTTGTTGGGTAACCATAGCCGTCACACCTAATACACCAAAAACAATAATAATAGGCGTTAAAATTTGGAAAAAGATAAACAAAGGAATGAGTAGAAAATCTTTTTTTATTATTTCAGGATTACCCCATCGATTTTTTGATACCACTTGTGTGATCACATCTTTTTCTTGTTTCATATATCACCTCAACGATCTACGTATATAGTACTTTATCATTTAAACACATTATTGTCATAAGAGATTCTAACTTTTCCATTATTTGATATTCAAAGATAAATATTAAATCTATTTATTTATATTTGTAAATAAAATTTTTTGATGTAAGATTTACAATATAAAGAGAATTGAGGGGGGATGGGCATGACAACTTTACTTACTGTCATGCAATTTATAGTTAATATTCTTATTATTATGGTGTTACTTTCTATATTAATTGTTGGATTATTTCTTTTATTCAAAGATAAAAGACAAGAACAACATAGTGTGTTACGTAACTTTCCTGTATTAGGAAGAGTACGTTACTTTTCAGAAAAAATAGGACCAGAATTACGTCAATATTTATTTGCAAATGATACCGAAGGAAAACCATTTTCAAGAAATCAATATACTGATATCGTTTTAGCAGGTAAATATCATTCAAGAATGACTAGTTTTGGTACAGAAAAAAATTATGAAGAAGGTTTTTATATTCGAAACGCTATGTTTCCATTACAAAAGTCAGAACTTCAAATTGATAACCATTCAATGATTTCAACGTTTATTTATTCAATCGATAATGAACGATTGTTTAAGCGTGAAGAGCATCGTGAGAACAAAAACATTGATCCTTATTATTTATCAGATGATCATGCAGTTGTTATAGGTGAAGAATTAGCACATCCCTTTAAAGTCAAACGTTTAGTAGGCCAATCTGGTATGAGTTATGGCTCATTAGGTAGTCGCGCGATTACTGCATTATCTCAAGGACTTGCACGTGCTGGCACATGGATGAATACAGGGGAAGGTGGATTATCTGAATATCATCTTAAAGGTGGCTGCGATATCATTTATCAAATTGGACCAGGTTTATTCGGCGTAAGAAATAAAGACGGTGATTTTAGCGAAGAAGCTTTCTTAAATGTGGCAAACCATAAAGAAGTTAAAGCATTTGAAATTAAGCTTGCACAAGGTGCTAAGACACGTGGTGGTCATATGGAGGGCAATAAAGTTACAGAAGAAATTGCTAAAATTCGTAATATCGAACCCTATAAGACAATCAATTCACCTAACCGCTTCGATTTCATTAATAATCCGAAAGAGTTATTAGAATTTGTAGCTAAGTTGCAAAAACTCGGTCAGAAACCTGTGGGATTTAAAATTGTGGTAAGCAGAGTTGATGAAATTGAGGCCCTTGTTCAAGAAATGATTAACCTAGATATTTATCCAAACTTTATTACTGTTGATGGTGGTGAAGGTGGAACAGGGGCAACATTCCAAGAATTACAAGATGGTGTTGGCCTCCCACTTTTTACTGCCCTTCCAATCGTTACTGGTGTTTTAGAACGTTATGATGCACGCAAATATATGAAGATATTCGCATCTGGAAAACTTATTACACCAGATAAAATAGCCATTGCACTTGGACTTGGTGCTGATTTATGTAATATTGCAAGAGGTATGATGATCAGTATTGGTTGCATTATGAGCCAACAATGTCATTTAAATACTTGCCCAGTTGGCGTCGCAACAACTGATCCTAAAAAAGAAAAAGCTTTAATTGTTGAAGAAAAGCAATATCGTGTCACAAACTATGTGACTAGTTTACATGAGGGATTATTTAATGTTGCAGCTGCAGTAGGTGTTAAAAGTCCAAATGAAATTACAGAAGATCATATTGTGATTAAAAGAAAAAATGGATATATTGAAGATATCGCAAGTTATAAATTAAAACTTATTCAATAGTCAACAAAAAAGTGAGACAATCTATATCATCGAAAGGTTGTCTCACTTTTTTATTATTCTTCATTCATATTGCTTTTTTTCTTGAATCCAATTTTTTTAAGTTCTTTGACCGTACCATCCATTGTCACTTTTTTATAGTTTTTAGAATAATGTGCTAATGCAAAGTAACGACTAACATCTTTTAAGTTTGCTTTGTTATAATCAATATCTATGTTTTCAACTATTTTTTGATGCCTACTACTTAGCGTATATGTTACGCCCTTTTCCCCTTTTAATGGACGATAGTCTTTAAAAGATTTTTCACCTTCTTGTTTAGACATTCCCAGATCATCATATTTTAAAGTACTGACAGTTGATTGTTTAATCACTTTATTTTTTTTATAAGTTAATGTTGTAAGAACATGCTTACCATCAATATCACCTTCGTATGTTTTTGAACGTGATTGACTACAAGCCCCTAATATACAAACACTTAACACTGACAACACAAATAATGTTAAGACTTTTTTCATTATGCTCATCTACTTCCCCATCTTTAATTTTAAACAAATTATATCACTTACCAACTATGAATGGGATACATTTAATTTGCATAGATATGATAAACTATTGTTCATAAAATTCATTTTATCCATGCTACAATACACTTAACGAATTTTTTAGGAGGACTCAATGTATGAAAGAATCTATCGAATTACTCAAAACATTAACAGATGTTAATGGTATCGCTGGTTATGAGTACCAAGTTAAAGAAAAAATGCGAGACTATTTAACACCTATTAGTGATGAGATTATCGAAGATGGTTTGGGTGGTATCTTCGGTAAAAAGGAAAGTAAAACGGGATCTAAATCATTAATGTTAGCTGGTCATTTAGATGAAATTGGATTCATCGTCACTAAAATTGATAATAATGGATTTATTAAATTCCAACCTATTGGCGGTTGGTGGAGCCAAGTGATGTTATCTCAAAAAGTAACCATCACGACTGACGATGGTAAAGAAATACGAGGTATTATTGGTTCTAAACCTCCACATGTACTTGAACCAGAAGCACGTAAAAAGTCTATCGATATCAAAGATATGTTTATTGATATTGGTGTTAGAAGTAAAGCAGATGCTGAACAATACGGTATTGAAATTGGAAATATGATTACACCTTATAGTGAGTTTGAACAACTTGCAAATGGTAAATATTTAACTGCCAAAGCATTTGATAATCGATACGGTTGTGCACTTGCTATTGACGTACTTAACAATCTTAAAGATGAATCGATCGGTATTAATTTATATGCAGGTGGCACTGTACAAGAAGAAGTTGGTTTACGTGGCGCTAAAGTCGCAGCAAATAAAATCAACCCCGATTTAGCTATCGCAGTCGACGTTGCGGTCGCATATGATACACCTGGAATGGCACAATATGGTAGTGATACAGCCATTGGTGACGGCCCAGTAATTATTTTAATGGATGCTTCAAATGTGGCACATCAAGGCTTACGTCAACATATTAAAGAAGTGGCAAAAAAACATTATATTACGGTTCAATGGGATACCACACCACGCGGTGGTACAGATGCTGGTAGTATCCATGTTGCTAACGATGGTATTCCAACAATTGCTATTGGTGTGGCATTACGCTATATGCACTCAAATGTATCTGTTCTCCATACAGATGATTATGAAAATTCAGTACGATTAATCACTGAAATTGTACGTTCTTTAAATGATCAAACGTATAATCAAATCAACTGGTAATTTGAATATTGAAATGTTACATCTACTTATGTTAATATCACATTAACGAGTATTAACGTCATAACGATACGAACCCCTAGTCTATTGCCCTAGACTAGGGGTTCTTTGTGTATTGGATTATCTGCCGTCTTTTTTATTCTTATATTGTTCAAACCAATAATCAAACAATATATTGAGCCACCTATTTAATATAGGTGCAATAACGAGTACAAATATTAACGTCATAACTTCACCTCCTTTAAACGTACTACTGTCTAAAGGAAAGACGACAACAACATTATAACATTTTTATAAATTAGAATAATTTATCTAAATATATAAAAAGTGAGAGACAGCCTCATACTGAAACCATCTCTCACACTTAAACGCTAATATATCCACTATGATTTATTCTACAGAATGTTTCCATTTATCTTCACTTAACATTTCACCAGGCCAAGTGTATGCCATCACACCACCATCAATACGAATCGTTTCACCTGTAATAAATGAACTATCATCTGATGCTAGGAAAGCAACCAATTTACCTACTTCTTCAGGTTGTCCTAAACGACCAAGTGGAGTGACCCATTTCTGATTATCGCGGAATGTTTTACCCGCTTCATCTTCAGATGTACCAGCTAAATGATCTACAAGCGGTGTTTCAATGGTACCTGGTGCAATCGCGTTCGCACGAATATTTTCACGTCCATATTCAATCGCAATCGATTTAGTGAAATTAATGACGCCACCTTTAGCGGCATTATAACCAGAACGATACAAGTCTGCTGCTTGTCCTGAGAATGAAGCTGTATTAATGATTGAACCTCCATTATCCAACATTAATGGTAATAAGAATTTCGTTACTAAGAATGTACCTCTCATATCGACAGACATAATTTTATCAAATACTTCAACTGGATATTCATGAATACGTCCTGCCCCATTATCTACACCTGCATTGTTGAAGATAATATCAATGTGACCATAGTCTTGTTTAACTTTATCAGCAAAATCTTTCACTTGTTAATCTTGAGAGATATCAACTTTATAAGCTGTCGCTTTACCGCCTTCTTGATTAATGTCATCTACAGTTTTTTCTAATTCATCTGAAATATCAAGTGCTAAGACATGCGCTCCTTCTTGCGCTAACACTTTTGCTGATGCTTGTCCAATACCTGTACTTGCACCTGTGATGACTGCAATTTTATTCTCTAAACGTTTCATCTTGTCACACTCCTAGTGAACATGTTTTCTAATACAACCTTATTCTTCCACTAAACAGTTTAGATTAAACGTGATACTAAAAATGAAATCGTTTTACATTTGAATTCTTTTCTATATCCAAAGAAATGTAAATATGATTCGTATCTTTTTCTATTAATAAAATTCATGTAAAATAAAACTATATTAGGAAGTATTGAAAGACTTAGGAGGGCATGATGGAAGAACGTATAGGATTAATAGATATTGGCTCGAATACGATTAGATTAGTTATCTTTAGATTTAGCAAAGATGCAGGATTAAATGAATTGCTCAACATTAAAACGCCTGCTCGCTTGAGTCAATATTTGACAAAAGAAAATAAAATGAGCCAAGAAGGTATTACAGTGCTCATTGAAGCATTACGCAGTTTTAAATCTGTATCTGAAAAATTTGAAGTAAAAGAATTGCATCCTATCGCAACAGCAGCGATTCGTCAATCTGAGAACAAGGATGACATTGTTAAAAAAGTGAAAGATGAACTTGATATTGAAATTTCAATTATTCCTGAAAAAGACGAAGCATATTATGGTTACTATGCTATTACTCATACTACGGAAATTGAAAATGGTGTATCTGTAGACATCGGTGGTGGTTCAACTGAAGTTACTTTATTTAAGGATAAAGAATTATTTGAATCACATAGTTTTCCTTTCGGTGTAGTAACGTTAAAACGTAAATTCTTTGATGGCAAAGACCACAATGATAAAGGCGCGATCAAAGATATGGAGAAATTTCTATCTCAACAATTTAGTACATTAGATTGGCTTAAAGATCAAGATGTTGCATTAGTCGGCGTCGGTGGTTCCGCACGTAACGTAGCACGTATCCATCAATCTGAACACACTTATCCTATAAGTGGCGTACACAATTATACAATGTCAGATAAAGATATTGATGAAGTGTACGATATTATACGTAAAAGTTCACGTGATGAGTTAAATAACCTAGATGGATTAAGTCGCGATCGTGCAGATATTATTCTTCCAGCGGTGTCAGTATTTAAGACACTTTATAAAAAAATAGATGCGAAGCAATTCACATTTTCAAGAAATGGCTTACGTGAAGGTTATATTATTAAACAAATTCGCTCACGCTATCCAGATGTATTTGACAAAAATAATGTGCGTAAAGAATCGATTTATTTCTTAGCCCATGATTATCACATCGAAGAACATAGCTCACAAGGTCGTCTAAAATTAGCGCAATCTTTATTAAAACAATTAATGGATTTAGGTGATTTAAAGATTAATGACACAGAGCAACGTCTCTTTGAAGAAGCGACCTATATTTATTATTTAGGTAGATTTATTGATTCAGATTCAAGTTCTCCACATACGTATTATATTATTGCGAACTCAATGATTAATGGTTATACACATAAAGATCGCGTTAAACTTGCCCTTTTAGCAAGTTTTAAAAATAAATCTTTACTTAAGTTCTATTGTAAAGAAACAGATTGGTTCAGTAATAAGGAAATTGAAACAATTCAAGCACTAGGTGGCATTATTAAATTTGTGAATGCTTTAAATATTTCACAAACTAGCTTTGTTGAAGACGTGACTTTAAAAGAAACGAAAAAAGGCAATGACGATTATGAACTGACCGTACATTATACTGAAGGTGAACCGATTGCTGAGAAATATCAAGCATTAAGACAGAAAAAGCATATCGAAAAGATTCTTAAAGGATCAGTATCCATTGTCTTTACAAAATCTTAAAATTTGTATGCTATATTATAGGTAGATAGTTCTGTCATAGACTATATATTTTTACAAATAGAAAGATTGATAATCGAAGAAATGACGAGGTGTATTTTGAATATGCAAACTCAATTGGGAGACTATGATATTAGCTTGCCGAAGTACTATAATAATCGCGAACTCAGTTGGTTAGATTTCAACTATCGTGTATTACAAGAAGCTTATGATAACAACAATCCACTATTAGAAAAATTAAATTTCGTATCTATCTTTAGTTCGAACTTAGATGAATTCTTTATGGTGCGTGTGGCTGGTTTAAAAGACCAAGTAAAAATGGGATTCGATAAACCTGAAAACAAAACACAAATGACACCACAAGAACAAGTAGATGCTATTCAAGAAAAAGCTAAAAAATATGTCAATATGCAATATGAACGCTATAACGAACTTATCGAAGAATTACGCAATTATGACATTGTTATGTGTAAACCAGAAAACTTATCTGACTCTATTTTAAGCAAGTTAGAAAGAGATTTTAAACTAACTATTTTACCAACGTTAACACCACTTGGTATAGATGCATACCATCCTTTCCCAAAACTAAATAATAAAAGTCTAAATATCTTCGTAGATATCGATACTGATGATGCCATTAACTCAGCGATTGTTCAAATTCCATCTCTTATCCCTAGATTCTTAACTTATAATGAAGGTTCAAAACAATATGTAGTCATGGTAGAAGATGTCATTACACACTTCATCAATCACTTATTTACAGGCTATGAAGTATTAAATACCTTTACATTTAGAATTACTCGAAATGCTGATTTAACGATTCATGAAGATGGCGCTGAAGACTTACTTATCGAAATTGAACGCTTCTTAAAAGAACGTAAAAGTGGTTCTGCTGTACGCTTAGAAGTCGACAATCGTACAGCGTCTATCGAAGATTTAGGATGGTTAACAGACACTTTAGAAGTAGATGAACAAGACGTTTACTTACTTAATGGACCTTTAGATTTAACATTTATCTTTGGCTTAGTTGACCATCTATCCCATAAATTGAAATATTTAACATATGATAAATATACACCACAAATTCCACGTTCATTAGGTAACAATAATGTGTATGATCTTGCATTAAAACGTGATGTCTTTTTCCATCACCCGTACGAATCATTTGAGCCTATCGTAGACTTTATTCGTGAAGCAGCTGAAGATCCTAACACGATTGCGATTAAACAAACGCTTTATCGTGTAAGTAAAGATTCACCCATTATTAAAAGCTTAAAAGAAGCGGCTGAAAATGGTAAACAAGTGACTGTACTTGTAGAATTAAAAGCACGTTTCGACGAAGAAAATAACGTTCATTGGGCACGTATGTTAGAAGATGCAGGTTGTCACGTTATTTATGGTATGACCCATTTAAAAACGCATAGTAAAATTGCTCTAGTCGTTAAACGCATCGGAGGCAAATTAACTTCATTCGTACACTTAGGTACAGGTAACTATAACGATAAAACTGCAAAACTATACACAGATATGGGTGTCATTACGACAGATAAATTAATTGCTGAAGATGCCATTAATTTCTTTAACTATTTAAGTGGTTACTCAGTTAAACCTGAATATAATAAATTAATTGTCGCACCATTCGATATTCGTGACGTCTTTATTGATCGCATTGATAAAGAAATTGCAAGTCATCGTCAACATGGTAACGGTAAAATTATGATGAAAATGAATTCCTTAACTGATAAGGCCATCATTGAAAAATTATTTGAAGCATCTCAAGCAGGTGTTAAAATTCAACTCATTATTCGCGGTATCTGTTGCCTAAAACCAGGCATTCCAGGGGTCAGCGAAAATATTGAAGTTGTCAGTATTGTAGGTCGTCTATTAGAACACTCTCGTATTTACTACTTCTACAATAATGGTGACGAACGTATTTATTTATCATCTGCAGACGTCATGACACGTAACATGATTAAACGTGTTGAAATCTTATTCCCTGTAGAAGATAAAGAAATCGGTAAACGTCTTGTAGACTTTATGAATTTACAATTATCTGATAATCAAAAAGGACGTTATCAAGATCAATATGGTGATTATCATTACGTTCAAAATGATTTATCACCATTAAATTCACAAGCTTACTTGATGAAAGAAGCAGTTAAATATGGTAAAAAGCTAAAAAAGGAGACAACCCAGCCTTCAGGAATGCCCGTCGTTTCCAAAAGAAGAGCTAGCTGGGTCAATCGTCTTCGAAAAACATTAAAAAAATAATATGACTATAAAATAGCCAAGTCGTGTCATTCATAAGCACGACTTGGCTTTTTAATTTATTTCTCAGGATGTTCATACCAGTGTTTTAAGAATGTATATAACACATCACTATAAGTTTGAAGTTCTTGTGCTTCTATCTTTTCATCTACACTATGGGCTTCTTCTAAACTACCTGGACCATATAAAATGGTTGGAATATCAAAATGAGCTGTCCAACCTCCATCTGTCACTGTGGTACTCATACCATGTTTCATTTCGCTGTGATGAACGTGATAATGCGCATCTTGTAATTGTTTAAAGCCGGGATGTTCTAATGGAATAGTAAAACTTGGGAAAATTTCTCCCTTATCTTCAATCATTGATTCACCGCCCCATTCGAACTGTAACGGGTTCTCTCTCAACCAAATGTCTGCATCTGCAACACGATTTAAATACGCTTCTATCTCTTTTGTAACGTCGTCATAACTTTCATTAGGTAAATAATGAACCGTAATCCATAAACGACATTCATCAGCAATAAAAGCAGGATGACGTCCCCCTTCAATAACTGCTGGATTAATCGTATTCGCACCTGGTGGCATCCCAGGACTATGTTTCATTACTGCCCAGTGTTGTTCAAGTTCATTCAGTGCTTGAATGATTTTAGTCATTTTTTCAATTGCACTTGCACCAAATAAACCTCCGCCAGCATGAATCGTTTGACTACGTGCACCATCATGAATGGTATTCTTACTTTTAACCGTAATCCACCCTGTAATGACCCCGCCTTGTCCAAGTGCCATATTTTCACTTGTATCTAATACTAATGCTAAATCTGCTTGAGGACCGATTTCACATGCGCGTTTTGTTCCCGCTTCACCCACTTCTTCTCCTACTACAGATTGCACGACAATATCTCCTTTAGGTCGTCGTCCTTCTTGATGTAGTTTTTCAAGCACATAAAACAGCGAGGCCATACCGCCTTTCATATCACTCACACCACGACCATATAGCCATCCCTCTTTTTCAGTTAATTGAAACGGTGGATAGTGCCAATTAGAATCATCGTCCACATTCGCCACATCTACATGACCATTGAGAATTAATTTAGGTGCATCCTCATCTTCCCCTTTTAATGTTGCGACGATAACACTATCATTTTCATATAAATGTTCACGTTGAATATCAAAATTTAGTGTTTTTAATAATTGTTCAATGTCATCTTGTAAAGGATCCGTATTACGTCCAGGAGGACTTTCCGTATTATATTTAACTAATCCATCTAACAATTCAAATAAACGTTGTTCCATCACTTTATCACCCTTTTAAGTTATATGATCTTTCAATATAAGTGTAACATTTCAACACTAATATTGAAGGGTAAAAAGGAGCGTTTCCTACCATAGGCAAGAAACGCTCTTATTCTCATTAGATTTAAACTGGACGAACGACGACTTCATTAACGTTTACATGTGCAGGTTGCGTCACTGCATAGATTACCGCATCAGCTATATTCTCAGGATCTAATTTCTTTCTATCACCAAAGTCATATCCTTCTGTCATAGGTGTATCTACCATTCCTGGTAAAATACTGGTTGATTTAATACCCGTTCGCGCAAGCTCTTTTTCTAAAGCTTCTACAATACGTAATACAGCAGATTTCGTTGCACTGTATAATGCACTTGTCTTATTAACTTCAAAGCCTGAAATAGATGCCATATTGACAATATGACCACTAGATTGTTCTTCAAAATGAGGAAGTACGGCATTCAGACCATATAATAACCCTTTAATATTCGTATCAACCATTTTATCCCAATCGTCTACTTTGTAATCTGTGATTTTAGAAGATAAGTTAATGCCTGCACAATTGACAAAGATATCGACTTTTCCAAATTTAGCAATCGCATTTTCTACAAGAGCATCAACGTCATCACGATACATCACATTGGTTGGCGTAATAAGGTAGTCTCCTTCATTCAAATGTTCTGCAACACGTTGTAACTTCTCATCACTACGACCAGCTAGTACAACTTTAGCGCCTTCTTCAGCAAGTCGTTTGGCTGTTGCTTCACCAATTCCACTACTCGCACCTGTAATCATCGCAACTTTATCTGTTAATTTAGCCATATTCATCATCCTTTATTGTTGTTTATTCATTCAATTTCCATAATTCTCTATAAATAAACGTCTGTATCAATTTAAAGTCTCAATTATAGATTGTAATTTAAAAGTAAACGTAATAAAGTGAAGATATATATGACTATAAATAAAGGGGAATAGAATATGTCTGTGATTGCGAAAGATTTTAGTCCATTAGTTCAAGCATTACGTCAAAAAGTAGGCCGCACAAGTTTTTCATTTCGTTTCGAAGATTTATTTACTAAAGAAGAATGGTTAAACATGAGTGTCAAAGAACGCACACGTCAAGAAAGAGAATTTATTGCACGAATGGATCACATTCCAAATATTCGAATGCCTTTTTCTAGTGAAGATGGCTATAAGTTCAAATTGTATAATCAAGAGTATCAATATAACGAAGTGAAGAACAACTTTAAATCTTTATAATAAAAAACCCACATCAAGGGAAGTGAGATGTGGGTTTTAACACATTATCCAAAAATGATTGGGGGTATATTTAGGGTATGCCCTCGATTGCTCACCAACGAGGGCATGATATTATACGTTCATGAATGTTATAGGAGGTCATTCAATTCTGTATTTTAATTTGTAACTAGTGTTTTACGTTCGAGACCATAGAAGTATAAACGTTCAGCATCTAAATAAGACATTGAATCAATTGTCATATATCCATCTTTTATATCACTAATTAATCCTTGGTTTACGCCTGTTTTTAAATAAATATCGTAGCTACCTTCTTCAGAAAAAATAACGCCTTCTATTACCTTTCTCATTAGTATCACTCCAATTACTTATTCCTTACAATTCTTATCATACACGCTTTTTTTTATTTTAAAAGGGGTATGTGATGATTTTCACAAATAGTTCAATAATTTAAAAATTTGTTTGTTCATTTTTTCACATGTAAGTTGAATTTAAATGACAAGTATGTTAGTGAATAGAAAAAATGCGTGCTATTTTGCTCCTTATCCTGTTCCTTCAGGAATGTCGCAAATGCACGCATAAATAAAAGACTTAAAAACATACTAAGTCTTAGCTTTTAAGAAATTGATTATTTATAATCGTCTTTTCAATTTCTAGCATTTGAGAAAATATTTTTTCAAGAACATTCACAACGATACTATTACCAGCTAAACGAATAAGCTTAGAATTAGGTAAGATTTTTCTATCATTTTCAAAAACAATATTATTTCTCATTAAGTTATCAAAATCTTTTTCATCAAAACCCATTAATAAAAAACATTCTCTAGGAGTAAGGTTTCGATACATTTTATTTTTTTCTACCAACTTAATTTGATCATATAAAATAATACCCGAATTAGGATGTCTATCTTGTTTGGTAGTAATAGTTCTAGCAATAGTATTATCAAATGCAATATTATCTTTAGCAAGATGTCTATTTAATTTTAATATTTTTTCTCGAGATGGAGTAAAGGTTGGAGTGCTTTCTATAGCTTCATGTCTATATATATCATTATTATAATCAAGCTTTAAATACTCAGATAAAGGATGAAAGTTAATAGACTGATAATGTTCTAAGTTATTTTCAAATAAGTATTGTTCTAATTTTCTTTGTTGATATTCATTATTGACTTTAATACTCATCATGTAAGTTCTTATTCGACTTTGTGGCACTCCAAAATTTCTAGAATCTAATGTATATATTTGATTTACATATCCCAAAGATTCTAAAAACTCACACCACTCAATAAAATTATCTTTATGCTTATCTGATAAAATTTCACTTACGTTTTCCATTAATAAGAAGTTAGGTAGCGTTTTATCTTGTTCAACATACTCTTTTAATATTCTTTCAATTTGCCATAACAATGTGCTTCTATTATTGGCATTTCTATCTATACCACCTTCATTTTTATGCCAATGACCGCTTTTTGATAAATCTTGGCATGGAAACGAATATGTAAGTAAATCAGCATCAGGCAAATCTATAGCTTTTACCGAAGTGATATCTACTAAATTATTTGTTCTTCCAATTGCAATTAATATTGACTTAAGTTGAGTCATATTTAATGCACTTAAACCTCTTTGAGTCATCGGTTGTTTTCCATCATTAGATAAACTATATTTTGATAAAACCTTCAAAATAGATTCTCTCGTATGATGTCTTAGTGGTTTAAGATCTTGTGAACCATTATGAATGATATCATATGCATATAAAGCGCCAATTTCCCATTCAACAGTTGCTACTACTGAATAATCAATATTTAAGTTTTTTAATGCTTGAGCTTGGCTGCCTATACCACTAAACGTTTCTATTACTCTAAAAATTTTAATTCCCCCTTTAATTTGTAAATGTTAATAAATATTTATTACTATCAACTTTTTTGAAAGTAAAGAATTTATAACCAAAATACTCTAGATGTTCGTGAGTTATAGGGGTTTTTTCTTTTAAACCAATTATATTACTAAAATAATCATACAAATTAATATTTAGAAAATGTAATTCTCTATTAAATTCCCCATCTAATTTACCTTTTATAGATTCTCCCTTAAAATCAATGATGTCAAGTTCAGCATCTTGAATAAAAAAGCTTTTCATATCAGCTACATTATTATAATTAGATTTAATTAAATGAGGTTTCCTATTAGAAAATTCGCCATTTATTCCTGAACTATCCCATCTCTTATTAGCTTTTAAAGGTACAACAATTGGTAATTTAATAAAAACATCTGAATTATCCACTTTTAAGTCAGATTTTATATTATTTTTTTTATTAAATTCTTTAATATTTTTTTTAATAGAATCGATATCATTAAAAATATCTTCTCTTAAATTTCTTTTATCTACAATTTGCAAATACTCATTTATCGAGTTATCATTACATAATTTTGACTTCTCTTTTTGATCATTGAATAATTCATTTAAAGACTCATTAGTTTCACATAATAATTCATTATTAAATATAAATCCATTTTCTGTAAAGTTTGCAGAGCCCACGAAGCTTTTAGTCTCTTCATAGTTAGAAAAAACATATGCTTTAATATGAGTTAAAGCTGCCTTATACTGATAATAAATATTTACATTTTTATTTATACTCATAATTCTTAAATACTGTTTATGATTAGCTTTTAATACGCCTTCTTGACTCATACCAATGAATAACTCTATTTTTAAATCAGGAAATTCTTCTATAATTCGTTCTAAAAAAGATGCTGAAGCATATCCTGAAATAATCGATAACTTATCATAAATTTTACAGTTTTCTTTTAGTACATTTAAATATAGTTCATTATTATAAATCATTACTATTAGACCTTAGCCATTTTAAACAAACTATCAACATATTTTTCAATTCCTCCATCTACTAACTCAGGAGATGTAGTAAGAATTTTGGCAGTATTTAATTTTAAAACTGTTCTAAATAAATTTCTTGAGCTATCACTATAATTTGCATATTGTTTCATAATTTCTCTAAATAATTCAACATTATATCCTAAACCTGGTCTTTCAACTAATTGAAGTATAGTATCAGTAGTATTACCTATTAAAATTTTGTAAGTTTCGTCAATACTATTTTGCCATGACAAATGAATATACCACCATATCGTTTTCAACCAAATTCTACGTGATGTTTGATAAAAATGAGAAGCATTCATTCCCCATCTAGCATGTACAATATCTGGTATCACTTTAATAGATAAAAATCTCCAAATTTCGTCATTTGCCGCTACTCTATTAGAAAAATTATCATCTTTTCTTAAAATATCATATAACTTTAATCCAAATAAAACGTCAAATTGATAGTCCAATTTATTCGCATTATCAAAATTATATTCATCATATAATGAATCTCTAGCTTCAATTAATTGTTCACGTAAATGTTCAAATTCTTTTGGAGGATTAATAGGTTCAATTTCATTTATATTAACGATTAGTTTATCAAAGTCTTTATTGGCATTACTTATATCGTATCTTATATTTTCCCAATTAATCATATTAATTTGTTTCCTCCTGATTTAAATTTTCAATACCATTCATAAGGCTATTTTGGATAGAAAATATATCACTAGTATCTACATTAAAAGTTTTTACCCAATATGAAACAGCTGAAAGAATTGTACCAGGAAGTAAATTTTCTTCATCGTCTATAGAATATTGTTCAATGAGAATTACCTCTTGAATAATAAGTGCCATAGCTTGCATAATAATATGATTCATATATCCAAGATTAATTTTTCTTGTTTCTTTTTTCACTTCTGAAAACAGAGGATGTTTAATATTAAATGCAATACTTACATTAGATGCATCTAATGTATCTTCATCTGGCGATATCCAATTTTTTTCAATTTTCCACAATGGTCCTTCTTTATCTTCAAACTCTGTAATAGGAAAACTAGATCCTACTCCATCCACTACTAATTCAATAGGATTTAAATCTTCATAAGATAAAGTCATTCCTTGTGTATTTGCCATATATGGTAGCGTATCTTTTACTTCTTTTAAGTATAAAAAGAAATCTAGATTGATTACTCCTCTAATCGTTGAAGGCTCAAAATTATAATCAAATGTAATTTCTAGTTTATTTGCTTGATTTTTAAAAGATGCAATTCTCACTGTTTCTTGAAAGCTAGAGCTTTTTGAATAAATATGTACTGCTAAACCTATAGTATTATCAGTACATGTGATACCATTTTTACCGAATAATAAATATGGTTTTTCAATAATCAATTTTTGCTCTAATCTAAGATTGTTATCGTAAGGAGACCACATTGAGTCAAATTCATTAATATTAATAGAAACTCCATTTTCGCTATCTATTGAAATTTCTTTTTCTTCTTCCAAATCATTAGAAGAATAATATAGTCTGAGTTGTTCGAATTTAACCCCTGCTTCATCAATAAACTTCTCATTTAGCTTTCTATATAATGCTATTTGATTTGTCGAAAGAGTCAAAATTAATCATCTCCTTTCTCTTTATATTTATCTGAAGCTATAGAAACATTAGGTATAAAGTCTAAGGTATTAGTTTTTATAACCATTTCTCCAGAGACAATAACTTTATCGTTACTCATATTTTTTATAATAAATTCATCTAAATTATTAGACTCTTGATAAATTGATATTTGTTCATCATTAAATTGTTTAATATTTTTATTTAAAATCTGTTCATTAATTTTATTTATTTTAATGTCACTAATTTCAAAAGGAAACTGAATTTCTTCTCCCATCGTTTTTATCCAGTCTTTTTTCGTCATTTTTTTCTCTTGAGATAAAACTTCAAGATAAACAACACTAGTAGCTGTATTTTTAATACTTGCTTCAAACTCTACTTTCACTGTATTTCTATCAATTGGTTCAGAAGATAAAATATTGATATCAGCTAATCTATTCTTATCACTTGAGATTCTAGAATTAGTAATATTTTTTCTCTTACTTGTAGAAGTTCTTCCGTAATTTTTTGGAGGTAAAAATAACTTACCAAATTTTCTCGAAATGCCTGACGTAGCTGATGATTGTTTTTCACTATCATTACCTTGATAAAAATCACTTATTGTTTTACTTGTTGTAATTTTCATTCTATTTATAATACCGAATCCATCTTCGTCTATCCAATTAGCATGATCAGCATTTTCTGTTGCTCTTAAATATTGTTCAAGCTTATCATAGCCTTCTTTTTGAAATTTTATTGCTAATGGTCCTTCTGAATTAGGCACAAAAAAACCAATTAGTAAATCATTTTCATTAAACAAACTTGCTTTAGGTGCCCATTCACCATCAATACTATACTCAACAATCATCCCTGGTTTTCTACAATAAGCAATTATTTTAGAACTATTTTCTAAAACTTTTTTCTCATTTTTTAGGCCAATTAATTCTAGCGGTGAATATCTATTATCAGGGGGCGTCATTTTAAGCTCTTCTTTAGAAATTTTTTTAAAAGCAATATGTCCTACCGGTGTCTTGCTCGGCTTATCCATACCATTTTTCTTTAGATAAATGGGTTGAGTGACTATTGTTTTGTCTCCACTTTCTCCCTTTAAAGCACTTGTATATAAATCTTTCATCATTTCAAAAAATGGTTCTATATTATAGTTATCAAGTAATGGTTCTTCATTTACTCGTGCAATTAATTTAGAATTATTAACTAACTTTCTATATTCTTCATTATTTAATCTTGGGTTATACCATCTTTGAATTGCATATTTTAATGCTATCTCTTTATCTTCTTCCCAAGGATAAAGCTTTTCTTCATCTTCATTTAAATTAAAATCTTTTAAGTAAGGTATGATAATCGTTGTTCCTGTTTCTTCGTTTGTATATTGACTTAATCCAAATATTTCTAAGAACGCTTTAATTTTTTCTGAATCAGTCAGAGGAAAGATTCTTTCATCTGATTCATCTTTATATTCTCCCCACCAAGCAATACCTCTTACATTATTCGGTAATAGTTTTTCTTTTTGTTTTGGACTTTCTATAAGCGAAGCAATTAGTCTTTCTTCAAAACCATTATCAGTCTTCACGCGAGTATAATAGATAACTATTCCTGCTCCAATTCTGAAATAACTCGTTTTTCCTAAACCCCAGCTACCACCTGCTCCTTCTGCTTCTTGATTTTTGCCTATACCAAATACTAATTTATAAAAATTACTTTTATTTAATTCTTCTGGGTCAGTAGAACTATAATTCCCTGTTAAACCAGAAGTATTTTTATCTCTTATTGCAATGAAATTTTCATATTCCTTGTATTTACTATTTAAATTGTCTTCTACACCTTCAAGGTTAGTTGCAAGTTGATAAGAATTGAAATTTCCTAATGTAAAATCTACAATTGTTTCACTACTTTCTGGTAGTGTAGCATCTAAACTATTTTGTAAAGACTCTCTAACCATAAGATCTACAATAGGTAAACTCTTATTTTGTAACGATCTTAAAATTGCATCACCATCTTGAGCCATGCTTTGTAAGTCATTGGGAGCATTCTTTAATTTCATTTTTCTTTCTCCTCATTCTTAAAATCTTCTTTAAATTCATCTTCATCAATAACTTCATCAGTAAAATCAATATTAGCTGCTATATATGTTGCATTGTTACCTTTAGAAACTCCAGGTAACATTATATTTATGCCAATTATATCTTGAGGAAAGTCTAATTTTTCTCTTCTAGAATATTCGCCATTAGGTGATTTTTTTAAATCAAACTTTTTATTACCTTTATTTATTCTATAAATGATAAGTTGGGGAATATTACCGTATCCATATTTTTCTCGGGTGCTACGAACATCAATCATTTTCGCAGATTTACCTTCATCAATAGATAAATTTTCTTCTATATCTGCATATAAATCTTCTGGTCTTCTTAATGTACCTATTGAAATTACATTTTCTTTTTCTCTTAATTTGGTACGAACTACTGATTCCACCTTATATCCATGTATATTAAATTCATCTGTTAATGAACTATCAATTTTTTCTACTTCACCTTTACCTGATAAAATAACATTCCAATTTTTTAAACTTTCACTATTTTTTTCTAACCATTCAATTAATTGAGGTAAAGATTTCATTTTTTTATCTTTCTTAGAAACCTGATATTTAGTAAGAAAATCTTTTATCTTATTATTTTCTACATTTCTCCATATAAGTTTATTTTTCTTCACACTTGGTTCTGATAAACTATTTAAAAATTCTTTAGTAAAATTTAAATTTTCGTTTAATATTTTCGTATTCCTTTCGAAATATATAGTTTGGCTATTAAAACCAAAGAAATCAAATTCTTTTATTTCAGCAGATTGTTGTTTATTATTTGAAGTAATTCTAATTAGTTTATAATTAGGTGAATTTTTAATTCTAGGAGCATAATCTTTAGGAGTATTTCCAGTTTTTGAAAATTCCTTTATTTCATCTTTTAATTCTTCATTTAATTGACTTAAAAATAAAAATCTTTGATAAGCTAAATCATCTAACCATATTCTTGGAAAGATTTCATATTCCTTTCTATAACCAAACCATCGTCCCATTTGCATCAAAGTATCAGCTTGATTGGTTGTTCTTAAAAAATAAGTAGTTGTTAAGCCTTCCAATGTCAATCCTCTTGACAAAGTATTTCCACCAATAACTATAAATGCAGGTGCTACATTTGGCATATTATTTTTATCTGGATAAATAAGTCTAACTTTTTCATTATTTATTCTAGTTCTACTATTATCAATTGATAAGTGAATACCCTGATTAAAAATAGGAACATCATCTTCATCTAAATATATATAATTAATATACTCAGTTTCATTAAGAGAAACTAGATACTTTAATTCTTTAAGAACATCACTCCACACTGGGTATTGAGGAATATTATCTTTTGTAGAGTAGTTAGGCATTTCTTTAATAAAAAGTTCTTTATTTAAATAATGTTGTTCATTTAAATATAATTCTTTCATTTCTTTAATAACAATTTGGAAATTTTCTTTTATATATTTGATGTAATTTATAACTTTTCTAGCAATATTCTCATGGTGTTCAACTTTAAAACTAGTATGAACTAACATACTAATGGGCTTTTTATAATTCAAAGTCCTCATAGCACATACAGTCAATAAAAACCATTGGATTGACTTTTTAAAACTTCTAGGTATGTCTTGATTAGTATCTCCTTTTTGAATATCCTTAATTAAATTGGCATCTGTTTCGTTAATTTCTTTAATAATATCTATATGTGGACTAACTTCAGGTTCTTCCATACCAAAGATTTGAGTAGGCCCAATATAGTCTTCTGAGGGTTCTAACAATGTAATAAAGTCTTTAGGATAAAGTGAATCTTCAGTAGTTTCATTTAAAACATTTGCATATGGTGTGGCAGTATAAGAAACATAATTCATTGCTTTAAATGAATTATTATTTACTAAATCTTTTATTTCATCATTTATTCTTGATACATCTGTATTTATGTCTTTTGTATTTATACTTGCTTGATCTGCCTCATCATCAATAACTAAAATTTTCATATTATTTGCTTGATTTTTATCGAAAGTTAGCCACTTTTTTAATTTGTTTAATCTTGAATAATGTTTTAAACAAACTGTAATATATCTTTCTTTCGAGTTTTTACTTAAATTTAAGTTTTCGATACTATAGTCAATACTATTTTTACCTAAACTAGGATTATCTATATGGTTCCAATGTAAGCTACTTCTATTTTCACCTTTTAAATCACTGTAAAGTCTATTAGCAGTTTGTTGTCTTAGATTTTCTATGAGTCCAGATAAAATAATAAAATAATTGAAGCCATTATCTGCTGCCATCGCCATTAATCCAGCCATATTAGCTGTTTTTCCTGATTGTACATTACCCACTACTAATCCTTTTACCGGACCACTATTTTGTGTAGAGAATTTTAAAGATTTAAGTATTTCTAACGAAGATTTTTCAATATTTAATATTGATTTTTCTGAAAATCCCTTTTTAATTAGACTTCGTCTATAAGATTGCCATGATGAAAAATAATTTTCAGAAATAGTCGCATCATTTTCTGCATTTCTTCCTAGTTTACTTATTTTTATTTCTTTATCTCGTTTTATAATATCTTCTATAAGACTTTCCCATTCATCTACCGTTATAGCTTCTATACCCCACATTAATGCAAAATTATTTAACATTTCTTCTATATTTCCATTTTTTTGATTAAAAAACTTTATATCATCCCAAGATTTATTTGATGTTCTTTGATTTTCAATGAAAAGTATATATTTGGAATATTTTTCGTTGTTTATATCGATATTCATATTGTCCTCCTTATTTTAATATATATATAAATCATTATATAATATAGTATTTCTTATATAAATAAACCTAAAAATAAATTTTCAATAATTCTTTTATATATTTTTCAATAATTAAATTTTAAAGAAGTTTAATTATTAAAAAGAGTTCGGGACATAAAGTATCTGGAT
>NZ_KV792013.1:0-20120 GCF_001808085.1 Staphylococcus sp. HMSC14C01
TTTGTTAGGAATTATGTCCCAGCCTCTTTTTTTAAATTATTTTTCATCTAATACTTTAGTTGTAAATCACCTTTTATTAATTGGTGGAATAATTATATTATGTTATAGTAACTTTGTTAACATACAAAAAGGAGCTATCAACTATGAAAATTATGAATAAACTCATTGTCCCTGTTACAGCAGGTGTTTTATTACTTGGAGGATGTAGTTCTGATTCTACAGATTCTAAAGATAATACATTAATTTCTTCAAAAGCTGGTAATGTAACCGTTAAAGATGTTATGGATAAAATTGGTAAAGATCAAATTGCTAGCACATCATTTAGTATTGAGTTAAATAAAATATTAGCTGATAAATATAAAGACAAAGTAGATACTAAGCGTATCGATGATGATATTAAAAAAGAAGAAAAACAATATGGTGGTAAAGATCAATTTGAAAGTATGCTAAAACAACAGGGTATGACCCTTGATGATTACAAAGAACAGAAAAGACTATCTGCTTACCAAAAACAATTACTTAATGATAAAGTTAAAGTGTCTGACAAAGAAATAAAAGATGATACTAAGAAAGCATCACACATTTTAATTAAAGTTAAATCTGATAGTGATAAAGAAGGTTTATCAGATAAAAAAGCAAAAGCAAAAGCTGAAAAAATTCAAAAAGAAGTTGAAAAAAATCCAAATAAATTTGATGACATTGCCAAAAAAGAATCAATGGATTCTGCTTCAGCTAAAAAAGGCGGGTCATTAGGTTATGTTATTAAAGGACAAATGGTCGATAAATTTGATAAAGCTTTATTTAAACTAAAAGAAGGTCAAATTTCTGACATTGTTAAAACAGAATACGGCTATCACATTATCAAAGCTGATAAAGAAGATGACTTTAATAAACAAAAATCTCAATTAAAAACAAAAATTATTGAACAAAAAGTTCAAAAAAATCCAAAACTATTGACAAATGCTTATAAAGACTTATTGAAAGAATACAACGTAGATTATAAAGATAGCGATATTAAAAAATCTGTAGAAGATACTATACTTAATCCAGAAAAATTAAAAGAACAACAAAGTAGTAGTGCTTCATCAGGATTATCTTCATAATTTTCATAAATCAAAAAGGTCGGAACAATATGTTCCGACCTTTTCTCGTCTATTAATATTAATCTAATTTCTCTGGATTATAAAATTGACGGTTATCCATACCAAAGATTCTTTCAGTAAATTGTCCTTTTTCAGTTTTCTTAAATGCTTTATCGAACATATTCATTTTTGCATCAATATTGTCAATAAAGAATAAAATTTCTGCTTCTTTTAGATGTGGCAATTTAGGAGAACCAAACTCCATTTTTCCATGGTGTGCTAAAATCATATGTCGCAATAACATGACTTCTTCACTATCAATACCAAGTTCTTTTGCCGTCTCAGCAACTTCATCACTTGCTATTGAAATATGTCCAAGCAAATTACCTTCTACCGTATACGTTGTTGCAACTGGTCCACTTAATTCTCTTACTTTACCAATATCGTGTAAAATAATCGCGCTATATAACAAACTTCTATTTAATAATGGGTAGATATCACACAATGATTTTGCAATTTTTAACATCGTTAATACATGATAGCTTAATCCTCCTGCAAAGTTATGATGATGAGAACTTGCTGCAGGATAAGTAAAGAATTTATCTTGATATTTTTTTAATAAATGACGTGTAATACGTTGTAAATGTGCATTTTCAATTTCTAAGATAAAATGTGATAACTCATCTTGAATTTCGTTAGGTGAAAGTGGCGCACCATCTACAAAGTCTTGAGTTTTCACTCCATCTTCTGCTGTTGCTAATCGAAATTGATTGACTTTCATTTGTTTACGGCCACGATAGTTAATAACATCCCCTTTTACCCATACAATTATTTCTGGTTTAAGGATTTTCATATCATCTTTTGTGACAGTCCATAGTTTAGCTTCAATATCTCCACTTTTATCTTGAAGATATAATGTCATATAGTCTTTACCTTGTGCTGTTACACCCTGTGTCGCTCTGTGGATTAAGAAAAAATTCTCCACCGAATCACCAGGATTTAATTTTTCTACGTTTCTCATCGTTTCCCGCCTTCCTCTTTTTTATTTAATATCAGCATTTCTCGAGAAGGAATCGTAGTATCTTTTGTACAAGTAAAGTACAATACTTGATGTTCTTGAGATAATTCTCTTAAATAGTTTAACATCATTGATTTTCTTTGTTTATCAAAATGTACGAATGCATCATCAATGATAATTGGGAATGGATAATATGGTTTCAACACCTTAATTAAACTAAGTCTCAATGAAATATATAGCAACTCTTTCGTTGATTGACTTAATTCAAGTGGATGATACATTTGTCCATTTCGATGTTTAACTTTAATTGAATCATTTTCATAAGTAATTAGATTATATTTACCATCAGTTAATGTTTTGAAAATATTAATGGCTTCATCTATCACATATGGTAGTCGTTTATCTTTAATTTGTTTAATGTGCTCATTAATTAGTGTCTCAAGATAACTTAAGCTCGCCCAATCTTTAGCAATATCATTCATTCTATTTTTTAAATTATAATATTGATGACGCAATTGAGATAGTGTTTTATCTGTTTCCATTTGATTAATACGTGCAGAAAGTTCACTCACTTCAGTTTGTTTCTCCAAATATTTATCATTATAATCATCAACTTGTTGAGCTAACATTTGATCTTCTTCTTCTAATTGAGCAGTTGTTTTTTCACTTAAAACAGAACTATCTTCATAAGAGAATTCGTGATTACTCAAATAGGTAGATAAATCATTGAATCGTGATAGTTGTTGTTGATAACGTTGATAAGCTTCGTAATGTTGATAATACTGCTCTTCATTTTGAACTTCAATATATTTAAACAACTCGTTTATAGTCGTTTTATTTTCATCCAAACGACTTTCTAACTGTTTTAATTCTTTACTTAATAGGGTTAATTGATTTTGCAATTGAGATTTCTTTTCTTTTTTACTTTCATACTGAGAAATCCAACCTTTCAAATCATTAAATAATGAAATTTTATTAAACTCGTCGAAACTATCTTTAGTAACATCTTGAGCATGCTCATAGAAGTTAATTAAATTTTGATTTAACTCTATGTTCTCTAATAATAATTTATTAAGTTGTTTATCATTAACTTTAAGTTGATTCATTGTTTTCAAACTATCTACTAAACGTTCATCTGACATTTTATCAGATACTTTAATGTCTTGTTTGATTTCAGAAATATCCTGTGCTAATGCATCAATTGAAGACTGAATATCTGATAAAATCGAATGTTGATGATTAAGTTTATTAGAAAGTACTGATTTAGTATTATTAGCATTATTCCAACGTTCACGCAATTGGTACTGATCATCTAGATTAAAATCTAAATCGTATTTATCTTCGAGTGCTTTAAGTTGTTGTTCTAAATCACTAATTTCCTCACTAATTGTTTCACTATAATCAATATCTTTATTTTTACTAAAGAATAAACCTACTATAAATATCACAGTGAGAATTGCAAAAATAATACTAAAAGTGATACTAGTTGTAATAAATGCAAAAATAGTCAAACCAGCACTCATCAAAGCCAAAATGATAAAGCTGATTTTCAACCATTGATATTGCTTTTGTTTTCTTTCTTTTTCTGATTCAAAGGAAGCTTTTAATTTTGAGTATAAACTTTCTTTTTCATGTAATTCTATTTTTTGCTGATTATATTCTTTTTTCTTTTCAAGTGCTGTTTCAGAAACTAGTTCACTTTCTAATAACTTAATTTCCTTTTCAATTTCCTTTTTTTCAATATTATGCTCACCAATCATACGTTCAACTTGTTGCTTTTGATTTAATTGGTGATTATGATTTTTAATTTTTTCACTTATATAATCTTTCATTGTTTCAGAAGTATCCGCTTCATGATAAACTTCATTCCAACCGATATCATCTTTTAATGTTTGCTGAGAACGTTCGAAAGTTTCTATTTCCTTTTTTAAAGCCTTAGCTTTTAATTCAGATTGCTTGATATCACTCTCTTGTTGATAAAGATGATACATATCACTCACAGTTCTATCATCAGGCATCTGAATTAAATTAAATTCATTTTCTAGTTGTCTTATCTTCTCATCCCTTAATCCTATATCTCGATCAAGTGATTGTTTATATTTTAATGCAGTTTCATATCGTTCAATACCTTGCTCTGGGAATTTCAACGGTTCGATATTTAAATGATGCTCAAGCGATTTCCATTCTTGCGCATGAGCATGAAGTCCTAACTGCTTTTGCTTATTTTCATGCATTTTTGATAATTGCTTAAGATTTTCTTTTAAATGAGAAAGATGGCGTTCTGATTTATCTTTTTCATCTATAAGACGTTGATATTCGTCTAATTTGGTTTCTTCATCTCTTATTTGTGCTTCTAATTGTTTTAGTTCTTCAATTTGTTGATTTAGAATTGGGTTCTTTCCAGCTTTTTTATAAAGCGTAGTTTTTTTCTGATTAACAATTTGCCCCATAGATGTAAATTCAGAAGATCCTAAAGCACCAGCTTCTAATAAATAGCTTTGTAATTGTTGTTCATCTAAATTTCGATGTATATCTTGTAAACCAAGTACATTAAATGAAAATATTCCTTGATATGTCTTTTTTGAAATATAGTTTAATTTCTTCTTAAGCCATGCTTCATCTCTTATCAATCCATTTTCTAAATAAACTTTTACGTCACCTTGAGCACTACCTTTTACACGCTCAACTTCAATTTCTGATTTGTCATCTAAAATAAGCGTTAGCTTGCCCCCATACTGATTTCCCAATCTAGGTTCTAAACGCGGTTCTTTTTCTTTCTTTGTGGGAAAACCAAATAAAATTGAATGAATAAATGATTGTATGGTTGATTTACCTGCTTCATTTTCCCCATAAATTTCGGTAAAAGTCTGATTTAATTCAATCTTACGTTGTACGAATTGACCATAACCGTATATTTCAAGTGATTTAATAATCAATTTCTTCACCTCTCATATCTGCTTTCAATATTTTCTCAGCTCGATGAATGAGTTTTGCCTTATTGAAAGTGGTGTAGTCTTCTAAATATTTTGAAGCTCTTGGATTTAAATATAAATCTGTCATTGCCTCTTCAAACACTTTGTCATCGTTTATGAGTTCATTAGAAAATTCATTTATAAGAGGTGTTTCTTCATTCTGTATATAATTAAGAATCATATCTTCAATGACAATAAAATCATGTTCATTTTCTTCATATTCACTAATCATTTCTCTTATTTGAAGAATATCTTGTGTTGATAAAATTTTGTCATTATCTATATTAATCGTCAATCTATAAAATGCTTTACCTTGTTCACGAACTTGTTTCTTAAACTTTTGAATTTCCTCATAGATACCTTGTTTTGAAATTTTATCAGTCTTAATTGTAGCTTCTTCAAAACGTATAAACTGAGTTGGGATAAAAGTTGTTTCAAGATGTAGATGATCCCCTTCTACAAGCAAACAACCTTTAGTTCCTAATTCACCAAAGTGACGACCTTGAATGTTACCTGAATAGTGAATAGGCGGCATATCACTTAGTTCTTGACGTTGATGAATGTGACCGAGTGCCCAATAATGATACAGTTTATGATTAAGATCTTCTAACATAAATTCAGTATAACGCTGTTTTATGTTAGATTTACTATAAGTTCCATGAAGCATTCCTATATGTATACCATTACTTCCTTGACTAGATGGATATTCATCAATTTTATTTTCATAACTTGTATTGTTTTGATAACTAAAACCATGAATATAAATTTGTTCTCCAGCTTTGGTAATCGCTTGATAGGTTTCAACACGATTTGAAAATACTGATACATTATTAGGCCAATTATCTGTAATTCTAGTTGTTAAAGGATCATGATTCCCATGACATATGTATACAAATATTTGTTCTTTTTCTAGACGTTTAAATTGCTCTTTTAAAAAAATTTCAGCACGTAATGTGCGATTTTCACTATCAAATAAATCTCCTACAATCAACATAAAATCAACATCTTCTTTTAATGCTACATCTACAATTTTTTTAAAGCTCTCATAGGCACTTTTTTGTACATCTTTGAAAATACTTGTCGATAATTGTTGTTTAGATTTAAAAGGGCTATCAAGATGCAAATCTGCACAGTGAATAAATTTAACCATTAATTTAAGCTCCTTAATTGTTTGATAAGGTATCTTTATGTATTACTATATTTTACCATATCTTATGAATATGGGTCGATGAACTTTGACATAAAAAAACTACGCGATTTTATGAAAAAATCGCGTAGTGTCCATTACTTAAATTATTAATTAGTCAACGTAAATTTCGTCTAAAGGTTTTACAATAATTTGATTAATTTCTTGGAAAACTTGACTCATTTTTTGTTCTGCTTGCATTAATTGTGAAATATTTTCATCTTTTTCAATAGCTTGAGCTTGTTCTTGAGCTTTAGCTAATTCTTCTTCAGGAATTTCTTGACCTTGCATTTGTTTTTGTTGGAAATTCATTTGAGTTTCACGGAACTCATCGAATAATTTTTTAGATTCTTCATTTTCTTTAACTTTAGCAAAAGCATCTTTAATAGCTTTGTATTCATCACTATCTCTTAATGCTTGTTCTAGTTGATTTGCATAATCATATAAATTTACTGCCATTTTAAATTGCACTCCTTCGTGTAATAATGATGTTTTGACAACTCTTTAATACCATAACATATTATGATTAGTTATACAAAAATTGCGATTAAACCTTGGAAAAGACCAATCATACCACCTAAAATAAATCCTAATAAGGTAATTAATTTTAATTCTTTATTAGCAATTTCAATAATCAACTTTTCAATGTAATCTAAATCAAATGTATTGATTTGATCTTCTACTAGTTTACGTAGATTAATTTTTTGCATTATCGTTGAGAGATGTTTGGATGCTTGACTAATAATAAGTTGTGTAACTTTATCTGATAACGTTGTCTCTAAATATTGCATTAATCTTGGTGATAGTTGATTAAGTGGTTTATCTATTTTTTCATTTAAATTTAAATATGAAGTAATAAGTAATGTAACTGAGTCTGATAGTTTTGAAAATTGAGCCTCATCAATGATTTTCTTAAGTGATTGTCGTTTCAGCGTCTCATATTCATTATCAATCACTTGGTTTACAATACGTTTTGCTTTAGGATGATTGGTTAAACGAATCAATTCATGTTGGATTCTATCTGCAATACTTTCTTTTGTCATAAACATTTGTAGTAATCCAACGATTTTACCTTTTTCATTAAAAAATGTATCGAGCATGTCATAAATATCACGAGCGCCTTTATCAGATGACAGATAAACACGAGCTCTTTCGCATAATAAATCTCCTAATGGCTCGACTTTCTTATCAATCATTCGCTTAGTTTCTTTTGGTAGTAACTTAATCACTTCTTCATTTCGATGTTCATTATAAAAAGCTAATAGCTTTTGTGAAATTGTATCTTCTAATTTCTCATTGACTAAGTAATCTATTTTAACATCAAACTTCTCAGCAAAGTAACGAATTGTAGCTTGATCACTTTTTAATTTCGCTATTTGCTCCTTAACTAATTCATTAATTGTTTCTTTAGTTTTCGTTTCATTTAGTTTGTTGTGAATCAAAGTTTCTGTAATGAGATGTTCTTCAATCACTTGCCCTATCTTTGTAGCTATTTCATCTCTTCTTTTAGGTATTAAACCAGGTGTAAATGGAATTCGCATATTAAATATATAATGAGCTTTATAGGGATGAAACAACATTCTAATAGCTATAACATTCGTGACACCACCAATGATTGCTCCTATTACTATCATAAAGATGACTACTAATACTGCTTGCATTTAAATAACTCCTTAATTTTTATATAAGCAATAGCAAAATTATACCATGACAAATGTAAACTGCATAACTTAATAGTTCAACGTACATTTATATTTACAAATTTTTGAAATAAAAAAATAATGAATTCATCGCAAAATTACAGTGAATTCATTATTAATTGAAAATAGTGATTCAGTTGAAGGTCAACTCTTCTATCACTATATCTTATTTATATTAAAATTAAACGTGCATTAATTCTTCTTTAGCATTTCTATTAAAGTAAGTTTCTGCTTCTCTTAATTTAGATGTTCCAAAAATAGGTTGTTTTTCAGGATTAAGCACTCTGTAGATATTACTTACTTTATTACTTTGTAAAATAAATCCATTACGCGTTTCCATTGTATTCCAATAAATATCACTTGTTGTAGAATGATTAGGATATGCACAATGGTTTCTTGAAATTGTTTGTACAATTTCTAATGGATCGCAACCAAATGTGTTATTTAAAACATCTGAATCTCTAAATAAAGCACAAATTGATACACAAGTTGTCCAATTTGGTAATACACGTTCTTTTTCGATTTGAACAAGTGTTTTTTTAGAAAGACCTATTGTTTGTGCCATAGTATCTTGTGTGTATCCTGCTTCAATACGCACCATTTTAAATTTTGTTTGAATTAAATCTGTAAAACTCTGTCTATCCATTACTCTTCTCTACCTTTCTAATAGGAGTTATTTTATCCGGACGCAAGAAATTGCAATAATACACATTTCTTGAAACACAAATTACATCTTAATATATTTTCAATAAAATGAAAAGAGAAATTTTTGTTTTTACGTATAATTTTATAAATGGCAAAATTATCAAAATAATTAAACTAATAAAACAAGTCATTTGTCTATCATTATCATATTTTAAAATTACCGTTTTTATTTTTAATAGATCTATTCAATTTATATTAATTTATTTTCAATAGCATATATAGCAGCTTGTGTTCGATCTGAAACTTGTAATTTATTAAATATATGACTGACATGTGTTTTAACTGTTTTCTCAGATACAAATAAACTTTTTGCAATGTCTTTATTTGTCTTACCTTTCACCATCTCTTTTAATACTTCCATCTCTCTTTTAGATAATTTATTATTAAAGTGTGGTTTTTCATGCATTGCATCAATTACATTTTTAGCTTTTGGATGTATTATTTTCTCATTATTTAATACTTTAGTAATAGTAGCAATCAGCTTTTGTGGTTCAACATCTTTAATTTCATAACCATCAGCACCTTCATTAATGGCAGACATAACATATTCATCATCCACATAACTTGTAAGCACTAACACTTTTATGTATGGGTAATATTTTTTTATATAATGCGTCACTTCGATACCATTCATTTTAGGCATAACTAAATCTAATAATACTAAATCAGGCATATTATTCTCATTTAAATATTTAATAAATGCGTCACCATCAGAAAAACTTGCTTGTATATCTAAACCCTCAACTGTTGAAATTAGAAATTCTAGTCCTTGTCTAACAATGTGATGATCATCGATTAAAACGATACTTGCCAAATTTATCACCTACTTTAAATTGGAATATTAAGATAAATAGTTGTCCCCATTTGTTTATCTGATTGTATGTTAAATTCTCCGTCTAAACTATGAATACGTTGCTTGATATTTTTTAGACCATGCGTCGTTTGATTTAAGTC
This sequence comes from Staphylococcus sp. HMSC14C01, assembly GCF_001808085.1. NCBI lineage: Bacteria > Bacillati > Bacillota > Bacilli > Caryophanales > Staphylococcaceae > Staphylococcus > Staphylococcus sp. HMSC14C01. Next base: position 9,618 of record NZ_KV792013.1, read on the forward strand.
ATCACTCACATTAAATCCTTTTCCATCATCATAAATTTTAATATATAATTGATGTTCATTTTGTTGCATGTTAATAGATACTTGATTCGTTTGTGCATGTTTCTTCGTATTATTTAAAGCTTCTTGAAGCATTCGGTACACATTTTCTTCAACTAAATTGGATAATTTAATCAATCCTCTTACTTCGATGTTTAATTTTAAATCTAACATATTCGCATAATGTTGAATCGCATTCACTAACCCATGTTCTAAACCAATTGGCTTAAGTTGCCAAATTAACGCACGCATTTCATTTACTGCGTTTTGACTTGTATCTTCAATCATCTTAAATGCTTTTTTAGCTGTTTTATCCTCTGTGATATCATGTGCAGCATGAGCTGTTAGTTTTAATGAAAAAAGCATTTGGTTAACTGAATCATGTAAATCACGCGCTAGTCGATTTCGTTCACTTATTCGTGCTGCTTCTTTTTCTTGGTCTGTTAAGTATATACGTTTAATTGCAGAACCTATTTGTAAAGCTACTGATTCTAGTAACTCTAAATCGTCTTGACTATATACTACAGTATGAGGTGTCGCGACATTTAATAATCCATACTGTTCATCTCCTGATCTAAGTGGTACTGTCGCATGATGCGTAATAAGATAATCATCTTTTTCACTTTCTTGATTAGCTAAATTGATTCTTGAACAATTTATAATATTAGATGCTTTTGTTAAATTTTTATGATGATAAGCATTGACACACCAACACGTACCATTATTTAAATACTTACAATTATTATTTTTTAATGAATGAGGTAAATCAGTGCTAGCTACAAGTTCTTGTTCACCTTTTTTATTGATTAAAAAAATCCAACCTGTTGTAAAACTGCTACCATTGATTAAATAATCTAATACTTTATTCATCATATTATATAATTCAGTTTCTTCATTAAGATATTCTGCAATTTCTTTTAATAATGCTAAACGTGTCGGTTTTTCCATATTTTCGCCCCATTTTGTTATTTTGCGTTTATTATTATATCGTTTATTTTTAAAATTTAAAAATAGACTGATGAAAACAATTATAATTATCATTGTAAATTATGATATGATTAAACAGAATATAATAGGAGGATATTATGAAATTCAATGTACCTGAAACTTTCAATAATTATACGTTACGTGAAATTTTTCAAAAGTTAAAACTACCAAAAAAAGACTTACACCAATTAAATATGTCTAAAGATATCACGATTAATCAACAACCTAGTAAATTGACAGATAAAGTTGTCACAAATGATGTTGTTTATATTCCTATCCCTGAAGAAAAAAGTAATTATTTACCAAGTTATCGTTACGCACAGATTGCATATGAAGATAACGATTTAGCTATTGTAATGAAACCTAAAGGGGTTAAAACTCATCCAAATGATTTAAAAGAAAGTAATACACTAATGAACCATGTTATCTATACTATGGATAGCGACTACGTTGAACCGATTCATCGTCTAGACCAAGAAACTGTGGGATTATTAATTGTTGCTAAAAATCCTTTAATGAAAAAAATACTAGATAGAATGCTTGAAGAGAATCAAATTACACGTATTTATCGTGCCAATGTAAAAGCATTACTACCTCTAAAACCACAAACAATTGATATGCCAATCGGTAAAGATAAATTTCATCCCAATAAGCGTCGTATTTCTAATACCGGACAACGAGCTATCACTCATATCTTAACATCAAAAATGATTAAAGAAGGCATTTGTCAATTGGAAATAAAATTAGATACAGGACGTACCCATCAAATACGTGTACATTTAGCAGAAATTGGTCATCCTGTCATAGGTGATCCATTATATGGAGATGCTACCTTACGTCAATTAGAATTGAATAGTTATAAGATTGAATTCACTCACCCACTTACTCAAGAATTGATTTCTGTAAGTTTAGATGATGAATAAATTTTTAAAATGCTCCTTTTAGATAACGCAGATCAAAGCATTATCTTTAAAAGGAGCATTTCAATTGATAATGTTATTTTAATGAGGATCGACCATATCTTCTGGTTTAATCCATTCCTCGAATTGTTCTTCTGTAACGTAGCCAGAATTAATTGCTGATTCTTTAAGTGTTAAACCTTCATTATGAGCTTTTTTAGCTATTTGAGCTGCTTTTTCATATCCAATATGAGGATTTAGTGCAGTTACAAGCATTAATGATTGATTTAAATAATGATTGATATTTTCTTCAATTGGTTCAATACCTATAGCACAATTTTTGTTAAATGTTTCCATTCCATCAGCTAATAAGTAAATAGATTGCAATGTATTATGAAGAATCACAGGTTTAAATACATTAAGTTCAAAATTACCTTGAGAACTCGCTATACCTACTGTCGTATCATTTCCTATCACTTGTACTGCAACCATTGTTAGCATTTCACATTGTGTTGGATTAACTTTACCTGGCATAATTGATGAACCTGGTTCATTTTCTGGAATTGAGATTTCCGCAAGTCCGGCTCTAGGTCCTGAAGCAAGCCATCTTATATCATTTGCTATTTTCATTAAGTCTGCTGCCAATGCTTTTAGTGTTCCATGAAGTTGCACCACTTCATCATGTGAGGTTAAAGCATGAAATTTATTTTCAGATGAAACAAATGCATAGCCTGTATGTTCTGAGATATATTTAGCTACTTTATCTCCAAATTCTGGATGTGCATTAATTCCTGTTCCAACTGCTGTTCCACCAATAGCTAAATTTAAAATATGTTGTTTAGATTCAGCTAATAATTGTTCACATTTATCTAGCATATAACGCCATCCACTAATTTCTTGTCCTAATCGAATTGGAGTAGCATCTTGTAAGTGAGTTCTACCAATTTTAATAATTGATTGATATTGGTTTTCTTTTTCTTTAAATGTGTCTCGTAAATGTTTTAAAGCAGGTTCTAATTTCGTTTCAATTTCATGATATAAAGCAACATGCATAGCTGTAGGGAATGTATCATTCGAACTTTGAGATTTATTAACATCATCATTGGGATGAATCGATTCATCGCTATTATGTTCTTTTAAGTACTCATTAGCTACATAACTTACGACTTCATTCACATTCATATTACTTTGAGTACCGCTTCCCGTTTGCCATACAACTAAAGGAAAATGACCATCAAGTTCTCCTTTTAAAATTAAATCACAAGCATAAATGATAGCATCTTTCTTAGTATCACTTAATTTTCCTAATTCATGATTAGCAAGCGCGGCACCTCTTTTTAACTGAGCAAAACCATAAATCACCTCAATAGGCATATGTTCTTTACCTACTGGAAAGTTACGCTTACTTCTTTCAGTTTGTGCGCCCCAATATTTATCAGATGGTACTTCAATTTCACCAAACGTATCATGTTCAATTCTTACAGACATTCAATAATCCCCCTTATTTATGATTTAGTAATAGTATATCATTAATAAAATTAATGTAGCAATTCGAATATAAAGCGGTTTCATTTATAAAAAATAAAACACATGAAGTTGTATTACTTCACGTGTTTAAGAATAAATCTTATTCATATTTATATTTTACTGCTTTTACAACTGAAATAGCACTTATTATATACAAAATAGCGCTTATGACAAGCGTAACAGGACTTATCTTTACTAACATACCTAAAACCCCACCTAAACTTCGATAAAAATCATTAAGTGTATATGCCAAGATTCCTGTTACAATTAATATACATATAACACTAATCATAATTCCTTTTTGATTACTCTTAATGAATGGATGAGCAGTTGCATTATCTATTAAATCCTTTGATAAATTCAATTGTAATTGAATCACTTTAAATAACACTGGTAGATAGAGTGCTCCTAGAGCAATGGGAAAACCTTTAATAGAAATTAAACTAACAATGATTGTAATAATTGTTAAAGGTAGCCAATACTTATGTAACATATTTTTATCTCCTTCATTTTCATTAAAATATATTGTATCATAAGTTGTATTTCATAAAAAAAGCATTTTAATTAATCTATCGAAACAATTAATTAAAATGCTAAAATATATTAATTTAAATCTGAACGCGCTTCTGAATCATGTGTTTGATTATATTTATCTTCATCATTTTCTTCAGAAATCTGTTCCATTTCTTTTCCTAATGCTTCTAAATCATCCATATTTTGAACCATTGCATTTTCGTCTTCATGATAATTACGTTTACTATCTTTACTCATAAAAATAACCTCACAATAAAATTAAATATTATGCAAATCTCGCTGTGAAGTATTCTTTAACGTCTTCCGGTAATCCATCAGCAGCAGCTCTGTCTAAAACAACTGTTACCATACGATGTACTTTTAAATCAGCAGGTAAAAAGTTTGATTTACCATTTTCTTCATATAATCGTTTGATAACTTCACTTTTTTCAGCACCAGTTACAACTAAGATAATTTCGCGTGCCTTCATCAAACCTTGACGAATATTAACATCTAAATGTCCAGAGTTATCAATTGAAACAACTTGTAAAGTAAGTTTTCCTTTATTTTCTTTTGTTTTAATTCTATCATTGATTAATGATTCAGCATCATCATCAAGACTAATAGAATATACTTGCTCAGAAGGTACACCTAAAGCTTCATAGAACGAATGATTATCGTCATAGTCAAGAATATTAATTTGACTAAAATCTACAGCGTTACGATCAACTGATTTTTTTAATTCATCTAATACAGGTGCAGAATCCTTGTTTAAATGGAAACCAGCAATGGTAGTTGGGTTATTGTTAAATTGTTTTCTAATAATATCTCCAGCATAGTCTGCTGCATGTTGTTTATCTTCGAATACTTTAAAATTCATTGCCATAATAATTACACTCCTCTAAATGTAAAGTTCAACTAAAATAATTCATTTATTTACTAAATTACCCTATTTAAGGGGATATCAAACTATTTTAAAATTTTTATAATAATTCATTAATAAATATAACATTTTTTATTCTATTATAGTAATTAATTTTAAATTCTACTTTAATCCTGGGAAGTTTTGTTGTCGTAATGCTTCATAAATCAATAAAGCAGCAGTATTAGATAAATTTAAAGAACGAATATGATCACTCATAGGAATTCTTAAAGCAGTATCTGCATACTTCTCTTTTACCCAATCTGGTAAACCTGTAGTTTCTCTACCAAAGATAAAATAATTTTCTACTTCAGTATTTGAAAAATCAAAATCACTATAAGTTTGTTTACCAAATTTAGTAAGTAAATAATATTTACCATTTGTCACTTCGAAAAATGATTCAATGTTTTCATGATAAGTGATATTAACATGTTCCCAATAATCTAATCCAGCTCGTTTTAGCATCTTGTCATCTGTACTAAAGCCTAATGGTTTAATTAAATGCAAGTGTGTATTGGTACCTGCGCATGTACGTGCAATATTCCCAGTGTTTGCAGGTATTTCTGGTTGGAATAACACAATATGGTTTGTCATTTTTATTTCCTCATTTCTAGTCCTTTTCTCATTTCAACTTGAACTTCTTCAATCTCATTATCAAAATGCTCATAAATAAATGTTCTTGCATCATCGCCTAGTATTTGGCCAATAGCCCAATATGCTGTTCCTCTTATCATGGGTCTTGGATCATTCAATGCCACTTCCTTTAATTCAGGAATAGCCGTTTCTTCACCAAAATGTGCAAGTGCAATAATTGCATTCCGCTGTATAGGTTTCTTACCTCTCCATGCTCCTGCCAAATGACCATAAGTATTTTTAAATTCTTTATTACTCATTTGTAACAATGGAACTAAACGTGGCTTTAATATTTCTGGTTCTAAAATAATATCTTCGTGAGTTGTATTAATGCCTCTATTTTTCGGACAAACTTGTTGACAAGTATCACAACCATAAAGACGATTACCAATTTTATATCGATACTCATCTTTTAAATATCCTTTAGTTTGAGTTAAAAAGCTGATACATTTTTGAGAATTCAGTTGACCATTCCCTACTAAAGCACCCGTTGGACATCTATCTACACAAATTGTACAATCTCCACAACTGTCTAATATAGGATCATCCGGTTCAAAAGGAATACTAACTAACATTTCTCCTAAATATGTCCAAGTTCCTAGTTTTGGATTAATAACAAATCCATTTCTACCAACGAATCCTAATCCTGCTCTTTCAGCTACAGCGCGATCTGAAAGTACTCCAGTGTCAACCATGCTTTTTATTTCGACATCAGGAACCTTAGATTGAATAAATTCACTTAATTTGTCTAATCTTTTTTTCATAATTGAATGATAATCTTGACCCCAAGAGGCTCTCGCAAACATTCCTCTTCTATCGCCTTTTACACTTTTTGGCGCTCCCTTTAGCTTATTTGGATAACCAACAGCAATAGCTATAATAGAACGCGCTGTGGGTAAAGATAATTTAGGTTCTGTTCGTAACGCAATATCTGATTCTTCAAAACCTGATGCATAACCTTTTTCATGATAATCTACTAACTTTTGTTTCAGTTCATCGAAAGGATCAGCAGTAGTAAAACCAATACTATCTATACCAATGGAATACGCATAGTCAATGATTTCCTGTTTAAGTTGATGGTTCATCAACACTCTTGCCTCCTATAAAAAAGTCCATAGAACATTTTAACATAATCTTAATTTTTTATGATATTAAATATTTTTATAAATAAAAAAGAATCTGAGATATACTTTAAAGTATCTCAGATTCTTTAACTTTGAGAATGTTATAAAGAAAGTCTATATTTATAATTCAGAATAAATTCTATCTTCTTTTCTTAATTAACTTTTATTACTTTTTAGATATAAAACCTTATAAATGTTTTATCAGTCTTCATATACAACATGCTATAATACTTTCGCCAAAAAGTTTTTAGTTCTTTCATGTTTGGGATGATTAAATAATTGATCAGGTGTTTCACTTTCAACGACATATCCATCTGCCATAAATATTACTTTATCACCAACATCTTTAGCAAAACCCATTTCATGAGTTACAACCACCATTGTCATACCCTCTTTAGCTAAATCTTTCATAACTTTAAGTACTTCATAAACAACTTCAGGATCAAGTGCTGATGTTGGCTCATCAAATAATATGACATCAGGATGCATAGCTAAAGCTCTTGCTATTGCTACCCTTTGTTTTTGTCCGCCAGAGAGTTGAGAAGGATATGCGTTAGCTTTCTCTTCAAGTCCTACTTTTTTTAGAAGTGCTTTACCTTCAATTTCTAGTTTTTTTAAATCAACTTTTTTTAACAACTTAGGTGCTAAAATGACATTTTCTAATACTGTTTTGTGAGGAAATAAATTGAAATTTTGAAATACCATTCCCATTTTTTGACGTAATTCACTTAAATTTATATTTTTATGTGTTAATTCTTTTCCTTCAAAAATCACTTTTCCATTTGATGGTGTTTCTAATAAATTCATACATCTTAATAATGTACTTTTACCACTTCCTGATGGTCCTATAATTGCTACAACTTCTCCTTTATTAATTTCTAAATTTATATCTTTGAGTACTTCATTTTTATTAAATGACTTATTTAAATTTTGAACTTTAATCACTGGCTTTCATTCTCCCTTCGATTAAACTCATACCTCTAGATAATGTAAATGTTAAAACAAAGTACATTATCGCAGCGATAATTAACGGTGTAAAAGGATCAAATGAAATACCTTGTACAACCTGAGCGTTAAACATAATTTCTCCTACTCCTATAGTAGAAACAATAGATGATTCTTTAATTAGTGTTACAAATTCATTACCTAACGCTGGTAAAATATTTTTAATTGCTTGGGGTAAAATGATATATCTCATTGTTTTAGAATAATTTAATCCTAAACATTGCGCTGCCTCTGTTTGCCCTTTATCAACAGCATTAATTCCAGCTCTAACTATTTCTGCAATATAAGCAGAAGAATTAATAACTAGTGCGATAGTACCACATACTAATGCTGAAACGTCTAAACCTAGAACAGCTGTCGTTCCAAAGAAAACTAAAAATACTTGAACTAACATCGGTGTTCCTCTTAAAAATTCTATGTAAATAGAGGCAATCCATGAAAGCAATTTAAACTTACTCAATTTAGCTAAAGCAATTAAAGCTCCTAATACTGCTCCTAATACTACACCAATCATTGATATTAAAATTGTATTTTTAAGTCCTTTGATAAAAAATGCACCATACTTATCAAAAAAGCTACTATCGTCTTGCATATCTTTAGAAGCTTTGTCCATGTATTTGCTAATTAAATGTTGGTCATTGACTTCCTTAATAGATTTATTGACATTCGCTAAAAGAATAGGTGAATTTTTTGGCACAGCTATGACATTATCTTTCTTTTCTTCATTAAAATTCACATTAGCTATCATTAAGCTGTTATTTTGTTTTACATATGCTTCAGCAACAGGTTTTTCTATTACCAACCCTTCTACCTTATTACTTTTAACTGCAAGAATAGCATCTGGTAGACGATTTAATGAACTAATGTCTGCATTCTCTATTTCTTGTTGCGCAATTTTTTCTTGTTCAGTCCCTTTTTGTGCTGCAACTTTTTTATTAGAAAAGTCTTTTAATGTATGAAATTTATTTTTATCGCTTTTTCTAATAAGCATTACATTGCCCGTTTTAGTATAAGAATCTGAGAAATCAACTTCTTTCTTTCTTTCTGGTGTTGAAGTCATACCAGAAATAATAACATCAATTTTTCCCGTTTTTAATGCACCGAGTAAACTATCAAATTGCATATTCACAATTTTTAATTTTAAGTGATTATCTTTAGCAATTTTTTTAGCTAAATCGATATCTATACCTGCGTATTCACTCTTACCTTTTACAGTCTTTTCAAATTCAAATGGTGCATAATCAGCTGATAATCCTACTCTTAATTCCCCACTTTCCTTAATTTTTTCCCATTTTGCATCTTGATCAGCGTGAGCCATAGGTTCTATATTTATAAAGGTCAAACTAATTAAGATTGCTATGATCATTGTTTTAAAAATATATTTCATATAGCAACCTCCTATAACTTTTTAATTATTATACATAATAAAGTATTAATATGCAATAAAAAATTCAAATAAAAAAAGCATCTACATTACTATAGATGCTTAAATACCTTTAAAATAATATTATTGGTGAGTGATTTCAAATCTATAAATATTATCATTATATGATGGTATAAACTTTTTGCATAATTCATGAATAATAAAAGCACTAATGAATGGAACAATAAAATAACCTAATGCTAATAGAAGAATATTAAATGTTGAATCACCCGGCATTCTATTAAACGCATTAATTGGACCAACTAATCCTGTATAACCAAATCCAGCTGATAATGGTGTTCCTTTTATTCCAATGAAGTATGTTAACAAACCGGAAATAATACCATTAATGGTTAATGGTATTGCAATGATTAAATGTTTTAAATAAACAGGAATCATCATCTTCGCAGCGCCAATAAACAAAACTAAATTGACACCAACTGAATTGACACGTAAAGAACCAAAGAAAAAAGTAACGCATGCAGCAACAATTCCCATGTTTGCAGCACCACTACCTAACCCATTTAAACTAATAGCTGTAGCAATAGCAACTAGAGAAATTGGCGTAACCATTAGTAGTGAAAATGTCACACTTATCAAGATAGACATAATTAAAGGATTAAATTCAGTAAATGAATTAATCATATGTCCTAAACTTTTTGTGATAATTTGTATATATGGCAAAGTCATTAATCCAATTAATCCGCTGACTACTGGAATAAATACAGGTAAAATAATCATTTCTAAAGAACCAAATTTTCCTTGTAATAATAAATATAAAGCACATGCGATAATAATAACTAAAATTACGTTTATAATATCGCCAATTCCTTTTAATGCAATACCATTGGCATTCATTTGTATAGCTCCAGAGCCTAACATTGCAGATATACCTATCATACTAGCACCCGCACCACTAAATTTGAATTGATGTGCTGCCAGTATTCCAATAATAAATGCCATAAATGATTGAATAATTGTCACTAATTGAAAAACAAGCTCTAATATTGGATGTTGATCTTTAAATAATTTTAGTAGTTCTCCTAAAAGTGCATTTGGAAGTAATGCAATAACTACTCCTGCACCAACTGCATTAAGAATATTACTAAAAAAATATTTTAAATTTATTCTAGTTCTACTCATAATAGCCTCCATTTTTAAATATTAGCTATATAATATTATATTATCTCATTTTATACAATATAAAATAAGTAGTTAAAAAAATATCAAATAAAAAAGGATTAAGTAGAGTGTTCTACTTAATCCTTTTAAATCCATTACATACCGGCGGTCGGGGTCGAACCGACACTCCAATAAAGGAACGGGATTTTGAGTCCCGCGCGTCTGCCAATTCCGCCACGCCGGCTTAATATATATAAATAAAAAACTTCCCTATGGAAGCAATTATGGAGCGGAAGATAGGACTTGCACCTA